>JBBDJG010000011.1:0-32940 GCA_040880005.1 Solirubrobacterales bacterium
CGGGTCGCCTGATCATGGAGTTTCGGGTGGAACGTTTGTGGGAGCCCCACTAGCTTCTTCACGCGCGCAATCCTACGGCGTTCTCGAAGCGGTGGAGGGCGCGCTAGGAGATGCGTCCACGACGCGAATGCCAGCTCGAACCGGCGCTACGCTTGCTCGCATGGCAAAGCACATTTCAGCGCCGGTTGCGAGCAACTCTTCAAAGCTCGTAAGAAACATCGGGCTTGCGGACGTCCAGCTCGACCAGCTCGTCGCCGGTGGCGATGCGGCCCTCGGTGAGGATGTCCGCACGCAGACCGCCACGATCGACCAGACCGCGTAGCACGCCGGGATGCGTGAGCGCCTCGAGATGCGCACACGGATCACACAACCGGCGCCCGATGCACTCGACCTCGCCGACACGAAAGCGACGACCAACGAGGTCGTTGAGCGCAACGCCGCTGGTGAGGACGTTGCGGCGCGCTTGCTCGGGACGTAGCTCGATGTCCTGGTCGCGCGCGAGCTCCATCAGCGCCTCGCTCTCGATCAGGGTCAGGTCACGACCATTGCCCGACCCCTTGTCGGAGAACGTGCCGCTGCGCTCGAAGTAGCGGTCGCCTTCGAGCCCCCGTCCCGGAACCGCCCGCGCGCTCCGTGCCATCGCAGGGAGTCGCTCGGCGCCGGAGCCGAGATAGATGGCCTCTACCTTTCCTGATTGCATGGCGAGATTATGGGCCAAAGCGTCCGGAACAGCCGCGATAGCTTATGCGTCGTGTCCACGGCAACACTCCACACGAACCGCGGCCCCGTGGCGATCGAGCTGTTCGAAGACGACGCGCCCAAAACCGTGGAGAACTTCCAGAAACTCTCGGCCGACGGCTTCTACGACGGGCTGATCTTTCACCGCGTGATCAAGGACTTCATGATCCAGGGCGGCTGTCCGCTGGGTACCGGAACCGGTGACCCGGGCTACAAGTTCGCCGACGAGATCAACGACCACAAGATCGCGCGCGGCGCACTCGCGATGGCGAACGCCGGGCCGGACATCAACGGCTCGCAGTTCTTTGTGGTCACCGCGGCCGAGTGCTCCTGGCTCGACGGCAAGCACACCGTCTTCGGGCGCGTGACCGAAGGGATGGATGCGATCGATGAGATCGAGGCGACCGAGACAGACGGAGCCGACCGGCCCGTGGAGCCTCAGCTGATCGAGCGCGTAGAGCTCGGCTAATCCGCCTACGGCGGCCGCACCTATGATGGCACTACCAGCACCGGGCACGGCGGATCGTGCAGCAGCTTGTGTGTGACCGAGCCGAGCGCCGAGCGCACACGACTCTCGCCGTGCGTGCCCACGACAAGAAGACTCGCACCGCGCTCACCGGCTACCGAGCGCAGGACGTCTGCGGCCTTGCCGGGGAGCGCTTCGTAGTCGACGGTCAGCCCCGATTTGGACAGCTCGCGCTTCGCCGGCTCCAGCACCTCGTGCCCGACCTCGGCGAACTTGTGCTCGACATCGTCGAAAAACTCGTAGTACCGGACCTCCGGCGGGATCCAGTACGCGTGGATGACTGTCAGCGAGTCGGGCGGCTCGGCCATCGCGACCGCGGCACGCAGGGCGGCGAGCGAGGCGCGCGCGCCGTCGAAGCCGATCACGAACCTACGACCGCTGCCGTTCATGTGGCGATCATCGAGCCGGCGGTGTCAAGGCCCTTGCGTGCGAGGTAGGGCGACAGATAGCGGCCGGCGATCTTGCCCGGCGGCCACCACAAGGGCTGCTTCGAGAAGCCCGCTACGTCGCCCACTCCCCCTGCGACTTCGGTGCGCAGGTAGCGCGGCCCCGCTTCGGTGAGTAACAGGCCGCGCAACACCGGCCGGAAGGGCTGAGGCGTGATCGCCGCCCCGAATCGATTCGCGATCGTTTCCGACGCGGCATCGGCCTGCTGGGCAGCGATTCCGCCCTGTTTGATCGGGAAGCTGGTCACGTCGCCCGCAGCGTAGACATCGCTCGTCTGCTCGACCAACCCGTAGCCGTCGATTCGCAGGAATCCGTTCGGGTCCTGCGCGATGCCGGGCAGCCTGTGGCCGGTTAGCCTGGGCGCGGCGATCACGCGCTCAGCGGCCACGCTCACCCCCGGCACGAGCAGCAACACGCCGTCTTTGACCCCCGCCGAATGGCTCGACGTGCGCAGATCGATGCGCCTGCTCGCAAGCAGAGCCGCCACCTCGTCGCTCGCCTTGCGTCCGAATAGACGCAGGGGCGCCTGCTCGGACGTGACCAACGACAGTTGCGTATCAGTCAGACCGAGCGCCGCAAGCCGCTCACTCGTCATGAGCGCCAGCTCGTAGAGCGGCAGCGGCCACACCGTGCCCGACGGCACCACGAATGCCACACTGTTCACGCGGCTCTGCTCGACCTCCGCGATCAGTCGTCCGACCGCGTCGCGGTCGTGCGGCCCGCGGAAGGTGAGCGCTCCATCCACCGCCGGCGACGCCTTCGCCCCGATCGCAATGATCAATGCGTCGTAGTGGCGCTCGTCACCCGAGCCCGTCCTGATCGTTTGCCGGTCGCAGTCCACCGCCGTCAGCGTGTCGCGAACTTGTTGCACACGCAGTTCCCGGGTGATGTCATCGAGGTCGAAGCTCGGGGTCTCGGCTTGCTGGAACGGCTCAACAACCGAAAGGGGCACGTACACGAACTCGCTGTCCGGGCTCAGCAACTCGACCTCCACGAACTCGGAGGCCAGATGGTTGAGCGCGAGCATCGCCTCGAGCGCCGCCACACCGCCGCCGGCGACGATTACGACTGACTTCCTGCGGCGGGCAATAATTGGCTGGCCTTTCTCCTCTTTTCGCTCCTCGCTCCACGGGCGTCGCCTCAAGGCTAATCAGGCCTGTGCCGATCAGCATCCGATTCGGCTACCGTGCCCGCCACCGTAGGATCTACGGATGCAAGCCATGTCCACTGAGACACTCGACGAAGCGAGGTTGCGACGCCTGATCGAGGTCGGGCGAACGCTGGTCGGGGACCTCGACCTCGAGTCCGTCCTTCGGCAGGTGCTCGAAGCCGCCCGCGAACTGACCGGCGCACGCTATGCGGCGTTGGGCGTACTCGACCCCGGCCGCGCCCAGCTCGGGCGTTTCATCGCGCTTGGAATCGACGAGACCACGCGCAAGCGGATCGGCGACATACCCCGCGGACGCGGCGTGCTCGGCCTGTTGATCCAAGACCCGAGACCGCTGCGACTGACGAACGTCGGCGAGCACCCGGATTCCTACGGCTTTCCCGTCGGTCACCCGGTGATGAAGTCGTTCCTCGGCGTGCCGATCGAGATCGGCGGCCAAGCGTGGGGCAACCTGTACCTGACCGACAAGCAGAACGGTGAGTTCGATCAGGTCGATGAAGACTCAGCCGTGACGTTGGCCGCCTGGGCCGCGATCGCGATCGAGAACGCCCGGCTCTACGAAGGCTCGCAGCAGCATCGTCACGAACTCGAGCGCGCTGTGGAAGGGCTCGAGGCGACCACCGAGATCGCCCTCGCGCTGGGCGGTGAAACCGACCTCAAGCGCGTGCTGGAGCTGATAGTCAAGCGCGGCCGGGCATTGATCGCGGCAAAATCGCTCGTGATCCTGCTCGCCGGGGGCAAGCACCTGAGTGTCGAGGCAACCGCCGGCCAGGTGCCGCCGAACCTCCTCGATCGGCGCATTCCGATCGAGGGCACCCTGCCGGGAGAGGTGCTGCGCAGGGGCATGGTGGAACTGGTGCCCGACGTATCTTCACGTCTGCGACTCGCACTCGGCGACCGCGGCGACGATTGGGCCGACACGGCGATCCTCGCTCCGCTCGTCTTTCGGGGGGAGAATCTTGGAGTCATCGCCGGCTTCGACCGTACGAGCGCCGGTCCGGCCTTCACGACTGAGGACTCGCACCTGCTGCAGGCGTTTGCAGCCAGCGCGGCAACCGCCGTCGCGACAGCGAAGTCGGTGCAGGAGGACCGGGTGCGCTCGAGCATCGAAGCGTCCGAGCAGGAGCGCCGGCGCTGGGCCCGGGAGCTGCACGACGAGACGCTGCAAGGGCTGGGAGGCCTGCAAATGCTGCTCGCTTCCGCACTGCGAAAGGGAGGGTCCGCTGCGCTCGAGTCAGCTGCACGCGCGGCGGTTGACCACATCAATGTCGAGATCACGAGCCTCCGCAGCCTGATCACGGAGCTGCGGCCGGCCGCGCTCGACGAGATCGGACTCGAACCCGCGCTCGAAAGCCTCGTTCAGCGTTCCGCGGTCGCCTACGACCTCAAGATCGAATCCGAGCTCGAGCTGGGGCTTTCCGGCGCACGCCTTCCGGCCGAGCTGGAAAGCACCGTCTACCGACTGGTCCAGGAGGCGCTGACGAACGTGTCCAAGCACGCGTCGGCCTCGCATGTATGGCTGTCGGTGTCGCGCGTGGGCGAGATCGTGGAGGTCTCCGTCCGCGACGACGGCTCAGGATTCGAACCCGACCTCGCGAGCGGAGGTTTCGGCCTGGTCGGCATGCGCGAGCGAGTCACGCTCGCCGGCGGCGAGCTGGAGATCTACTCGGCGCCCGGAAGCGGCGCTTCGATCCACGCGACCTTCCCGATCGAGCCCGATCACACCCGGGGCGTGGCCGGCAGCGCCGCTGGCTAGTGGACCCCACGGCCACTCCGCGCCTTAACGCGATCATCACCAGTAGGACCTGGCGACCTGTCACCCTGAAGCTGTGGACGAGACCAAGACAGACGAGATCTTGATCCGCCGCCTTCAGTCCGGCCGGTTGAACAGCGCCGCCGACCTGCAGGAGGTGGAGCGAATCGCGCGCGATCGCGGGATGAACAGGCTGGCGAGGCGAGCCTCCAGAAAACGACGCCGGCTCATGCGCTCGCGAAAGTCCACCGCAGCAAGGCTCCTCCGCCGGGCGCGTTCTCCGCGCTGACCGATCCGCCCTGCGATTCGGCCACCTGGCGCACGATCGCCAGCCCGAGCCCCGATCCGGGCATCCTGCGCGCGGCCGAAGACCGGTAGAAGCGATCGAATACGTGCGGCAGGTCCTGCTCCTCGAAGCCCGGGCCATGATCGCGCACGACCAGGGTGCCGTCGCGGACGCTCACCTCTATCGGTGCTCCGTCGGCGGTCCATTTTGCGGCGTTGTCCAGCAGGTTGGTGACCGCTCGATCGAGACGCGCACGGTCTGCATGCGCAACGTACGGTTCGAGATCGGTTTCGAAGCGCACTTCCGGAGCGTGCGCATGCGCTCGACGCACCGCGTCGCGCACCAGCTCGTCGAACCGAATATCCTCCAGCTGGTCGGTGTGCTCGTCGCCCCGAGCGAGGTCGATCAGGTCGGTCACCAGTCCCGTCAGCTGCGTCTGTTGGTCGAGCATGTCCGACAGCAGCCGCTTGCGCTCTGCCGGCGGAATGTCGCGCGAGCGTTGCAGCACCTCGATGTTCGTGCGCAGGCTGGTGAGGGGCGTACGCAGCTCGTGCGACGCGTCAGCGACCAGCCGGCGCTGCGAGCGAACAGAGTCGTCCAGCTCCGAAAGCATCTCGTTGAAGCTATGGGCGAGCCGGCCGAGCTCGTCGCCTCCAGGCTCCGCGATGCGCTGACCGAGATCGTGCGTGACGGTCACGCGTTCGGTCGTCTCGGTCAGGCGCCGCACCGGCACCAGTGCCGCGCGCGACACGAGCCACCCCAGCAGCAGCGCCAGGCCGATCCCGACGAGGGCGACGATCGAGAGCGCCGTGGTGAGATGCCGCATCGTGCGATCGACCGCCGTCAGCGGCCGCCCGACTTCGATCGCGACGCCGTTGGCCAGCGACACGGTCAGCACGCGCAAGTGTGTGCCGTCGACGGTCACGTCGCGCCACAGCGCACCGCGCCGGCCGAGTGCCACTTCCCGGGCTCGAGGGTCGGTCGGCAGGCGGGGCGAGCCGCGCAGGGGGAACGACTCGTCCGTGTCGGCGCGGATCACCTGGGCAACTCCGGGAGCCTCACCGAACGGTGGTGGCGGAAGCTGCCTGATGTCGGGAAACTGCGCAAGCCGCTCGATGGCGAACGCGCGCGCGACCGTGGCTCGCGATTGCAGCGAGTCGTCGATCTGGCCGCGCAGCTCCGAGCGTACGATCGTGTGCACGGCGATCGAGGCACCGACGATTGCGACCGCGACCGCCGCTGCCGCCGCAAGCGATATGCGCGCGCGTAGGCTCACGAGATGATTGATTCCGAATCCGCGTGCCCACGGGGGCGCGAGAATCGAGTTGGACGAGGATCTCGCGCTTCGCGCTCGCACGCACCTGCGGCGCTGGCGAGGCTGATGCTTTCTGCATCAGCGAGCCCGAGGACGACGTTCCAGCGAGGATTCGCAGCGTCATCCGTGGGTGCGGGGAATTCGGAATTGATCATCTAGTCCCCCGAGCGCAGCACGTAGCCGAAGCCGCGCACAGTGTGCAGCAGCCGTGGCTCACCGCCCTCCTCGGTCTTGCGGCGCAGGTAACCCATGTACACGGAAATGGAGTTCGACTGGGGGCCGAAGTCGTAGCCCCAAACTCGGTCGAAGATGATCTCGCGCGTGAGCACCCGGCGCGGGTTGATCAGGAACAGCTCGAGCAGCAGGAACTCGGTCCGGCTGAGATTCAGCTCTCGTTCACCACGAAACGCCTGCCGTGCGACCGGATCGAGGCGCAGATCGGCGAACTGCAGCATGTGACCTTCGGACGGCGAGCCACGCCGCAGCAGCGCGCGCAACCGTGCGAGTAGCTCCTCGAGCGCAAACGGCTTGACGAGGTAGTCGTCGGCTCCGGCGTCCAGCCCCGCAACTCGGTCCCCGATCGCATCCCTTGCGGTCAGCATCAGAACCGGAGTGGCGTCGTCCGACGCCCGCATCGTGCGACACACGTCGAGGCCGTCCATTCCGGGCATCAGCACGTCGAGCACGACCGCGTCAAAAGACGATGGGCCAAGGCTAGCGAGCGCCGCTTGTCCGTTTTCCGCAAGCTCGATCTCGTAACCCTCGAGCGCGAGCGCCCGCCGCAGCGAATCGCGCACCGCAGGCTCGTCGTCCACTACCAGGATCTTCACAATGCTCTGATTCTCGTCACTTCAGGTGAAAGTTGTGTAAGTCGGCGCTATTGGGTGACGCAGCAGCCCGAATCGACGGTTCCGCGCCGGAGTTGCTCACACGCCCAGCAGCGCGCTCAGCGCCAGCATCAAAGCGGCGCCGGCGGTCGCACCGGCGAGGGCGCCACGCCAGCCGGCGACGAGTGCCCTCGGAGCCAGCTCGATCGCCACCAGTGCGAACATCGCGCCCGCGGCGAACCCGAACGAGAACGGGAGCAGGCCGGCAACCGCGTCCACGAGTGCGAACGCCGCCACCGCGGCGACCGGCTGCGGCGCGCTCGTCCCGACCGCGGCCCAGAACTGCTGGCGAGCACTGAAGCCCGCCTGTGCCATCGGGATCGCGACGCTCGTTCCCTCGGGCACGTTCTGCAAGGCGATTGCGAGAATCACGAACAGCCCAAGACCGCCGGTGTGGGACGCATAGGCGGTTCCGATCGCCAGTCCTTCCGGCGCCGAGTGCACGAACAGCACGGCGAACACGAGCACCGAGCTGCGCACGTCTCTGCCGCGCAGGCCCGCGACCCGCGGCTCGCGGTTCTTGAGCAGCAGTTGCGTGGCCAATACGAAGGCGGCCCCGGCAACCACACCGGACCACACCGCGGTGTCCGAGCCCTCGTTGAACGCGGGCAGCAGCAGCCCGACCACGGAAGCCACTCCCATTGTCCCCGCCGCAAAGCCCCACATGCCGGAACGCAGACGCTCGGCGCGACTTCCGAGCAGGAACACCGGGATCGCGCCAACGCCGGTCGCCAACGCGGTCCCGCTCGCGGCAAGCACGAGGGTCAGGTAGTCCATTGGCCGTTTACAGCGCCTCGAGCAGGGCCAGCTGGCCCGACGTCGCCGCTCCTCCCGTTCAGGTCGTGATCAAACCGGTGTCGAGCGCATGGCGCACCAGTTCGGCGCGCGTGGAGAGACCCAGCTTCTGCTGGATGTGCGCTCTGTGTGACTCAACCGTACGCACGCTCAGGAACAGCTGCTCGGCGATCTCGCTGTTGGTGTGGCCAAGCGCAATCAGCCGCAGTACCTCCACCTCGCGATCCGTGAGATCGCCACGAGACGAACGCTCGTCCGGCTCAGCCGCCAGCCGTGCGCCAAGGCTCGGATGCATGTACGTCTGGTCCTCAGCCGCCAAGCGAACCGCGTGGACCAGTTCCTCGTCCGCGGCTTCCTTGAGCACGTAGCCGAGCGCGCCGGCGCGCATGGCCTCGCGCGCAAAAGCCGGATCGTCCTGCATCGTGAGAACGACCACCTTGGTATTGGGAGACGCTTCGAGAATCTCCGGGATCGCCGGAAGGCTTGGACCGTCCGGCATGTTGAGGTCGAGTACGAGCACGACCGGCTTGTGGCCCAGCACGTACCTCCTGGCCGCATCGACATCGCCGGCCTCGGCCACGACCTCGAAGCCATCCTCGGCGTCCAGCAGCATGCGCAAACCGCTGCGCACGACAGCGTGATCGTCGGCGATCACGATCGTCGTACGCTTGGAACTCTTCTCCTTGCTCTCCTTGGCCTTGGCCGCCATGGGCACGACTCTACTTCTCGACGCCGTCGCAGTCACCCCAGCAACCTAGGGCGACGGGGCGGCTGCGCCATCGGTGGACCTCCGCCGAGATCGTGTCGGAGAACTACTGAATCGGAAGCCGAATCGGCGATCTTCGGCGGTCGCGGAGCTGCGCCGGGCCCTCGCCCCGGACAGTCCAAGAGGCGGCCGTTGCCCCTCGGCCGCCTCTTGAGATGCCCGTGGATTTTTGTGAATCCCCGCCGTTGGCGCCCTGGGAGGTGTGGAAGAGGGGCTTCGCGACGAGATCTTGTGGTCCCTAGATGCAAGCAATATCGGGATCGCTCGGAGGAAGGCGGTCTGGCACCGGGATGAATCCAGTATGCGCTTTGGAACCCCTTTCGAATGGGCTCGCGGACCGCATCGGATGGCTCCCGGCGTCCAGAGTGACTGGACGGTCCGTACCGCGACAGGCCGCCGGCCAACGAGCCCGAACGATGGTCTTGCGCAGCCAGCCTACGGTTTCTCGCTGAACCTGCCGATGGTCCGTATGAAAACGGTATGAACAGCTCGCCCTCCCCCTCCAGTGTCCTGATCGTCGATGACGATTCCGACATACGCACCCTGGTCTGCACACTGCTCCAGCGAGCCGGAATCGGAACGCTCCAGGCCGGCGACGGCGAGGAGGGGCTCAAGAAGTTCTTCAAGCACCGCCCGGACCTGGTGTTGCTCGACGTTTCGATGCCGCGTATGGACGGTTTCCAGACACTGTCGCGCATTCGCAGCATGAGCGAGGTGCCCGTGTTGATGCTGACGGCTCGCGGTCAGGAGCTGGAAAAGGTCCAGGGACTGAGATCGGGCGCCGACGACTACGTGACCAAGCCGTTCGGACGCCAGGAGCTCGTGGCCCGCGTCGAGGCGTTGCTGCGCCGCGGCTCGGGGGTCGAAGGCGAGGCCTCGGAAGTGCTGAAGGATCCGCTTGTGACGGTCGACTTCGCGCGCGCGCAGGTCACCGTCGAGGGCAAGGAAGTGAAGCTCACGCCGCTCGAGTTCAGATTGCTCGCAGCATTCGTTCGCAACCCGAACCAAGTGCTGTCCAGCGACCAGCTGCTCGAGTTGGTGTGGGGGTCGGCGGGCGCATCGAGGGACCAGGTCAAGCTGTACGTTGGCTACTTGCGCCGGAAGCTTCGCGAGGATGCGCAGGCAGAGCCGATCGAGACGGTGCGTGGTTTCGGCTACCGTTACCAGCCGGACGCTCCAGTCGCTCAAGCAAGCTGAGGCAATGAAAGATCCGATGCCGGTCACGCGCAGCGTCAAGCTGCCGCTCGCGGAGATTCAGCTACGCACCAGCCGTTCATCCGGCCCGGGTGGACAGCATGCCAATGTCACCGCCTCACGCGTCGAGGCGGTCTTCGACGTACCGGCATCGGGATCGCTCAGCGATGCTCAGAAGCGGCGCGTCGTCTCGCGCCTCGGAGAGCAGGTGACCGCTGTCGCGCAGGACGCGCGCGGTCAGGCGCGCAATCGCGAACTGGCACTCGAACGCCTGCGCGAGCGACTGGCGGCCGCGCTCGCGGTCCCGCGCAAGCGTCGGCCGACCAAGCCGACGGCCGCATCGCGCGAGCGGAGGCTGGCCGGGAAACGACGCGCAAGCGAGCGCAAGCGAGCACGCCGCACACCCGACACCGAAGAGTGACGAACTCGCGCGCAAGCATTCGTATTTGACGCTCTGCTGTTTCGTTGCGCGCTCTAGGCTGGGTCAGTGTCCTGGAAGCAAGCGACCTCCTGGATCGTCCTGTTCGCACTGCTCACCGTGGTCGGGCTCGGTGACCTCGAGTTGCTTCCGCACGGCAAGGATCCGGCGTTGACCGCCGGCGCCTCGGTGACCGCCAGGGTGCGCCGCGTCGTGGACGGCGACACAGTCGTCGTCAGCCTCGACCGCGCCAATGCGCAGCGAACCCTGCGCTACATAGGTGTCGACACGCCGGAGACCGTCAAGCCGGGCGAGCCGCCGCAATGTTTCGGCAAGGCCGCGAGCAACTTCAATCGCCGGCTCGTCGAGGGCGAGCGTGTGCACCTGGAGGTTGGCCGGGAGGCCTTCGATCGCTACGGGCGCCTGCTCGCCTACGTCCGCCTCGTTGATCCACCGGCGACGTTCGTGAACGCGGAGCTGATGGCCCGGGGCTACGCCCGCACGCTGGCGATTCCACCGAACACCAAGTTCGCGACACGCTTCGCGACGCTTCAGCGCAGCGCCAGGACACGGGCGTTCGGGCTGTGGCGCGCCTGCCGAAGCTAGAAACGCAGCACTGCGCCGATCGATCCGAGCGCGTCGAGCTGCCCCGGCGCATGACGAATCACGGCGATCTCGGCCGACTGCTCGAGCGCGCTCTCGATCGCTGGCTCGATCACGTCCTCGTGCGGCGCCAGCTCCTCTCCACGCGGCGAAGAGCCCGGCTCGGTCGCCAGAAAATCGGCGCTGGCGGTCGCGTATCCGGGAGCGCGAAAACCCTCGCGGACCAGCAGGGTCTCTGCACGGCGCTCGTTGAGGGCTCCGAGCGTGTCCGCAAGCCCGCAGACTCCGCGCGAGTCACGCCCCAGCTCGGCTTGCAGCCGCTCCAACCACTGCTGCTCACGCTTGCGCTCGTCCTCGACGATGGTCGGCGAGGCGCGTCGCGCAACCTCGGTCGGGGTCGAGCGCATGTCGATGTCGATCCAGCCAACGATCCGGTCGCGCAGGTAACTGTGCAGACTCTTTTCGACCTCCCCACGCGATTCGGGTTGAGCGCCGATGATCAGACGCTGCACATGGCCGCGCTTGAACAGACTGAACAGCTCATCGGCCGCGTGCTTGACGTGGTCGTGCACCTCCTTGGCGATGCCACGCTGGAAACGTGCCTGTGACCATCCGCCCTGGTCGTGCCAACTGTGCACATCGTCGACGATCGCGGAGATCTCGCTCATCCGGTCAGCGTTGCCTGTGAGAATGCGTGCGATCTGTCGATTGATCAGCAGCACGCAGTAACTGTCGCCGCCCAGCATCGCCGTGAGCGGCTCTATAAAAGGCGAATCGTCGATCACGACCTCGCTGCTGATCGGTCGCGCGAGAGTGTGCACCTCGAACAGGTCGGCGCCGGAGGCGGCGAACACGACCAGCCCGCGTGTGCCGGAGGCGTCGAACTGCTTCTCGAACCACTCGCGCACATGCTCGATGTCGTGCTTCAGCTCCTGCCGCTGGGCGCGATCGAGGCTGTCTTCGCGCAGCGCGTGCTCCGCGGTCGTGAGCAGGGAGTCCAGCTCGGTCGCGCGGTCACGCGGAGTCGGAAACTCGCTCGGGTCGAGGTTCAGATAGAGGCTCAGGATCTTGTGGCCCGCGGGGCGCAGAGTCGCCAGCGCTCTCAGCGTTTCCTTGACGATCACACTCGTATTGTCGCTGACGAGCGCCGGAAGTGGGCCGCAAGCGCCTTGGAATGCTACTCGCGCACGACGACCCGCACAGTGCGCGAGCGTGCCGACTCGAACGGGTAAGCAGCCTCCCGCGGAATCGCGGCCCGGAAGCGATAGACGAGGCGCCCGACCGTCGCACCGAAGCGGTACCGATGGCGCCAGGCTCCGTTGGGCGATGTCCTCGGCGTGGCAAACGTGCGCCAGCGCCCTCTGTAGTGGGCCTGAAGGTGCACCAGCTTGCCGCCCGGCGGCACGAAACCGCCCCCCAGCCTGCCGGCGAATGCGACCGCTCGCCCGCTCGACGATCGGCGCGGAGTCACGCCAATCGAGCTGCGTGCCCGCACCCGAAGCTCGCTGCGCGCGACCGCGGGCCGGGTGATCCGGTCGCCCTCGTACTCGAACGTGATCACTCTGGACGGACCGGCGCCGCTGTGGTGGACGAACCGACCCGACTCGTCGGTGCGAAGCGCCGATCGCGACAGCGGCTGTCCGGTTCTGGCGCGCTCCATCACGCTCAGCTGGATGCCAGCCAGCGCGTCGCCCGACGGTGAGCTGACCCGGCCGCGCAGCACAGAGCTTCCATCGGAGCGAGTCGTGACGGGCTTTAGAGCTGGGCAACGTCTGCGGCGCTGGCGCCTGCACGTGCTTCGTTCCACTACGAGGCCGGGATGCACGTCGATCCTGATCGTCGATCGAAGCGGCAGCCGCAGCTCCATCTTCGACCCGTCGCCGCGATGATCGGTCACCGTTTCGTTGCCCGCCCTGTCCGCGACACGCGCGCGCAACTCGTAGACGCCGTCGCGAAGCGCGAGATCGTCGATGCGAGCCGCCGCGCGAGGGCCAGCGAACTGGGTTTCCATCGCGTGCCACTCGTCCGTTCCGGCGCGGCGGATCTCGATCGCGGCGGACGTGACGCCCGAGTGCGCGTCGCTGACGGACAGCTTCACCGCGAGCGGGTCCGAGAGTGCTTGGGACTCGAAGCTGGCCGCCGGGGGGCGGTCGTCGAAGCGCAGGTGCAGCGCGTCGCTGGCGCGGTCATGATCGGCGTTGCCCGCGGCGTCACGAAGCCAGACCCGCAGCTCGTAGTCGCCCGGCTCCGGAACCTCGATCGAATCGATGCGGTCGATTGCGGGAGGTGGCTGCGCCTCCGGCGTGTCCACGGGGACAATCGCCTCACCCGCCCGCTCTCCATCGACACAGGCCCCGCCGCCAGCCGGGCAGAGGCTGTAGTGGGCGCGATCGATCGGCGCGATCTGGCCCGGCGGATTCTCCCACCCAACGGAGTAGCCGTTGCTTCGGCGCCAGCCGTCTCCGTTTTCGACCGTGGCCGCACTCACCTTCGCCGGAGCCGTGTTGTCCACCCTGATCGTTCGCTGGCTGGCTCCCACGTTGCCGGCCGGGTCGACCGCCTCCAAGCGCAGCCTGTTTTCGCCGTCGGGCAGGCGCTTGGTGTCGACGTCCATCGAGCCGGTGGTCCCCGAGGTGCACGGCTGTGGTCTCGTGTAGTCACACCTGATCCCGGCGGGCCAGCGAGCATCGAGAAGGTCGTCTTCCCGCTCGAGCGCTCCGTTTACGTAGAGGCGGTGCAAGCGGATGCCGCTCCAGTCGGCCGACGTGAATTGGACGGCTTCGATACCACGGTGCCATCCGCTCATCCACGCGTTGCCGCCGATCGGTCTCATTCGAGGAATCCCGTCATCGCGTACGCGCACACTGATCTGGGTGGCCGAGAATATCGCCCGATTGGCCGGAGTCTTGCCGGTTGATGTCGCGCTGCATCCCGAGAGGCTCCCGCAACGCGTTTCGAGCCTGAAGCTGCGCCGTCCCCCCAGCCCCACGGTCACCGGTCCGTAGAAGGCCGGCGTGGCTATGTCGCAGCCCGGCAGCCAGGCCTGGCACCCGAACACGACCTCTCCACCGTCGAATTGGTCGTAGGCGACGATGCCCACGGTCCAGTGTTTCTCCATCCGCAGCTCGGCTATCGAAAGCGTGGTGCTCTCCAGTGTGTTCCCTGGCGGCGCGTCGAAGACCTGGTAGGCGCCGCTCAGGTATGGGGCCACACCGCCGTCGGATCTAACCTTCGTGACGACTCCCGTGGCGATGTTCGACGCCGGGCAGATCGAGTAAGCGCTCATCAGCGGATCGGCGGCCGGCCGGAATGCCGACTGCGCGTTACCCGCAGGCCCGCCGCAGGCATAGACGTCGTAACTGCCCGCGTGCGCGGTTCCCGCAGCGGCCGCCAGTACGGCCATGGAAGTCAGCGTGGCCTTGGAGATGATCCTCATGGCGTGAACTCCATGCCACTCGACGGTTTCGATTCACGAGAAGTCTTGGATTGCGTCGTTGCGTGCCGGCCGGAGATCGCGGGGGCGGCCGCCAGTTGTTCGGGCTCGGCGGCAGGCTCGAACTCGCCCGGGCGCGCCGCGGCCGCGCGGGCTCGCCGCGGCGCCGCGGCGCGCTTAGCCGCCGGATCGCCATCTTCGTGCGAGGCTGCGCTCACGGGCACAATCACATCGCGACCTTGCTCGCCCGCTTCCACCTGCGCTCGAGATACTCGCTCGACGGGAGCCCGATCGCCGCGATTCGATTGCAGCTCCGTCTCGACAGCAACACCACTCCCCGCAAGTGCGACCGTCGAGGCGGCGACCGCGGTGACCTTGTGAGCCATGAACGGCTCCACTAGCGACGCGAGCCTGTCCGCAACACTCGCGATGCGCTCGTGCAAGCTGCTCTTCCCCCTCAGCGCCGCCAGCCACGCGACAGGCGCCAGCAGCGCGACGCGCGGCGCGGTGCGCAGCTCACGGAGCCGTGCGCGGCAACCTGCACAGCCCGCCAGGTGTGCGTCGAGACGCTGACGCTTTGCAGCGGGAACGGCCTTGCGCTCAGCGAGCGCGATCTGCGACTCGAACCCTTCGCACGCTGCGCCGGAGCGGATCTGCTCCACACGCTCGCGAAACCGCTGCCGTCCCTCCGACAGCGAGCGGTTGACCTTCGTCCGGCTGTAGCCGGTGCGGGTCGCGATCTCCTCGTAGGAGTAGCCGAGCGCCTTGAGCAGCATGCATTGGACCTCGCTGCGCTTGAGGCCCCCGAGCGCCTCCGCCGTGTGGCGCGCACGCTCGCGCTCGGGTGCCAGGTCCTCCGGCCCACCGACCATCCCAGCGTCAGTCAGCTCCGCACCGAGCAGCCGCTCGCGCTGACCGCGAAGCGCCAGTGCTTCATGCTTGATGACGGTGTGCAGCCAGGGGTGCAGCTGCGCGCGATCCTCGGTGGGAGCCTTCGTCAACAGGATTTCCAGCCCGCGCTGGTATGCGTCCTCTGCGTCGGACGCGCACAGCGAGTAGCGCCGTGCCGTGCGCCGGAAGCTGCCGGCCGATCGCCCCGCCAGATCCCTCGCGGCCTGGAAACGCTCACGAGTGAGCTCCGATTCGTTCTTTCCGATGCTTTCTGGCCGGCCTGTCACGGACCGGTAAATTAGTAGGTGATCACATAACTATGCAAGGCCGCTCTGTACGCAAAGCGTCTTCAAATGGCACAACTTCGTGCAAATTGCGGGGCAAATGAGCTGCGATGGCTGCCTGCCGTCGCTGCTACGCTTGCCCGCGATGGCCACCAGCGTTGTCACCGGCGGTGCCGGCTTCCTCGGATCGCACCTCTGCGATCACCTCATCGCTCGCGGCGATCGCGTGATCTGCATCGACAATCTCGATACCGGCTCGCTCGAGAACCTCGAGCACATCGACTCGCCGCAGTTCACGTTCCTGAATCAGGACATCACCGAGTTCGTCAAGATCGACGAGCCGATCGACACGATCTTCCACATGGCGAGCCCGGCCAGCCCGATCGACTACCAGCGGCTGCCGTTGCACACGTTGAAGGTCGGCTCCTACGGCACGCACCACATGCTCGGAGTCGCCAAGTTCAAGCGGGCCCGCCTCTTGCTCGCATCGACCTCCGAGGTGTACGGCGACCCGCAGGTGCATCCGCAGCCGGAGACCTACTGGGGGCATGTCAACCCGATCGGACCGCGCGGCGTGTACGACGAGGCCAAGCGCTATGCGGAGGCGCTGACGATGGCCTATCACCGCCAGCAGGGAGTGAACACCTGCATAGCACGGATTTTCAACAGTTTTGGGAGCAGGATGAGACCCCACGACGGACGCGCGATACCGACCTTCCTGCGCCAGGCGCTCCAGGACAAGCCGTTGACCGTCTTCGGCGACGGCTCGCAGACGCGCAGCTTCTGTTACGTCGAGGACCAAATCCGCGGGCTGGTGACACTCGCCGACTCCGGCCACCACGAACCGGTCAACATCGGCAACCCGGACGAGATGACGCTGCTCGAGCTGGCCCAGGCAGTTGTCGAGGTGACCGACTCGCGTTCGGAGATCGTCTTCGAGGCGCTGCCCGAGGACGACCCCCAGGTTCGCCAGCCCGACATAACGCTCGCGCGCGAGCTGCTCGGCTGGGAGCCCAAGGTCGACCTGCGCGAGGGCCTGCGCCGCACGATCGAGCAGGCCGGCGTAGCACGCCTAGTCGGCGCCTGAGCGTTTCTGCGCGGGTCCGACCCGCTAGTCGTTCCCCTTGGTGTTGCTTATTCCCTCGGCGGCCGCGATCGCGTCGTCGAGCGACTTGCCCGCGCGGCCGGCGAGATAGCAGGCGATCGGCGCGGCCGTGCGCTCCGAGGCGTGCGCCGCCACCGCGGCGAGCTTGAGGATCTGCTCGCTCTGGATGCTGCCGGGTGCCTCAGCCCCGATCTCGCTGGCAAAGGCCTGGATCCATTCCTGGGCGGTCATTCGCGTCTGCACTCCCCTCCCGGGCCCCCGACCGGCGCGGGCATCTGCCACCGCGGCTAAATTCCTGCTTCGGCCCGTGTTCGTTGGTTTGAGCGATACTGCCGCTACCCTGGTACGTCCGGTGTGTTGTACCCGATGAGACGGCGGCTCCGTCCCGAGGCCGCACAGCGCTAGATGACAGATCCGGTAACACCCACCGACACCTCCGAGGCGAGCCCGCCCGTGTCCGATACCGACAGCGTCCCGCTGAGCGTGCGGCGTCTTCGAATCGCGACCGGCGTGTCAATGGAGGATGATCGTCACGACGTCAGTCGCGATGTCCGCGCGCGTCGCCCGAACGTCCTGCGCACGCTGATCTCGGCACGCGCGCTTGAGCGCGCGATGCGCGTGCTCTCGTTGCTGGCGCTCGATCTCGCCGGTGTCATAGCCGCGATCTTCACCGCGCTGGCGATCAAGGAGCTGATCCGCGGCGGCTACTCGGCCGACAGGGTCTGGGCCACCACTACGGACTACGTACCTTTCGTGTTCCTGGTGATGGCACTGCTGTTCGCGCGCAGCGGCCTCTACGGGCGCAGAGAGGTGCGACCGGCCTTGGCGGCGATCGTCAAGTCGCTGTTCCAGGTCTCGATCGTCTCGCTCGTGTTCGCGGTCATACAGGGACTCGAGTTCAGCTCCTACTACATCTTCTACGGAGGGTTGGCCTTCGGGCTGGTCTGGGTCAGCGGCCTGCGCGCGATCTACGAGTCGCTGACGGCCGCGACACTAGCTGCACTGGGGCGCAAGCGGCGGACGATCCTGGTCGGAAACGGCGATCAGGTCGATGCGGTCGCCCACGCGCTGTCGGCCGAGCACTCGCAGACCCGCTACGAGACGATCGGGTTCATCTCCCTCACTCCGCGCCCCGCCAACGGCCTCGAAAACCTCGGCTCGCTTTCGGACCTCTCCGCCGTACTCGAACGACACTCCGTCCAGGACGTGATCATCGCCGACCCGGACTTCCCGCAGGAGGAGGCCCTCGACTTGATCGATCTCTGCCACGACCGGGGCGTGGCGGTTCGCATCGCACCGACCACGATGGAGATCTTGACCCATGAGCACGAGCTGGTCCCCGGTCAGAGCGTTCCCCTGTTCGAATTGAAGCCGCCCGTGTTCGACGGCGTCGACTTCGCTTTGAAGCGGACCTTCGACTTCGTGGGCGCAAGCGCGCTGCTGATCCTGATGTCGCCGGTGTTGTTGACCACCGCGCTCGCGGTCAAGCTCAGCTCGCGCGGTCCGATCTTCTATCGAAGCCGCCGCCCGGGCATCGGCGGTCAGCCCTTCGGATGCCTCAAGTTCCGCACCATGCACGTCGACGCCGAGCGCCGCCAGCGCGAGCTGGAGCGCATGAACGAGGCTTCGGGGCCGCTGTTCAAGATTCGCCGCGATCCCCGCCTGACACCCGTAGGGGGGCTCCTACGGCGCTTCTCGATCGACGAGCTGCCGCAGCTCTTCAACGTGTTGCGCGGCCAGATGTCATTGGTCGGTCCACGACCGTTGCCACAGCGCGACTACGACATGCTCAAGGACTGGCACCGCAAGCGCTACCTGGTGCTGCCCGGGATCACCGGCCTGTGGCAGGTGTCCGGTCGCGCGGAGCTGGACTTCGACGAGTTGGTGCGACTCGACTTCCTCTACCTCGAGCGCTGGAGCGTGTTCCTCGACTTCTCGATCCTGCTTAAGACGGTTCCGGCGGTTCTGAGCAGGCGCGGCGCGTTCTGACGCCGGCAGCTTGGCCAGCTACCACGACGAGATCTGGGCGGCGGTGCCGGAGCGGCGGCCCTTCGACACGGCGAGCGCGGATTGGGTCCGTGACGCGATCGACGCCGCCGGCGGGCCGAGAACGCTCGACCTCGGCTGCGGCGACGGCCGCCTGACCGCGCGGCTCGCCGAGGCCGGCGCGCGCGTGACGGGGGTCGATCCCTCACGCGTCGCGATCGAACGCGCTCGCGCGGCCCATCCCGAACTCGACTGGGCCCAGTCCAATCCCGACGGCAGCTTGCCGTTCGAGGACTCGACCTTCGAGGCGGCCACGTGCGTCAACGTGCTCGAACACGTCGCCGACACCCAGCGCCTGATCTCGGAGTTGCGCCGCGTGCTCGCGCCGGGCGCGCGCGTTGCGATCGCCGTTCCGGCCAACGGATGGGCTCGCACGGCCCTGCGTGGGCCGCGGGCTTTCAAGCGCTCGCACGATCCGCTCGAGCCCGTGCTGCGTTTCTACACGCGGCGCACGCTGCGCGACCTGCTGAAGCGATTCGGCTTCGAGCAGCTCAGAATCGAGCGATCGCGCTCGACGCTGCTGGCCGCCGCGACGCGCGGCTGATGGCGCTCAGGGCTACTTGGCCGGCGCCCGCTTCGCCGCCTGCTGCTGGAGCTGCTCGGCACGCAGAGCCAGCAGCAACGCGCCGTGGGTCGCGGGCGAGTACGGGTCGAGATAGACGGCTCCGCGCAGCACCGGTATCGCGCGCTCGGGTTGGTTGAGGGGACCGAGGTAGTACTCACCCAGCCGCTGCCACGTCGCCGGGTTGGCGGGCTCGCGCTGGACGGCCATCTGAAGCGCTGCGAGTGCGGCACCCTTATCGCCGGCTTGGGTTTCGATCGCCGCGAAGTCGAAGTAGGGCTCCGGCGAGAACGGGTTGATGCGCCTGGAATCCGAAGCGGCCTGCCGCGCCGCGACCAGGTCTCCCCGTGTAGCAAGCTCGATCGCATCGTCGCTGCGGCGGTCCCCGCGCCAGGGCGCGGCTACGACGAGCGACGCCAACACCCCGGCCAGTAAGACACCGGCCGCGATCGGTGAGCGTCGCAGGAGAGTGCGACGCGACGGCATCGACGGGCCCTTTACCAAGTCGAGCGGTGGCGCGCCGCGGCCGGCCGCATCAGCCCCGACCGCGATCGGGCCTCGTCCCGCGACCCACCCGGCCGCGAACAACCCGATCATCGCGACCGCCGGCACGAACCACGTCCAGTCGATCGTGGAATGCACGCCGAACGCCACCGCAACCAGGGCGAGGGCTGCCATGCCGGCACGTTCCCCGCTCCAGGGAAGGCGCCAGCGTCCCGGGCGCATGCCGAGCGTGGCGGTCGCGGCAACCAGCCACGCGATCAGCGCCCCCAGGCTCACACCAAGCCCTAAAAGACCCAGATCGGCAAGCGTCTGGTGCACGTACCCGTGCGCATGGCGGCCCTGCGCCGAGGAGTCGCGAAAGCGAAGCTGCGCCTTGTCGAACGCCCCCGCGCCGGCGCCCTTTAGACGGTGTTCCTTCCAAACCTCGAGCGCGCGCGGGAAGTAGATCGACCGGACGCTGCCCGTCTCGGTCAGGCGGCCGGGGTCGTTGGTGGGCGTTCCCCGCTCGTGCGTGAGGTCGTGCCATCGATCGGAAACCGTGCCGCCGATGCCTCGCTCGCTGGCCGCCATCGCGCCCGCGGCGGCGATCGGGATCAACGCCAGTGCCACGAGCGCCACCACCCCTGCTCGGCGGCGGCCGGCATCGGAAAGCGGGCGCACACGTACCCTGCGGGCGATCGCCAGTCCGCACACGAACGCGACCGCCAATGCTGCGACCAGGACCAGGCCGAACACGATGCCGCTGTCCTCGCGCTGCGCCAGTGGCACGTAGTTGTCGCTGAGGACCCCTTGCGAGTACACCCAGGCAACCACCGCAATTGCCACCGCGAGCGCGGGCGCGAGCAGCGCGAGACTGCGCAGGCGTAGAGGAACCAAAGCGCACCACAATGCGGCTGCGACCAAAGCCGCGAGGATGCTGCCGCGCGAATAGCTGAGCAGGATCGTGACGATGAATGTCGTCAGCAACGGATAGGCGAGCGCTGCCGTCCAATCGCGTGTGCGCTCGCGCGTGCCCAGCCAAAGGCAGAGCGGGACTCCCATCGCGGCGGTCACACCGACGGCGTTCCAGTAGCCGTACGGCTCGCGCAGCCGCGCGAAGACCTCGTCGGCGGCGAGCAGCCCCGGAACGACCTTCGTGGCCAGCCCGTAGAGGCTGACGAGGGCCAGCGCACCGAGCACGCCGGTCAGCGCCGCCTCCCAGTGCCGGCGGGCGAGCCGCACCGTCGCCATACCGGCAGCGAAAACGGCCACGTAGGAGATCGTGCGATTGGCTTCCAGCCAGGAATCGGACGGGCTCAGCGACCACAGAATCGACAGGCCGCTCAGGGCCGCCAGCGCAGCCGTTGCCACCAGCGCGACACCGCCGTGCAGGCGAGCCTCGAATCCGACCACCAGCACCGAAGCCACGATAGTCATCGTCGCGGTCACGATCGCCAGCACCTCGGCAAGCGTCGTCGCGCCGAGCTGCAGGCCGCCGTTGCCGATGAACGCGGTCGCCGCCAGCACGGCGGCGATGCCGACTGCGATCAGCGCGTCGAGCGGGCGGGGGCAGCGTTCCATCACCGCGACCGTACCCGTCGGTGGTGCCGGCCGCGGCGCGGCGGTGGGCTCGAGCACGTCAGCGCTGGCGGCGGAAGCCCGAGATTCCACGTCGCACTCCTCGCCCGATTGCGCGAAACGGGCGCGCGATGACTCCGGCTGTGGCGTGCACGGGGCCGGGGAAGCGTCGCTCGGCGGCGAACACGACACCCGTGAGCGCAGCGATGCCGAACAGCACGAAGATCGCCACCAGCATCGAAGGAACGTCGTTGTTGAATGCCGCCGCGAGGAATCCCGGATCGCCGGGCCTCACGACTTGCCCGCCGATCGTGACCGGCGCGTCCGACCTCGTCGCTTGCGCGATCTGACGCAGCTCCTCTTCGGTCGCGGGCGAGGTCGCGTCGACCTGACTGACGGCGGCCTGCGGGTTCGCATTGTCGCCGCCGGCCTTCGACAGCACGGCGCGGCGAATCACCGAGCGGCAGTCCGTGTACTCGTCCAGGTCGGACGGCAGTCCGTTGAGCGCACCCTGCAACTCTCCCTGTGAGTAGTTGCCGTTGAGTGCTCCGTCCTTCGCGCAATCGCGGATCACGTCGCCAGACCCCGCGTGTGCCGCGGGTGTGGCGATCGCCGCACATGCGAGCGTCGCGATCAAGGCCGAATATCGAAGTCTGCGGTTCACCATGCGGTTCTTGGCCTTCGGTCGGAAGCGTCTCCACCGGGCCTCGCAGCTATAACGCGCGAACGCCGCGGAAGCTGCGGTCCGCGGCGTCATACGGATCGGGCCTCCCGATAGGCACGGCCCCCTCCGTCACTGCAAGCCGGAAGCAGGGACCGTAGCGAATGGAGCGGCCGGGCGGGCCGCTTGGACGGGCAAAGACCCACTGGACCGGGGTTGGAGCCACGACTACTCCCAGGAGCGATACCGCTCCGCGACCGTCAGCGCAGTTCGGCGATCGATATGGGGCCGGGAGGTGAGCAGGGCGGCGGCCTCCAGCTCAGCCTCGCGCCGGTCGTAAGACGCAGCCGTGGCTCGCAGCTCGTGCCGCACGGCCGCCGCGTCGACCACTCCCAGTCGCCAGCCTCGCTCGAGCGCGAGAGCGCCCCACCAGGAATCCAGCCCCCAACCCATCTTCACATCCGGGAACGGCAGCAGCTCGCCGACGACCGAACGATGCAGGGCGGTGAGCGGCCCGATCTCGACCATGCGCGTCAGGCGGGCGACCGTGCCGCGTTCGCGACGCATCACGTTCCATGCGGCGTGACTGGCACGCGTGAGCGCCGGCTGCGCGAGCTGGAAGCCGAACCGATCGGCCAGGAACAGGAAGCGGTCCAAGAACCCGTGCGGGAGTTCGACGTCGTCGTCGATGATCAGGAGCCAGTCGGAATCCTGCCTCGGCCGATCCCGCAGCAGCGCGTTGAGATTCTCGAACTTGCCGCCGTCGAGCGATGTGAGCGCGGTAGCGGTACTCAAATCGGGTGCGGCCTCGCCGGTCGCGCCCAAGGCGAACGTCAAGTCGTGGTGGCCGCGACCCAGCTCCCGCATCGCCGCCTCCATCGTGGCGGCGCTGGCGTCGCCGTAAACACCGGCGACGTGAACGCTGCGGCTCTGACCTGTACGCGCAGCGCGAGCGAGCCTGGGCGGGACCAGGCGCGACCATGCCGCGACCGCGTCGAGCAAGTCGGCGCTCCGCGCGCGCAGGAGCTGACGACGGCCTTCGACGACGCCGCTCTCGCCCGAGAGAACATCTGCGAGGTCGAGCTCGCGCTCGACCTCGTCTCTGCCGTGGGCGCGAGGCTCGCTCATGCTCGACCGTTCCGTACAAGCGCCTGCCGTAAGCGACCCGCCGAATGCGCCGTCAGCAGGATGCCGTTGCCACACATGTGACGGACCGTGTGCCAGGCGCAACCGGCGATCACGCGCAGCTCGCGCATCAGGCTCGGCGCCCCGCCGCGGTGCTCGTCGTAGGCGCGCAGCTTGCGCCCGCGCCGGTAGGACTCGCGCAAGAGCGCCCGCAGCCGCGCGTCCGCGGCGTCGCGCCGATGCACCAGTCCGGCGCGAGCGATGTAGAAGATCTTGCCGCCTCGCTCGCGTAGCCGCCGCTCCCACATGTCCTCGTCGAAGCCGTACGGCACGGCGGGATCGAACCTCCCTGCAAGCTCGGTCGCCCGCCGATCGATCGCCATGTTGGCACCCCAGACAAAGTCGACTTCACGATCGGCGGTGCCCGCGTCGAGCGCAGTGATCGGCGGTGCCTCGCGGCCGCACATGCGTAGCCGCGAGCCCTCGAGTCGCAACTCGATCGGTCCGCCGAACGCGAGCGCCTCGCCGTGGCGCTGCGCTCCGCTGACCAGCTCACTCAGCCAGCCCGGCGGCGCCTCGACGTCGTCGTCCACGAACACGATCAACGACGCCCGCCCGACATCGATGCCGGTGTTGCGAGCCGAGTTGAGCCCGGGCGGGCCGCGGCGCTCGGCGTAGGCGACCGGCGCGCCCGTGTCACGGGCCAGGTGCTCGGTCAACTCACGCGTGGCCGCGGAGGGCTCGTCATCGACCACGATCACCTCGTAGGCGTCGGCCCCGATGTCCTGGCGCGCAAGCGAGTGCAGCGCCACGCTCAGGTAAGCGGGGCGCCCCTTGGTGGGCACGACTACCGATGCTCGCGGCCTTGGTGATGGGGTCAAGACGCTCTACGAATAGCATCTCCGGCGCCCCGGACCACCCGATGCCCGCCGCCGTCGACATCCTGCTGGTCTCGCCCGGTACCACCTCGGGCTGGCGCGAGGCCGATCGAGCGCTCGCCGACGCGATGCGCTCGCTCGGACTGTCCGTCGCCGTGGCGCGCCCCACGTTCCGGCTCGCGAGGCACCTGCGGCGGGGAATCCTGGCGACTGACCTGGTCGAGGCGGCCGCCTCGCGGCGCGCCGCCTCGCAAGCGCTTGGGACGCACCAGCCTCGAGCGATCGTGTTCTCGACCGTGCAGGCGACGATGCTCCAACCGCGTCGGCGACTGCGCGGCGCTGCCGTGCGCTTCGACGCACCCCCATCGCTCAACCGCCGGACAGCCGGCGCGCGACTGCTGCGTATGCTCGAACGGCGCGGGCTCAGCCGCGCTGCGTTGCTGCTTCCCTACGGCCTGCGGCCGGCGGAGCAAATCCGCGACGCGATCGACGTCGATGCGTCGATGATCTCGCTGCCGGTCCCGATCGAGGGGCTGAACCCGCTTCGCCAGCGGCAGCCGATCGCGCTTGCGTATGCGGGCAACCCGGGTAAGAAGGGTCTCGACATGATCGTCCGCGCCTGGGAACAGGCGGACTGCGGCGAGCGGCGGCTCGTGGTCGCCGGCATAGCAGCCAATCGCGGCCGTGCATTCCTGCGCGGGCAAGCCATCGCCGAGCCGCCCGCGATCGAATGGGCCGGCGTGCTGGGCGCGGCGCGGTTCCGGGCGCTCGTGTCGCGCGCCGAGCTGTTCCTCTCCGCGTCGCGCTACGAGGACTACGGCCAGTCCCAACTCGAAGCCTTGGCGGGCGGAGCGTTGTTGGTGACATCCCCGTCGCCGGGCCCCTACGAAGCGCTCGGGCTCGCGCGCGAGCTGGACGCCAACCTCGTGGCGGCGGACATGCAGCCCGCTTCGCTGGCCGCGGCACTCGAGGAGGCGATCGGCCGAGCGCCCCAGCAGCGATCCTCGTACAGGGAACGAGCCGCCGCGCTCACGGCCGCTTACAGCGCCCACGAGCTGCGACGCCGGTTGCGGCGTGACGTGCTGCCGGTTCTGCTCGGAGACCGCTAGGTAGCCGCAACCGCCGCGATTACGGCTGCCCGGTCCGACCTGCTCAGCTCCGGGTACACGGGAATCGAAAGCACCGACTCGGCCAGCAGCTGAGCATTGGGAAGATCGAGATGGGAGAACTGCTGTGCGAGCGCGGGCTGTCGATGCAAGGGCATCGGGTAGTGCACCGCCGTCGCGATGTCGCGATCGGCGAGCCGCTCCTTCAGTGCGTCGCGGTCCTCTGCACGAACCGTGTAGAGGTGATGCGACGACTCGCGTCCGGACACGACCATGATCGGCTCAATTCCCGCAACATCCGCAAGCGCCTCGTCGTAGGCCGCCGCATGACCGCGCCGTAGCTGCGTCCACGCATCGAGGTGACGCAGCTTGACATCCAAGACGGCGGCTTGAAGCGTGTCCATGCGCGCGTTCGTGCCGACGATCTCATGCTCGTACTTGTTCGTCCGGCCATGGTTGCGGAGCAGCCTCGTCCGTTCCGCTATCTGCGAATCGTTCGTCGTGATCGCTCCTGCATCGCCCAGGGCCCCCAGGTTCTTGCCCGGAAAGAAGCTGAACGTCGCGAGGTCGCCCACCGAGCCGACTTGCATGCCGTCGACTGTCGCTCCATGTGCCTGCGCGGCGTCCTCAACCAGCAGCAGCCCGTGCCTGTCCGCGAGCTTGCGGAAACCGGGCAAGTCCACCGGCTGCCCGTACAGGTGCACTGCGACCACGGCGGCCGTCCGCTCCCCGATCGCCGCCCCAACAACATCGACGGCCATCAGTGCGGTGTCGGCCTCGACGTCGACGAGCACGGGCGTTGCACCGACGTTCGCTATTGCCTCCACGGTGGCGAAGAACGTGAACGTGGACGTGATGACCTCGTCGCCAGCACCGATGCCCGCGGCACGCAGCCCAACCTCCAAGGCCGATGTACCGCTCGAGGTCCCTATGCAGTACTGCGCGCCACAGTACTTGGCGAAGTTGCGTTCGAGCTGCTCTACCTCTGGCCCGCTGATGAACCGGCCATGGGCCATCACCGCCGCGATCGCGCCATCGATCTCGTGCCTGATCGCCGCGTGCTGGGCACCGAGGTCGTTCATCGGAATCATTCCGGCAATCTAGTGGTCCATCCGGCAAGTACGCCGACCGATATCCCGGCTGCGAATCTTCATCTGCCTTCGTCGTCGGTCGTCCACATACCTTCTGGTATGCGGACTGCCTGCCTCCTCGGCAGTCTCGATTCTCGCTCAGCATATCGGTGACGTACCAACCGGACGAACCACTAGATGATGCGTTGCCGCTCGCGGCGATACTGGCGGGCAACGGCCACCACGAACGCCGGATTGTGGCGCAGATAGCGCGGGCCAAGCCGCCGCGGCTCCTGCATGAAGCGATGCACCCACTCGAGCCCGGCGCGCTGCATCCACGGCGGCGCCTGCTTCTTGATGCCGGCGAGGAAGTCGAAAGCTGCGCCGACGCCCACCAGCACCGGCGCGTCGAGCCGCCCGCGCATCGCCGCCATCCACAGCTCTTGGCGCGGCGCGCCGAGACCGACCCAGACCACATCCGGTTTCGCGTCGTTCAGTCGCGCCGCGATTCCGTCGTCCAGCAAGTCGTCGAACGAGGAGTACGCAGGCCGCCAGGACCCCACGATCTCGATGCCTGGATCGCGCTCGTGCAGCGCACGTTCCAGCGTCTCCATCGCTTCGGGTGAGTAGCCGCCGAACAGGAACACTCTATGGCCGCGCTCGGCGCAGCGACTGCAATAGCGGCGCATCAATTCCGGCCCGTACACACGATCGGGCAGGCGGTCGCCAAGCGCGCGAAGTGCCCAGACCAGCGGGCGCCCGTCCGGCAACACCAGCGACGCGCCGCACAGTGCGGCAAGCGTCGCGGGATCCTGCTGCGCAGTCATTACGACGTGCACCGCCGCGGCGCACACATAGCCGCGCTCGCGGGTGGCGATCATCGCATCCATCGCGTCCATCGCCGACCCGTAGTCGACCAGAGCGATTCGCACTCCAAGTAGCTCGCGCGAGCTCATCACGCATCCTCTCCGTACAGACGCATGAGCCCGCGGTAAAAGCGGTCCGCCCCGAACAGGTCCTTCGCCCCCGCCAGGGCCGCCTCACCCAGCTTTCGGCGCTCGCCCGGATCGTTCCACAGCCGCAGGGCCTCGCCAGACCAGCGATCGACATCGCGCGCGGGAAGCGTCCACCGCTCGCCGACCATCTCGGGCAACCCGCCGACGTCCGACGCGATCACAGGGACCCCGACCGCAAGCGACTCGATCACCGAGTACGGGCACGGTTCGTCCCAGCGCGAGGGCACGAGCGCGACCCCGGCGCCTTGCCGCAGCATCCTGAGCGCGGCCGCGTCCACTTGGCCGACGAAGCGAACGTCTGCGCCGATCCGCCTCGCCAACGACCTCAACTCGGCTTCGGCCGGCCCCTCGCCCGCCACGACCAGCGGCACGCCAGCGCGCGCGCACGCGGCGATCGCGGTGTCGACACCTTTCTCCTCGACAAGCCGGCCGGCGTACAGCGCGTGCTTGCCGGAACCGGCCTGGCTCGCCTCGGCAAACTCACCGTCGCGCAAGAAGTTGGGCAGCACGCTCATTCGATGCGTCGGCAGCCCGAGCGTCGCGAGCCGTTCGACTGCCGCCTGGCTGGGAACGCCGAACGCGTCCACGCTCGCGAGCACCCGCCGTTGCTGTCGCGCGATGCCGAGCGCGTAGACACCGGACTCGACCAGCGAATCGCGGCAGCGATGCCGCACAGCCGGCCATGTCCGAGAGCCTTGGCAGCTCGTGCAGGGACGGCCCGCCCTGTACGCGATCGCCTTGGCGCACACGAGGCGGTAGTTGTGCAGATGCATCACCACGCGTGCGCCGGCGCCCTTCGCGGCAACGAGCGACCGCGGTCCGAGCAGCGGATTGATGTTGTGGGCGTGAACGACATCGGCCCGCGCGTCCCGCACGGCGTCGGCGATGGCCTGCGGCGCGAGCCCGCCACGCAACATTCCGGCCGCGGCACGCCCCCTGCCGAGGTCCTCGCTGGTCTGTTCGAGCAGCTCCACGCGATGCCCTCGATCGCTGAGCAGAGCGGCGATCTGCGCCACGGATCGCTCCTCCCCGCCGGCATGCCGGTAACGATTGTGGAGAATCAGTACGTTCACGGCCCGCAGCAGCATATGTCCATCGCTCTCGTCACCAACTACCTCCCCCCCTACCGGCTGCCGCTCTACGAGCTGCTGGCCGAGCGCTACCAGGTGGAGGTGCTCTGCTTCGGCGGCGACGCCGCCTACGTGCCGGAGGCGCAGCGCGACCTGGATCGCCAGATCGAGCAGGCGGCTTTCCCGGCGCGGCGGCTCAAGCGTCAGCGCGACGCGTCCGCGCTCGCCGCCTCGCACGACGCAGTGATCGCCGCGACGGCTGGACGCGTGGCACTGCCCGCAGCGTTCCGCGGTGCGCGACGGGCCGGAAGACCCTTCATCCTCTGGGCGTCCCTGTGGCGCCACCCGCGCACGATCGCGCACGCCGCGTCCTTCGCATTCATGCGCAGGGTCTATCGCGATGCGGACGCGGTGCTGACCTACGGTCCTCACGTCAGCCGGTACGTCGAGCGACATCGGGACAGTGACCAGGGCGTGTTCGCCGCGCCGCAGGCGGTCGAGCCCGACGTGTTCGGCCAGACGGTCACCGGCATCGAGATCGAGGAGCTGCGTGCCGGGCTGGGCGTGCCAACCGATGGCAGCCCGATCGTCTTGTTCGTCGGCAGGCTCGTACCCGAGAAGGGCGTCGAGTTGCTGCTGCGAGTCTGGCGGCGTATCGCGGCCGGAACGGACGCGACGCTCTGCCTGGTCGGCGACGGTCCGCTGGCCGAACGCGCGGCGACCCTGCGCGGCGTGCGGCTTGCTGGGCGTCTCGACAGGGAACGTCTTCCGATTGCCTACGCCGCCGCCAACGTCTTGGTCGTCCCGTCGCTGCGCACACGTCATTTCCTCGAGCCGTGGGGATTGGTCTGTAACGAGGCGATGCACCAAGGTACGCCGGTGATCGCCAGCGACGCGGTCGGCGCGGCCGCTGGCGGGCTCGTGCGCGACGAGCAGACCGGACTGGTGGTACGCGCGGGCGACGAGCAGGAGCTGGCGCGCGCAATCGCGGACGTCGTCGCTGATCCTGCGTTCGCAGATGGGCTCGGGCGCAACGCGCGCGCGGCGGTCTCGACCTTCACCTACGAGGCGGCAGCCGACGCGTTCGGGCGCGCGCTCGATCACGCACGCGCGCGATTGCGCCGCCAGACGGCGCCCGTGACTTGAAAAGTTGCAAGGCCTCGAGCCAAGAAGACAAGAAGAACGGCTGGATGGTCTACGCTAAGAATGCGGAACGTGGGCGCTGCATGGTCCACAAGACGCCCTCCAAACAGGGCGCCGTGAAAAGAGTCCGCTCCCGTCTGAGGCGTTTAGGTGTCGAGCTGTGAGGTCGATAATGGAACAGGTGGAGTACGAGTTCCAGATCACGTTTAGAGCGGACGCTGACGCGCGGCGCGAGGAAGCGGTGAAGCGGCTGTTCGACGTGTTCCACGCGACTCACTCGGATGCAGACGCAATCACCGCGATCCGCCCGGATGGCCTAGTGGAGCTGAGCTTCTCGGTTGAGGCGTCTGCACCCGCCGAGGCATACGAGCGCGCAACGCCGATCTTTCTCGACGGCATCAAGGCAAGCGGGTACGGACCTGAGCAGTTGGAGCCGATCGACCTGTCGATAACGCGCGTCGCCTCGCACGACTACGAGCGCGAGGCCACCCAGAGCGGCGAGCTGCAGCCGGCCTGACGGCCCTCGCCGCCTCGAGAAAGCCCCATTTAGCCGACCTGCTTGCGCGGCACGCCGCTCTGCAACAGCTCGAGGTCGGCATCGACCATCATCCGCACCAGTTCCTCGAACGACGTCTTCGGCTCCCAGCCCAGCTTCTCGCGCGCCTTCGTGCAGTCGCCGATCAGATGGTCCACCTCGGCAGGACGTAGGAAACGCGGGTCGAGCGTCACGTACTGGTCCGGGTCGAGGCCGACGCGCTCGAAGGCGACCTCGACCAGCTCCTTCACGGAGTGATCCTTGCCCGTGGCGATCACGTAGTCGTCGGGCTCATCCTGCTGGAGCATCAGCCACATCGCCTCGACGTAGTCGCCCGCGTAGCCCCAATCGCGCCGCGCGTCGAGATTGCCGAGCCGCAACTCTTCCGCCAGCCCGAGCTTGATCGCCGCCGCGCCGTGCGTGACCTTGCGGGTCACGAACTCCAGCCCGCGGCGAGGTGAGTTGCTGATCACGAGCCGGCCGACGCCGGCGCAGAGCTTGCCGCTCTCGGTCTCGATGTCGAAATGCCACTCACTCGGCGGTGTCTCCAGAGGCTCAACCCGGCGCACCTCGGCGGGGTTCCGCACGAGGTGATCCCCCTTGCCGCCGACGAGCACCCCGGAACGGACGTTGAGCTGGTAGTACACGGCACCATTGCGCTGCTCCGCGTACACAGAGCAATCCCGTCCCTGAAGCGCGTACAGCCAGACGATCCCCTGAGCGAGCACTGCGCTGTTCGTCTTGACCGAGTCCCCTCCGCCCTTCTTGAGCCCGTCGGCTGCGTAGTAGCCGTTGAGGAAGGCTTCCTGGACGTCGCTGTCGGAGTTGAGAACGAGCGAGGGGACCTTCTTGAAGCCGTCGCGTGTGTAGAGCTGCTCTCTGAGCCAGAGACCGAGCTGGCGAGAAGCCTTCAGCGCGAGCTTTCCCACCTCGCGATCGGCGTTGAAACCGGAGCGCCCCACCCAGTAACGACTGGTGCCCAAGAAACACCGAGACCAAAGTCTCGCCACACCCGTCCGCATTGCCTCGTCGTTGTTCGTGAAGCTGACGCTCCCCTCGGGGCTGATGTAGCCGTCGCCCACAAGCGCTCCCAGCAACTCGGCCAGCTCAACAGTGAGCACCGCCCAGGAAGGCTGTTCCGGAAGCGACTCGGCCAGCTTGAGATCGTCGCCCTCCTCTAGCTCACACGCCGGCACTTCCTCGGCGTCCGCGCGAAGCATGTTGTGATGCGATGTGACCCCGACGACACCTCCGCGCGCTTCCACCGAAAGCGGAATGTGCTCGGGATCCGTCGCCCGTCGGCGCGTCGCGGTGATGGCACTTACCTCGGCCCATCTCTCCCCGTCCCACACCTCGACCCCTTGCGGGTCGAACGTCTGAACACTCGGCCCTTTCTTGCGAAGCGCGACGAGATCGGGCGGGGTGACGACGTCAAGGAAGCCGCCGATACGCACCATGATCGGCGTGCTTGAAACAACACATTCGTGATTGAAAAGCAGCCCTGAGCAGCAGAAAAGGTCGTAGCTCTCGCGGTAGTTGACGGTGATGAAGTGGCCGTAGGCCTTCGCCACCCCGTAGGGGCTGCGTGGATAGAACGGCGTCCGCTCGTTCTGCGGCACCTCCTGGACCTTGCCGAACATCTCCGACGAAGATGCCTGATAGAAGCGTGCCTTCGGCGCGACCTCTCGCATCGCCTCCAGTATCCGGGTCACGCCGACGCCCGAGAACTCGGCGGTCAACACCGGCTGGTTCCACGAAGCCGCGACGAACGACATCGCCGCCAGGTTGTAGATCTCGTGCGGATCGGACTCGCGCAGCACATCGACCAACGAGCGCTGATCGAGCAGATCGCCAGTGTGCAGGGTGAGTCGGTCCCGGATGTGGGAGAGACGCTGAAAGGTCTCGGTCGAAGACCGGCGCACCATGCCGTGCACCTCGTAGCCCTTGTCGAGCAGCAGGTCTGCCAGGTAGCTCCCGTCCTGGCCGGTGATGCCGGTGATCAACGCCCGGCGAGCACCGGTCAAGCCGACTGCCCTTCCGATTTCATCTGCTTGCGCCACCAATCGAGCGTGTCGGTGAGCGTCTGCTGAAGCGCCAGCTCCGGTCGCCAGCCGGTCACCTCGCGCAGGCGCGCGCTGGATCCGGCGGCATCCGGCACCTCGTTCTCGCGCACGAGGCTCGGATCGGTCGTGTGCCCCACGTCCACGTGGGCGCGCAGCGTGAGGCCGTCGAGAATCCGCTCGATCGGGATCGCGTCGCCGCTCGCGACGTTGTAAGCGCCGGGCTCGCACTTCTCCAGCGCGAGCCAGTAGGCCTTGACCACGTCACGCACGTCTGTGAAATCGCGGCGCGTTGTGAGGTTGCCGGTGACCACGTCGACGCGGCTTTGTCCCGCGGCCTCGGCCTCGGCGATCTGACGTGCGAAGCTCGCGACGACGTACGTGTCGCTCTGCCCCGGGCCGGCGTGGTTGAAGGCTCGCGTTCTCACGACATGGAGCCCGTGGGCGTCAGCGTAAAAGCCGGCCGCAAGGTCCCCCGCCGCCTTCCCCATCGCGTATGGGCTCTGTGGCCGCAGCGGCTGCTGCTCGTCGATCGGCAACTTCTCCGGACGCCCATACTCCTCGCCCGAGCCGGCAAACAGCAGACGCGCGTCGGGCGTGTTGCGCCTGATCGCCTCGAGCACGTTCAGCGTGATCTGCAAGCCATCGCGAATCGCACCGTCGGGCTCCTCCCACGAGTCTGTCACCGAAGCCTGCGCCGCGAGGTGGAACACGCGATCGGCCTCTGCGGTGCGAATCGCCTGTTCGGTCTCGTTGGCGTCGAGCAGGTCCACCGACACGTAAGTGTCGAGCGCCTCGAAGGGCTCGATCGTCATCTTCGGTCGGCGCCCGGCGCCCACGACCGTGGCGCCCTGGGACGCGCAGTACTCGGCGAGGTGGCGGCCGACGAAGCCGGCGGCGCCTGTGATCAGGACGCGCATTGGTCGTCACCCTAGACGATTCAGTTGCGGTTATCGTGCCTCTCCGTGTCCGTGTCCGTGTCCGTGTCCGTGTCCGTG
>JBBDJG010000012.1:0-22149 GCA_040880005.1 Solirubrobacterales bacterium
AAAATGAACAACTTCTCAAACCGTCAAGCCTTGGTGGGCTTGACATAGGAGCGACTCGTGCGCATTGGTGTCTCGCTACCCAACGTGGGCCTCGACCACGGCAAGGAGATGCTGCTTCCGATCGCCGAGGCCGCCGAGCGGCTCGGCTTCGACTCGCTGTGGGCCGCACACCACGTCGTGCTCCCTTACGAGCGGGCCAGCGAGTATCCGTATCAGCGTTCCGGCACCGAGATAGCGATGAACCCTGGCATGCAGTGGCTCGATCCGCTGATCACGCTTGCGACGGTCGCCGGTGCCACGGAGAAGGTCGGCCTCGGCACCAGCGTCCTCGTGCTGCCCTACCGCAACCCCGTGACCCTCGCCGCCGAGGTTGCCGCACTCGACGTGCTCAGCGAAGGGCGGCTGATTCTCGGTGTCGGCAGCGGCTGGATGCGAGAGGAGTTCGAGGCGATTGGAATTGATCCGGCCGAGCGCGGCGCACGCACGGACGAGCACATTCAGGTGCTCAAGACGCTCTGGCGCGACGATCCCGCAAGCTTCGACGGTCGCTTCACCAGGTTCAAGGACGTCGCGCTCGCCACCACGCCCCGCTCCGAGGGTGGGCCGCCGATCTGGGTCGGCGGCAACAAGGAGCCGGGCATGCGCCGCGCACTGCAATACGGGGACGGATGGCACAGCATGGAGGTCTATCCCGAGGACATGCAGGAGGTCAACTCCGAGCTGGCGCGCATCGGCCAGCAGGTGGGGCGCGATCCGGCGCAGCTCGATATCAGCGTGGTGCGCGGTCTGATCCCCCCCGGCCAGGAAGACGACTCGTTCATCCCCGAGCGGCGCATGCTGGGCGGCTCCGCACAGTCGGTGATCGACGAGCTAGGCGCCTATCAGGAGGCGGGGGTCGATCTCGTGCTGATCCAGATCAGCCTGTTGGCTCCGCTCGTGCCGGACGCCCTCGAGTGGGTCGCATCAGAGGTTCTGTCAGCGGCGGGCCCGCCACCCGTTGCAATAAACTCGCGCCCCCGATGAGCGCCTATTTCGTGATGGGAATCATCACCGTCGCCTGGGCGATGGTCCTGGCGGCAATCGGCCTCACGCGGGAGAACTTCCCCTCCTCGGGCGCGGGGCTGCGCGCCATCATCGCGGTGACGGTGCTGCTCGTAGCGGGCACGCTGGTTGCGCTGTTCGCGACCACCAAGAAGGAGCACCCGCTGCGCGAGGCGGCCGAGAAAGAGGCCGAGGCGGCTCAGGAACATGAAGGTGCTTCCGGTGGCGGCGGCGAACAAGCGCCGGCCGAGAAGCCGCCGGCAAAGGGGGGAGGCACGATCGAGGCGTCGGAAACCGAGTATTCGATCAAGCTCGCCGACGGCGACACCGTCGATCCGGGCGAGTACGAGATCGAGGTCGCAAACGACGGCAAGATCGACCACGACCTCGCGATCGAGGGCGAAGGAACCAAGGGGACGAAGACCCCGCTGATCGCCCCCGGCGAGGGCGGCAAGCTGACCGTTGACCTCGAGCCTGGTCAGTACAGGCTCTACTGCACTGTCCCCGGGCACGAAGAGGCTGGCATGGAGCTGGACCTGACGGTTCGATAGATCGAAGAGATGACTCCGAGCGACGCACTCAGATCCGATTTGGCGAACATGCCGCATAGTATCGTGATGCCCGCGATGATGGCCGGGGGAGCGAAAGTTGCTTAGAAATCCGTTCTTCCAGGTGGCGATGTGGACGCTCGGCATCGGCGCGGCGCTGACCGTCATCGTGCTGAACGCGGGCTGGCTTCCCGCCGTGGCCTCCGACGAGGCCGGCAAGATCGACACGTTCTACGACATCCTCGCGGTGATCTCGTGCTTCATCTTCGGCTTGGTGTCGGCGATCATGATCGTCAGCGTTATCCACTTCCGCCGCCGCCACGGCGACATGAGCGACGGTGAGCCGATCCACGGCAACAGCCGCCTCGAGGTGCTCTGGACTTCCATTCCCACGGCGTTGATGGTCGGCGCCGCGGTCGCGGGAGCGTTGCTGCTGCACGACATCGAGGAGCCGCAGGCGTCCACCCAGACGGTCCGGGTCCAGGCGCAGCAGTTCGCCTGGACGTTCGAGTACCCGCAGGGCTTTCGCGCCAACGAGCTCCATCTCGTGGAAGGGACGCCCTACTACTTCAAGATGAACACCGGCGACGTGATCCACTCGTTCTGGGTGCCGGAGTTCCGAATGAAGAAGGACGCAGTGCCCGGGATTACGACCACGGTAAGGGTGACCCCGACGAGGAAAGGCAAGTACGCGGTGGTATGTGCCGAGCTGTGCGGCCTCGGGCACTCGACGATGCGGGCGCCGGTGGTGGTCGAGGACCAACAGTCCTTCGACAGGTGGGCGGCGCAGGCGCGCAAGGACCAATCGACCGTCGGCGGCCAGTCGGAGCCGTCGTTCAAGTAAGGGAAGGGGGCGGAACTAGAATGGCCGACAGCGTGGCGGTTGCAGCGGAGACTCACGGCTCCCAGCAGCCGAGCTCGCCCCAGCGGGGTGGCTTCAAGGCGCGCATGCTCGCGCCCGGCCTGCTGCGTGCCGCCTGGGCGACGGTCGCGATGGCTGCGTTTGCGTACGGGCTGGTGGTAGGCCTGCGCGCGATCCAGGGCTTCCCTCTGTTCGACAGCGCGCCGATCGTGACGGCGATCCTGCTCGCCGCTCCGATGGGGTTCCTGGTCGGGATCGGGGGCTTCGACTACTGGTTCAAGTACATGATCGGCAAGCCGACCGAGCCGGAGGACCATTCCGGCCACGGGGCACGTAGCTGGCGCGACTACTTCCGCGTCAACACCGACCACAAGGTGATCGGAATCCAGTACACGGTCACCTCGATCTTCTTCCTGCTCGTGGGCGGCGCGCTCGCCGAGCTGGTGCGGGCCGAGCTTGCGGCACCCGGACAGCAGATCGTCTCCACCGACACCTTCAACGGCCTCTTCTCCGTGCACGCGTCGCTGATGATCTTCCTGGTCATCATCCCCGTGTTCGCGGGCCTCGCCAACTACGTGATCCCGCTGATGATCGGTGCGCCGGACATGGCCTTCCCGCGCCTCAACGCGCTCAGCTACTGGCTGCTGCCCGTGGCGGGAATCATGATGATGGCCAGCTTCCTGGTGCCGGACAGTGGCTCCTTCAGCACCGGTTGGACCGCTTACACGCCGCTCTCCTCGAACGCCCCGCTCGGCCAGCAGTTCTTCACGATCGGCGTGCAGTTCGCGGGCACCTCCTCGATCATGACCGCACTCAACTTCCTGGTCACGATCATCACCATGCGTGCGCCCGGAATGACCTTCTGGCGGCTGCCGCTGCTGGTCTGGGCGAACTTCACCACTTCGCTGCTGGTCGTGATCGCGACTCCGTTCGTCGCGGGCTCGCAGTTCCTGCTGCTGCTGGACCGGGCGCTGCATGCGAACTTCTTCGACGTCTTCCAGGGCGGCGAGACCCTCCAGTACCAGCACATCTTCTGGTTCTACTCGCATCCGGCCGTCTACATCATGGTGCTGCCGGGATTCGGCATCGTGTCGGAGATCATCTCCGCCAAGTCTCGAAAACCGATCTTCGGCTACCGGCTGATGGCGCTGTCGCTGCTGGCCATCCTGGCGCTGGGATTCACCGTCTGGGCCCACCACATGTTTGTTTCCGGGATGTTCAGCTGGCTGAGGGTTCCGATGATGATCACGACGATGCTGATCGCAGTCCCGACGGGGGTCAAGATCTTCAGTTGGCTGGCGACGCTGTGGCGTGGAGTGCTCGAGTTATCCACTCCAATGCTGTTCTGTCTCGGCTTCATAACGATGTTCACGCTGGGCGGCATCAGCGGGATCATGCTCGCCGTGATCCCGATCGACATCCACGTCTCGGATACGTATTTCGTCGTCGCGCACCTCCACTACGTGCTGTTCGGAGGCAGCATGTTCACGATCTTCGCGGGCATCTACTACTGGTTCCCGAAGATGACCGGCCGGATGTTCGACGAACGCCTCGGCAAGATTCACTTCTGGCTGACGTTCATAGGCTTCAATGCCACCTTCGCGCCGATGCACTGGGTCGGCCTCGAAGGCATGCCGCGGCGGGTGGCGGACTATGCCGAGCAGTTCGCGGGTTGGAACCTGTTCATCTCGATCGCCGCTTTCGGCCTCGGCCTCTCGACGCTCGTTTTCATCTACAACATGATCGTCAGTTGGAAATGGGGCCCGCCGGCGCCGGGCAACCCGTGGCGCGCCAAGACGCTCGAATGGCAGGTTTCCTCGCCGCCGCCGTTGTTCAACTTCGACGAGATTCCCCAGGTGGTCGGGGGTCCGTACGAGTACGGCGTGCCCGGGGCCGTGCACGCGGTCCTCAACGGCGAGCGTGAGAAGGTGCCGGCCGGTGCGGGCGAGGCCGGCGGCAACGGGCACAACGGGTCGGCGAGGCAGTGATGGAGGCGGCCGCCCAGGCACAGCGCGACCACGTGCTGATCGTCGCGGACGAGACGATCGGCGGAAGGAGGCTGCTCGAGGCGATCGACGCCCGCGCGCAGCAGGGCCCGATTCGCTGCACCGTGATCTGCCCACGCAACGAGCCGCCGTTCGGCTACGTGATCTACGACGACAGCTCGCGGTCGGCGGCGCAGATCCGGCTCGACCTGACGCTGAACCATCTTGCAAGGCGGGGCATCGAGGCCGACGGTGAGGTCGGTGACCCCGATGCGTTTCTCGCTGCCCAGGATGCGGTGCGTTTCTACGGCGCCGACGAGATCATCGTCTCGAGCTATCCGTACCCGCGCTCGGGCTTTCTGCGCAAGGACCTGGTCCAGCGGATTCGCGACTGGTCTGGGCTGCCGGTCCAGCACGTCGTGATCGACCTCAACAACGAGCCCGTCAAGCACGCGATCGTTGTCGCCAACCAAACCGTCACCGGGGGCCCGTTGCTGGAGGCGCTCGAACGCCGCGCGAACGAGTCACCGCATCGATTCACGGTGATCTGCCCGATCGGCGGTGACAGCGGGGGCGAGGAGGGCGCCGACGCGGCCAAGGAGCGGGTCGGCCGCACGGTTCACGAGCTTCGCCGCGCGGGCCTCGAGGTCGTCGGGCAGGTGATGGATCGCGACCCCTTGACCGCGATCCAGAACGCGGTCAAGTACCACCCTGCCGACGAGATCATCGTCTCGACCTTCGCAGCGGAGAAGTCCAAGTGGTTGAGCGCCGACCTGATCAACAAGGCGCGCAAGGCGACGGGACTTCCCGTCGAGCACGTGATTGGCGAGCGGGTGCAAGAGACACACGGCACCTCGACCGGAGCGGCCGCCTAGGAAGAAGATGGAATCCGCATCGATCGCACACGCCGCCGGAGCCCACGCCGAGCACCCGCCCGAGGCCAACCGCAGCTCGCGCGTCGATCCGCAGCTGCTCGGAATGCTCCTGTTCATCGTCTCCGAGGCGATGTTGTTCGGGTCGTTCTTCACGGCCTACTTCTTCATCAGGGTCGTAGAGGGCACGCCGTGGCCGCCGGATCCGTTCGAGTTCCCTGTGGCGATCGCCGGGATGAACACGGCGATCCTGCTGATTTCGAGTTTCACGATGCACTACGCGCTTCACTCGGTCAAGGCAGGCAACCGGCTGGGCATGAAGGCCGGTCTCGTCACCACGCTCGTGCTGGGTGTCGCCTTCCTCACCACGCAGATCAACGAGTATGTGAAGGCGGGCTTCTCGATCTCCGACGGCGCATTTGCTTCGGTGTTCTACGGCCTGACCGGATTGCACGGCGCGCACGTGTTCATCGGGCTCACGTTGTTGACGATCATGACCGTGCGGGCGTTCAGGGGGCACTTCAGCGCTCAAGCTCACATGGGTGTCGAGTGCGCCGGCATCTACTGGCACTTCGTGGACGTGATGTGGATCGTCGTGTACACGACGATCTATCTTCTGTAGCTCGTCGAGGGCCGCCGGAGAGACTCCGGGCGGAGGCGAACTTTGATCAACCCGCTCAGATCCGAACAAGAAGCGTTCAAGGCGACGATCATCATCGCGATCCTCGCTGCGCCGGTGGCGATTGCCGCGTTGCTGTTCGGTGGCGGAGTGGCGCTGGGGGTGGCTGGCGGCCTCGTCTTCGCCGGCCTGTTTGCGCTGGTGCGCAAACGCGGCGAGCCCGGTCGCGATGTAGTGCGCTTCGACCGCTCGGCGCCCGACGGGCGCTGCCGAATCCTCGTTGTCGCGAACGAGACGCTTTCTGGCGGCGCGCTCCGAGGCGAAATCGAATACCGGGCGACCCGTGCGGGCGGTGCCGAGGTGCGGGTCGTATGCCCAGCGCTCAACACCAAGCTCAAGCACTGGACCTCCGACGAGGATGCGGCGCGCCAGGCGGCGCAGAAAAGATTGGGGCTGGTATTGACCGCCCTTGCGCAGGTGGGGATCGAGGCTCAGGGAGACATCGGTGACGACGATCCGGTCCAGGCGATGGAGGACGCGCTGCGCACGTTCGCCGCCAGTGAGGCGATCGTGTCCACGCATCCACCGGGACGATCGAACTGGCTCGAGGCCGGAGTCGTGCTGCGGGCGCGTGAGCGCTTCGAGATCCCGATCACCCACGTGATCGTCGACCTCTCCCACGAGCGCGAGTTCGTGGCCGAGTGAGAGCGCTCGGGCCGGTAGGCTCGGGGCGCTCAGCGGCCGGCTGAGGCCGCGCCGTCCTCGGAGCCCGAGGGGTCCTTCACCGACTCGGCGACGTAGGCGGCAACCGCATCCGCGTCTTTGCCCTCGACCAGGTTGGCAGGCATCGCCTTGCCCATCGGCAATGCGATCTGCTTGCGCACGACGCTCTCGATCGTGCTGCGCTCGAAGCCGTCCGCGAGCGACTGCTTGAAGGCCGCGTCGAGGTTCGGCCCGGCGACGCCGCGCGTTCCGGCCGCCTCCAGGACGTGACATGAGCCGCACTTCTCGACGAACAGCTGCTTGCCGGGACTGCCGCTGGGATCGTTCGGATTGGCGCCGCCGCAGCCCGATGCGGTAATCGTCGCGACGACCGCTGCGGCGAGGACGACCCCCGCCAGCTTGCCTGTGAGACGTGATCGGGACACGGAAGGTCGGCATTATCCGCATTCGCCCGGTCGCGTGCTTCGTGGCCGCCGTCACGTGGGCTGGGGGTCACGCCGCGCATCGTCCGTAGTCCGCACGGATCGAATCAGTCGTTTCCGCCGATGGCGGACGGCGTTTGCGCGACTAGGGTCGCGAGATTCCGCAGATGAGCACGCCCAGGCGCCGACCGCGGCGCTTGAGGTGGTTCCAATGTCGCCACGCAGGCACGGCGACGATGCCGGTGAGACGCACGAGGAGCAGAGCCACTGAAACTCCATTTCGGCGAGCCCCAGACGGTGGTCCTGATCATGTTCGTGGTGATCGTCATCGCGCTGACCGCGGCGTTCACCGTGGTGGCGTTGTTCAGCCGCGAATCGGTGCCGCTGGAGCGCGTGCAAGAGGTCGGTTATCGCCTCCGGCGGGGATGGCTGGTGTTCCTCGCCTTGCTCGGAGTTGCCACGGTTGGCACGTCGCTGTTCTTCCTGCCCTACGCGGAAGGTACACGGCCGGGCGAGACGGTCAAGGTGACCGGCGGGCAGTTCTACTGGTCGATGTCACGCACGTCCTTCACCGAGGGGGCGCGAGTGCGCTTCGACGTCACCTCGGCGGACGTCAATCATGGGTTCGGCCTGTACGACCCGAGGGGAAAGCTGCTCGGCTCGGTGCAGGCGATGCCCGGCTACCGGAACCGGCTCGACGTCACGCTCTCGACCCCGGGGCGCTACCTGGTTTCCTGCCTCGAGTTTTGCGGTGTCGATCACCATCGCATGATCAGATACTTCAAGGTGGTTGAGCGGTAGCGATGGAAGCGGGGAGGGCATCGATTCCGTTGCATGCCTCGGCGCTCGAGCCCATGCCGGGTGCGCGCGGCAGGGATCGCAGCGTCGGCTGGCTGTTCGCCGGCACGGGCATCGCGGTGTTCGTGCTGATGGGGCTGCTGGGACTGACGATGCGCCTGACGCAGGCCGAGGTCCTGAGCGTCTCGCCCGCTTGGTTCTACCGCCTGATGACGCTTCACGGCGCCGGAATGCTCACGGGGGCCCTGCTCGCCGCAATGGGAATGCTCTGGTTCGTGCTGCGCGACACTGTTCGGCTCACGCTCGTCAAGGTGTTGTGGAGCTACGCGCTGATCGTGGGAGGCGTCGTGCTGGTCATCGTGGCCGTCGGCGTCGGCGGGTTCGCGACCGGTTGGACCTTCCTCTCGCCATTGCCGTTCGAAAGCGCCGGCGAGTGGCGGCCGTGGGCGGCCGATGTCTTCCTGCTCGGGCTCGTGCTGGTCGGAACGGGGTTCCTCGTCTTCTGTCTCGACGTGCTGATGGCGACGACGAGCGCCTACGGTGGCGTGACGCGCACGCTGGGAGTGAAGTTCCTTCGCGGTCGCGACTCGAACCCGCCACCTCCGGCGGTGATTGCCGCGTCGGTTGTTTCGATCGAGGGAGCCTTGGCGAGCGCGGTCGGCACGACCGTGCTGGTGGCGCTGCTTGGGCGTGCGATCGACTCGGGCGTCCAGATCGACGCGTTGTGGGCCAAGAACCTCACCTATTTCTTCGGCCACTCGGTGGCCAATCTGATCATCTACTTGGCGGTCGGGATGGTGTACGTGATGTTGCCGCACTACGTCGGCCGCCCGTGGAAGACGACCAAGCCGGTCGTGATCGGCTGGATGGCGACCTTGGTGCTGGTCGCGACCGCCTACTCGCACCACCTGTACATGGACTTCGTCCAGCCCGGGTTCGCCCAATACATATCGACCACGGCGTCATTCGCAGCCGCGCTTCCTGTCGCGGTCGTGACGATCTACACGGGCATGATGCTCATTTGGGGGTCGAGCTACCGCTGGACGCTCGCGTCGACGTTGCTGTTCCTCGGTTTCGCCGGCTGGGCGATCGGCGGCAGTGCGGCGGTGATCGACTCGATCATTCCGTTGAACTTCCGGCTGCACAACTCGCTCTGGGTGCCCGCGCACTTCCACACGTATCTGCTGATGGGCGTGATCATGTGGATACTCGCCTTTTTCGCGCACTTGCTCGAGAGCGGCGCAGGCAGATCCGCCGCTCGCATGGCCTCGATTGCGGGACCGGCGCTGATGCTCGTTGGCGGCTACGGGCTGGTCGCGGCCTGGTACGTCTCGGGTGCGCTGGGCGTGCCCCGCCGGTACGCGGCCCACTTCGGCGACACCAGCGGGTACAGCGTCATCGGCAGCGTGTTCACGGTGATTTTCGCGCTCGGGCTGCTGGTCGTGCTGGTCGAGTTCGGGAGGCTCGCACTGGAGACGTGGCGCAGGCGCGTGCCGGCGCCGATCGGCGACAGTGCCGGGGAGCAGCCGGCCGGGCGGTTGAGACCGCCAATCGAAACGCCCCTTCAGCTCACCGTCGCGGTCGCCGCGTCGGTAGTCGCGGCGGCAGCTCTCCTGCCCCCGATCGTGGACGCCTCGGAGGTGAGTGCCCAGTTCCATCACCTGGCCCACTCGGTCTACTTCTTCTTCGGCGCCCTGGTCGCGGTTGCCGTGGCCTGCACTCCGCCGATGTTCGACCGGGTCCGTCGCTGGAGCTACGGGGCTGCGCTCGCAGCTGTGATCGTGGCGCCGACCCTGATGTTGTTTGCGATGATCCCGTCCCTCTACGAGGAAATGGAGCGGCACGAGGCGCTGCACGCCCTCTACCACATGGGCTTGATCACCCTGGGCGTGATCACGGGCCTTGGCGCCGCGAGACTTGGCAGATCGGTTGGACGAATCGTGTTCGTGCTCTCGGTAGGCATGGCGACCATGTATGCCGCGGGCGTGACGGGAGGCTGACATGAGTGACCCGAGTCGAAACGACGAGCATGCGCACGGCCTTGGCCGCTCGCCGGAAGCGAGCTGGCTGATCGGCATCGTCCTAGGCGGGCTGATCGTCATCCTGCTCGTGGCTGCGTATGCGATCGGCTGGCACAGGGGCCGCGATTCCGAGCGCGCAACCGCCGGGCAGCCGACCGAGCAGCGATCGGGCAGCGGAACGACCACGCCACAGGAGAAAACGGCCGCCGGCGGTCCTGGCAAGCAGCTCTTCAGCCAGAACTGCGGGTCCTGTCATACGCTCGAGGCGGCCGGCACGACCGGGTCGGTCGGTCCGAACCTCGACCAGCTCGAGCCGAGCCAGCAGGCGGTGCTCGCGGCAATCGGCAACGGCGGGTCGGGATCAGGCGGGATGCCGAAGGACCTCCTCAGCGGCAAGCAGGCGGACGAAGTGGCGCAGTTCGTCTCGCGGGCGAGCGGCGGCAGCTGAGCGGGGACCGCGGACACTCGCCGGCGCCCTGGGTCGCGATTCAGCACGTCGCGTTCGAGACCCCCGGCCTGATAGCCGGCCGGGCAGAGGCAGCCGGCATCAGGCTGGACGCGTGCCGCGTGGACTTGGGCGACCCCCTGCCCGAGCCCGACTCGCTCGGCGGGCTGGTCGTCATGGGCGGCCCGATGGGGGTCAGCGACGTTCAGGCTCATCCTCATCTGGCGCGCGAGCAGGGCTTGATCGGCGAGGTGATCGCGCGCGGGCTGCCCTTGCTTGGCGTGTGCCTCGGAGCGCAGCTCGTCGCCAGTGCGCTTGGCGCCGCGGTCCGGCGGAGTTCTCGTGAGGAGGTCGGCCTCGGGACCGTACACCTGACGCGGGCGGGCCGCGACGACCCCGTGCTCGGCGGTGGAGCGGTCGAGTTGCCGGTCCTGCACTGGCACCGGGACGTGTTCGAGCTGCCCGAGGGCGCCACGTTGCTGGCATCGAGCGAGGCGTGCAGGCAGCAAGCGTTCAGAGCTGGAGCGTGGACCTACGGGTTGCAGTTCCACGTGGAGCTGGATCGCGCGCTGGTGCGGCTCTTGAATCCGCATCTTCCGCCTGATGTCACAATCGGCGCGCGGGGGCGCGCGCGGGTGGAGCGCGCCGGCCGCAGGGTGATCGACCGGTTCTTCGCACGTTCGCGCTAGCCGCGCTATCACCGCTTCCGTTTCCGGATCTCTCACAGAGCGGGCTACCAAAGATTTCGGCGAGCCGGAGTTCACCCCCCTCGAGGGTGAGGGGTCGGTGCGGCGCGAGAAGTACGTAGCGGCTAATGCGGGGTTTCACGGATGCCCCGGCGGACCTCGACGCGCACACTCCTTCTATGTGGCCGGTTTCACAGAGGGTTGCCTGCGGGCGGCCTACTCTTGGTGCGAGCGCGTGGAGATGAAAACCAGGGATGCCATCCGGCTGGCGACACGACCGGGCTCGGCTACGGCCGCCGCGCCGGTGCTCGCGCTCCAGGACGTCAGTAAGACGTACACGCGCGGGCGAATCATCGTCGAAGCGCTGTGCGGCGTCACGATGACGGTCGAGCCCAACCGTCTGGTGGCGATCGTGGGTCCCTCGGGCAGCGGAAAAAGCACGCTGCTCAATCTGCTCGGTGCGCTGGACGTTCCGACGGGAGGGCGCCTGCTGTTCGACGGTCGTGACATCGCGGCCTTGAGTGAGAAGGAACGCACACGTTTCCGTGCTGGGAACGTCGGCTTCATCTTCCAGTTCTTCAACCTGCTCCCCGGCCTCACGTCGATCCAGAATGTCGAGCTCGCGGGGGCGATTGCCGGCATGGGAGCAAAAGGCCTCCGCGCCAGCGCTCGTGCGTTGCTGGATCTGGTCGGTCTCGAAGAGCAGGCAGACATGCTGGCCCGCGACCTCAGCGGTGGACAGATGCAGCGTGTCGCGGTCGCCCGCGCGCTGATAAACGATCCCAGGCTGATACTGGCCGACGAGCCCACGGGAAACCTGGACCGGCACAATGCCGAGGAGATCCTCAAACTGTTACGCGAGCGCGCAGTCGATGGTCGCGCGGTGATCGTCGTCACGCATGATCAGAGCCTCGCGGTGCGCTACGCGGACGAGGTGATATCGCTGCTGGACGGGCGGGTGGAAGCAGCCGATCGGCTTGCCGCCGCCGACGAGGTTAGCGACGCGTCCGTCGCTCGGCGCGAGTTAGGCTCACGAGAGGTGGAGTTCAAGGTGGGCTCGGGCGAGGGGCTCACCGTGAGGATCACGTGCTCCCCGGCCCGTGACCACGGAGCGCCTGGGATGGGGCGCCAGTAGCACGGGAGGGGTGATCCGGTGAGAGTCACCCTGCTGCTCGCTCGCCACATCGTGCGAACCATTGGCCGGCAGCGCGCTCGCACGCTGCTGCTGTGGCTGGCGCTCGTTCTCGGGCTGGGTGTGATCGTCGGGCTGTTCTCGTTCGTGTCGAGCATCGACGACTCGTTCGAGCGCAGGGGGAGGGCGATCAGCGGCGTGTCGGACGCCCGCGTGGAGGCGGTTGCGCAGTCAAGCCTCGGCTCTCGCCTTGCCGATCGTCTCGAGCGGGTTCGGGGAACGCGCTACGCGGTGCCCGTCACGCAGCAGCGCGTGACGATCAGGTCGCGCCGGGCCTCGGTCGCGGCGACCGCCTTCGGAATCGATCGCGAGGCCAGACGCCTGCGTAGCGCGATGCAGCGCGAGCTGGGGGTGAAGGTGGGCGGTCGCACCGAACAATCGGGGCTTTCCTTGAGCACGGATCTAGCGCGCCGGCTGGGCGTGCACAAGCGTGACCGCGTCCGGCTGTTCGCGTACCAGCGCTCTCCGCTGATCCGCGTGGCGCGCGTCGTCGACGTCCCCACGTCTTTAAGCGACGTGATCACACTGCCTCGCGCGCGTCTCGAACAGATGCGCCGAGCGCCCGGCAAACCGAACTCGATCTACGTGCGATTGCGCGACGGTGTCTCGCTTCAGCAGTGGAAGAACCGGACACGGGACGTCGTGCCCGCGAACGCGAGAGTCGCCACTCCCGCGGATGACCAGCGCGAGCTGGACCAGGTGCTCGACTTCACGATTCGATCGTCGACGTACATGTTCGGTGCCGTCGCGCTCATGATCGCGGGTCTGCTCATCTACGTGCTGCAGATGATGCGCATGCTCGAGCGCCAGGAGGACGTCGGCCTGATCCGGGCGCTCGGCTCGCGCCGGACCCCGCTGGTGCTCGCCGAGATCCTGGTGCTCGCGTTGCTGCTCGCCGCGGCGATCATCCCCGGCGCGCTGGTCGGCCGCCCGATCGCTCACTACCTCGCAAACCAGACGCCCGACTACCTGACCGACGTGTTCAACTTCAAGATGCAGGTGGCGGTCAAGCCCAGTGTGGTCGGGATCGGTGCCGCGCTCGCATTCGTCGCCGGTTCGGCTGCCACGATCGCGGCGCTCGCCTCCACGCGCGGACCGGTGGCCGAGCAGCTTGGGCGCTCGCCCCAGGCGGGTGCGACGGCGACGGCGCGCGTCTCGCTCGCCGCTGCGCTGGTGATGCTCGCGACAGGCATCGCGGGGTTCGTGCTCAGCTTTCTGCTCGCGGACTGGGGCGCGTACGTCGCGGCCGCGGTCGTGGTGTTGCTCGCGATCGGGCTGGCCACGCCCGGGCTGGTGGGGCTGGCGGTGCACGCCGCCGGACGGATCCCGAGCGGGGCCTCGCGCACGCTGCTCGTGGCTCGCTCGGCGATCGAGAGCTATCCGCGCCGCGCCGCGCTGTCGGCGACCATCATGGCGCTCGGGATCGCGGCAATGGTCCCGCCCCAGCTCGTGGACCACGGCCTCGACAAGCGCACGCACGAGCTGACGCGGGTGTTCCGTCCCGGCGCGCAACGCGTCGTCGCGGGAGACGACGCCTTCTACAGCGTCCCGATGGATCCCGAGTACGCGCGACGGGTGCTGAGAGAGAAGACACCACGTCCCGCGCCACGTCCCGCACCACGTCCGCAGTCTCAGACGGATGCGCTCCAAGAGGCTACGGGAGGCGCTGCGCCGCCAGCCGGTTTGCGAACCGGCTTGCAAAGGCCTCCGGCGCGACGACCGCTGCCGAGCTACGCTCAGCCGGTGGCATTCACGTTCCTCGGCTACGAGGGAAGGCGCATCGAGCTGCTGGCGCTCGACGCGGGTAGAGGCAAGCTCCTCTTCCGTTCCAACAACGGGCTTTCCGGCGGCCTACGCGCGCTCCGGCGCCACCCCGCAGGGGTGTTGATATCCACTGAGCTGGTGGCCGGGACCGGCCTAGGGCGCGGCGAGCGGATCCGCATTCCGACCTCGACGGGCCAGCGCAGCCTGAAGATCGTCGACACCGTCGACGACGTATCGTGGCCGGCGGGGTCCGTCTACATGGACATCGCCCGATATCGCAAGCTGTATCGCACCAACGCGATCAACATGCTCGGGGTCGACAGACGCAGCCGGCTGAGTACGCACAGGCTCGCCGATCTCCGCCCGCTGCACGCGGTGTCGGGCAGCAAGGTCGTGCGGATGATCGAGGGGCAGATGGACAAGGTCAGCCGCAGCTTCCTCGCCATGCGCTACCTGACCTTGCTTGCGGCGCTCGTGGCGGTCGGTGGGATCCTCGCCACCTCGGTGTTCGCCCGGCGTCGCGAATGGGGCGTGCTGCGGGCGATGGGAATGCCGGGCGAGGGCCTGCTGCGGGCGTTGGCGGTCGAGGTGTTCCTGATCATGATTGTGGGCGCGGTGTGCGGGATCATCGGGGGAATCGCGTCGTTCAGGGGGCCGGCGCTCGCGTTCATGGAGGGCCAGGGATTTCAGATCGGCGACGAGCTGGTCTTCTCGACGCTGGCTGCGATCGTGGGCGGGGCGATCCTGGCCGGGACGCTCGCGATTGTGGCCCCGACCTGGCTGACGGCACGCATGCGGCTCGCCGACGCGCTCAGCTACGAATAGGGCGTCGATATGAGAAAGGGCAGGGTGCTTGTTGGTGTGGTCGCAGCCGTCGCTTTGCTCGCGGCCGGCTTCTGGTACGTGCTCTTGCGTGACGACCCGACGCCGGTCTCGGTCAGCGACGCCGTGGCGAGGTTCCGGGCCCGCGACGTCACTGGCGCCTCGGTCGCATCGCTTGGAAGGGTCCCGAGACTCGGTGTGTATCGCTACGCGACGCGGGGGTTCGAGCGCTTCGATTCGCTGCTGGACGGCCGACACGACTATTCGGGCACCTCGACGGTCACCGTGTCCAGGACCGGCTGCGGCCTGTCTGGGCGCTGGGACGCGCTCGACGAGCGCTGGACGGCCTGGGAGGACTGCATGACGCCCCAGCAAGCGCGGCTGCGGAGCCTGACCCAGTTTCACGAGTTCTACGGCCGGTCCAAACGCCTGCACTACAGATGCTCGGGGCGTTACTTGCAGCGCATGACGAACATGAGCGCCGGGCGCCGTTGGACCGACAGATGCACGTCGGGCGACGGGTCGATGGTGTTGAGAGGACGGATCGTCGGTCCCGAAACGTTGAGCGTCGCCGGTCAACCCGTCGATACCGTTCACGCTCACATCGATGCGAGATTGAGCGGTCAGGCTCGCGGCACGAACACGATCGACTCGTGGCTGCTGCGCTCCACCGGCCTGCTCGTGCAGCGCGCCGTGCACAGCGACGTGCGCATCGGCGGCACCCCGCTGGGCGATGTCGCGCATCGCGAGCGGTATGCGATCGAGTTGCGCTCCCTGAAGCCGCTGCGGTAGCCGGCGGTTCAGGCTCGCGACGCTCGGCAACAGCCAGGTGCGCCCGTCCTCCGTCTACGCATTCACTATGCCGGCCCCACCTCGCTCAGGCCAAAACGCTCGTGCAGCGCGCGCAGCGGTGGCGGTGCCCACCAATTCCATTTCCCGAGTAATTGCATAAGCGATGGCACAAGCAGCGCCCTGATGATCGATGCGTCTATCAAGACAGCGAGCGCCGTTCCGATCCCGTTCTGCTTGACGAAGACAATCTGCGACGTCGCGAAGGCGCCGATTGCGATCGAGAAGAGCAGCGCTGCGGCGGTGACGATGCGCCCGGTGCGCTCCAGCCCGATCGCCACGGACTCCGAGTCCGAGGCGCCCGCGTCACGCGCCTCCTTGATCCGCGACAGCAGAAACACCGCGTAGTCGGTCGACAGGCCGAAGGCGATCGCGAACAGCAAGATAGGCACCGTCTGTTCGAGCGCACCCTGGCTCGTGTAGGCCAGCAGGCTCTCGAAGCGACCGTCCTGGAAGATCAAAATGAGGATCCCGAACACCGCGCTCAGGTTGAGCAGGTTCATGATCAGCGACTTGACCGGCAAGATCACCGAGCCGGTCATCAGGAAGAGGATCACGAACGAGGCCCCGATCACGATCCCGAGCACGATCGGCATGTAGTTCTTGAGGCTCGATTGAAAGTCCAGGAAGTCGGCCGTGGCACCGGTTACCAGCAACTCGGCTCCCTGCGGCGCACGCAGGTCGCGAATCGCCTCTACCGTCGAGCGCGAGTGCTCGTCGATGTAGGGCCAGTTCGAGATCGCCTGCACGACCGTGACGTCCTTGTTTACTCGCTGCGGAGGGTTTACGGCCGCGACACCCGGAACGCGCCCTAGCTGCGAGCGAACCCTGGTGGCCGTCTTTGGCCCACCGCCCTCGAGCACCACGCTGATCGGTGTGTCGCGATACGGCGGGAAGTCGGCCCGCATGACATCATCGACCTGCCGCGCGCTGGCCGACTTGGGCAGGATCTGCGCGTCGACCGAAGTGAACTTGATGCTGAAGAACGGGATCCCAGCGATAACCAAGACCGATGCGCTGGCGATCGCAATCGGCAGTGGGCGCTTCATCACGAAACGTGAGAGTCGGTACCAGAACCCCATCTCCGTCGCTTGTGCGTCTGACTCCGCGCGCCGACGCAAGAAGCGTGGGCTCAGCGAGTTGACTCGATGCCCGAGCAGCGTGAGCACAGCGGGTAGCACCGTCAGCGCGATCAATGCCGCCAGCAACGCGACCGCCGCACCACCCAGCCCCATCGAGTACAGGAAACGCTGCGGCAAGACCAGTAGCGAAGCCAGCGCGGCCGCGACGGTGAGCGAAGAGAACAGCACCGTACGTCCCGCTGTCGCCATCGTGCGCCGCATTGCGGCAAGACCTGGCCCATCCTTGGAAATCTCTTCGCGGTAGCGCGAGACGATGAAGAGGCTGTAGTCGATCGCGAGCCCCAGCCCAAGCCCTGTGGTGAGGTTCAGCGCGAAGATCGAGATCGAGCCGACCTCGCTTGCGAGACGCAGGAAGAGGAACGTGCCGGCGATCGACAGGCCGCCGACCAGGAGTGGCAGCAGCGCGGCGACAAGGCTTCGAAAGAAGAGCAGCGAGAGCAAGAACAGCAGCGGAAACGCGATCACCTCGGCCCTGCGCAAGTCGTCCTCGACCTGTTTGTTGACCTCTTCCTGCGCCATCGCCGGTCCGCCAACCATTACTCCCGGCCGCCCAGTCAGCTGCTCATTGATGCCCTTCGCGGCTTCCTGCCATTGCCTATCGTCAGTGGGCTTGAGCGCCACCGCCAAGTAGGTTGCCTTGCGGTCGTGCGAGACGAAGTCGCGCGAGCCCGTGTCGTAGTAACCGGCGACCGAAGCTACGTCGGGGTTGGCGCGCAGCTGGCGCTCGATTCGCTTGACCCTGATTCGCGTCGCGGGTTTGGCAACCGAGCCACTCTGCACCAGCACGAGGACGGCAGTCTTGCGGTGGCCGGCGTGCTTGAGCGCTTCGTCGGCGCGAACGCTCTCGGTTGACGGATCGTCGGCGCCATAGGGATCGAGTCTGTTCGCGACTGAGCTGCCGAGCGTGGCGGCAACCGCGAAGAAGACCGCGCCTGCGATCGCCACGCGTCGCGCGTGACCGTTTGCCAGGCTTGCAAGTGCTTCGAACATCAACGGCTCCTCAGCCCACGCCGAATTGGCCGGCAGACTCTCTACCCTGTTATTAAATAACGCGAAGGCGCGCGGCGCTGGGTGACGTTGATCACGCCCTTGTTGTCGCTCGATTTCACTGGCCCTTCGCAGCGGCCGCGACCGCCGCGATCGCCCTCGACGTCGTGGGCATCACCGTCGCCCACGGACATCAGTGATTCGATCGAGATAGGCTTGGCATTGCGGGATGCCTCCAAGTCTCGACGAGTCGCAGAGCCGGAGGTCGGACTCGAACCGACGACATCCGCTTTACAAGAGCGAGCGGCCCCTTGCGGGCGCTTGCGGCTGTGCGCGATTCTCGCTTGCTTGCGCGGTTTTCGCAAGTTCGACCGCGTCGGCGCTCTCGGCTGTTTCCGGGTCTTGTGTTGCCCACCTGTTGCCCACCACGGCGTCGAGGAAGTCGCATAGGATCGGCGCTCACCGGTTAAGGGTCACGGCCTGCTGCAACAATGCCGATAATCCAAAGGGAAAGAACAGTGCTCGACTTTCGGGATCTACGCGGCAACCCGTTGCAGCCGTAGCGCGGGGCGGGTGATTTTCGCCGCCTTGGGGCTGGCGCCCGCTTGTGCCTGAAATTCGGCGCGGATCAGCTCGCGGCGCAGGGCGGTGAGCATGTCGAGCATCGAGGGATCACGCTCTTGGACATACCAAGGCGCCGATCTGCGGCGCAGCACGACATCGGCGCGGGGGTCGCCGTGGAGCACATACCACGCGACGACGAGCGTCTGGCAGAGGAACCCAAAGGGGACCGTGCGCTCGACCGCCCGGCGGGTGCGGTTGCGAGCCTCACCGACCCCGACCACGTGCTTGGCGCCTTGGAATGAGCACTCGATCGACCAGCGCTCGTCGTAGCGGGCGATGATCTGCTCGGGGGCGGCGTCGAGGTCGGTCGTGACGAGTGCGATCCGGTAGCCGTCGCCGTCGTCGCACTCGCGCACCAAGATGACCTCCACCTCGCGCGGGCCGAAGACCGAATACCAAAGGCCACGAACCCCGCACACCGCTACGGCGCCCCGCCCTGGCACCTCGACCTCGATCCACTCGCCGGCGGCGGCCAGCTCGCCGGGGGTTCCCAGCCGCTGCCCCTTCTTGCGCGGGCGCCCGCGCCTTCCGGTCGGCGGTGGCTTGGGGGCGTAGATGGCGGCGTTCGAGCGCAGCCTTGCAGTTACGCTCACCCGCTCGGGCAAAGACGCCAGCGCCCGAGTGCCGAAGGCCGCGTCGCCGACCACGTCGAGCCGCCGCTTTGGATAGCGCTTGGCGATGCGCTCAATGAGCCTCGCGGCCAGCTCGGGCTGGGAGGGCCGGCGCTTGGGGTCGGGATTGCGCTTCGTGGGCTTCGGCGTCGGGCGCCACAGGCGGAAGAGAACCGGCAGACACCAGGCGCGCTCGCCGAGTGCTCCGATTCGCACGACCAGCCCCACCACGACGAAGCAGTTGCCGAACTTAAAGCCATTGCCGTTTGGGGCCGCGCCGGAGTCGTGGTGCCAGACCGCCCCGAACACCTTGCGTCCCGAGCGAGCGAACACCGAGCCATCGACGGCGAGCGTGATCGGAGTCTCGGGATCCAAGAAGCGCTCGATCAGGAAGTCGAGCACCAAAAGACCGAGGCGGTCGGCACACCACCCAGCACGGGCGAAGAAGTCGTGGGCGCGCGAGTGGTGCACCCGGTCGGCCAGGCGCGCCGCCTGCCACATCCCTGTGATCGTGTGCTCGCCGACGCGGCCGATGAAGCCGGCGAGCAGCGCGCAGAAGGTGTCGAATGTCGGAGCTGTGAACGCAGGGCGCAGCAGGACACAAGCGAGTGAAGCGAAGATGGCAGGACGGGCATCGGCGATGAACCTCCACGGGTCGGGTTGACACCCCGTGGGTTCGGGGACTCGCCGGTGCCCCCTTCGCCTCACGCCTCCGTCGAGATCACGCTTGGATCTCCTTCAAATCAGGCGAAAACTCCGAAAGTCGAGAAACTAAAGAGGGAGCCGGAAACCCAAACCCCTACGTGTCTACGGAAGCGGGGGAGGTCCAGGGCGCATGCGCTCAAGCGTCATCTTTGCCGCTCAGTCGGGCGCTTGCGTAGAACAAGAATTGCCTCCTCGAAAGGTGTTCTGTAGGCTGGGGTGCATGGGTGGCAGGAGCGCTTCCGGCGGGGGCACGCGCGTGGTTCTCTGTGTCCTGTTGGGCCTTGGAGCGCTAGGGCTCTTCTCGCTCACGGCCGCCGCTTGGGGCATCTACCGGGGCGGGGCCGGGCAGCCGGGGGGCGAGGGTGAGGCCTCCTACCGAGTGGGCGAGCTGATCGTCAAGTACAAGAACTCGGTCAGGGAGTCCCCCTATCAGCTCATCAAGCGAGGCAAGCCCTTCAGGGAAGCGACAAGCGACGAAAGCTCCTCACTTGACAAGCTCGACGAGAAATACAAGGTCCGCTGGGCGATCCCGGTCTTTCGCACGCTTCGCGAGGAATCCCTGATCAAGGGGCCAAAGACGGTGAATGCCCTGAGGCGCTTGCAGCGAGAGCAGGTCAGCCGGGTGATGCGCCGCTTCTCCGAGCGCGCGACAAGAGCGCCCGAGGGCGAGAGGCTCCCGGACCTCTCTCACATCTACGTACTCAAGCTCTCAAAGAAGGCCGACATCCAAGCGGCGGCGGCCGAGTTCTCCGCCGACCGCCACGTTGCCTACGCTCACCCCAATTTCCTGGTCGAGGCCCAGGCGCTTCCCAACGACACCTACCTGGACCCAGACCAGGACGGGGTCTGGAGCTCAGGGGCCTGGGGCCAGGCTTACGAGGACCTCTGGGGCCTGAAGAGGATCCAGGCAGACGCGGCGTGGCCTCAAAGCGAGGGCCAGGGCGTGGTGGTAGCGGTGGTCGACTCCGGGCTCGACTTTGAACACCCGGATATTTGGGCCAACGTCTGGGAGAAGTCGGATGACCCCCCTGGCGATATTCCCGACGGCTGCGATCGGATCGCCGATCCCACCATCACCCTCGCGGACGATGACTGCAACCGGTTCGTCGACGACTCCAGGGGTTGGGACTTTGTCAACGGTGATGGCGATCCCACGGATGACCACGGGCACGGCACGCACCTCTCCGGCACGATCGCTGCGGTGGGCAACAACGCTGAGGGGATCATCGGGGTCGCGCCGCGGGCGAGGATCATGGCCGTCAAGAGCCTGAACGCCAGCGCTTTTGGTACCTCCGACCAGCTCGCCGCCGGCCTCCGCTATGCGGCGGACAACGGGGCCGATGTGATCAACAACAGTTGGGGGTGCGCCATCTGCCCACAGATGCCCGTGTGGGAGGACGCCGTCCGTTACGCGCATAGCCTTGGTGCAGTGCTGGTTTTTGGGGCGGGCAACAGCAACGACGATGTTGTCCTCCGGTCTCCTCAGAACCAAGCCGAGACCGTGGTCGTGTCGGCGTCTAATCAGGATGACAAGAAGACCTCGTTCTCAAGCTTTGGATCCAAGATAGATGTGGCAGCCCCTGGCGGAGGCGGAGCTACTGGGGACGATCAGGTAACGCTCATGCCGCAGCGAAACATCCTTTCGCTCAGGGCCCGGGCGAATAATATCTACGGCGAGCGTGTCGGCACCGACTACCTGCGCTGGGCCGGGACCTCGATGGCCGCCCCGCATGTGTCCGGCCTGGCCGCCCTGATTCTCGCCAGGCACCCGGAGTTCACGAACGAGCAGGTTCGACAGGTCCTGCGTATGTCGGCCGATGACATAGAGGCGCCGGGGTTCGATGTCGAGTCCGGCTACGGGCGGATCAACGCCGCCCGGGCGCTCACCGTGGACTCGGTCCCCCAGGTCATGATCAGTGCGCCTCGCTCGCATGCGAACATCGGCGATCTGGAGAGCCTGGACGTAAGGGGAACGGCCGCAGGCCCTGACCTGGTCAGCTATCGACTGAGCTACGGGGTGGGGATTTCACCCACCGAGTGGATTCCGATCGGCACCTCGTCTGTGCCGGTGGAGGATGGCGTACTCGGTACCTGGTACGTACGGTCGCTTGAGAGAAACTATTACACGCTGAAGCTGGAGGCGACTGACGGGTGGGGGATGACCTACGACTTTTCCGTCCCGGTTGTGAAAGAGCAGGGCGTGAGCCAGCTCAGCACCGCTTCGACGTACGACCGGTCTCCCGCCGTCTCCGGCAGCAAGGTCGTCTGGGAGGGTTACCGCAACGGCAACACTGACCTCTACCTCCACGACCTGACAACCGGTGCCGAGCAACAGATCACGAACGACTCAGCTTCGCAGTCGAACCCCGCCATCTCCGGCGGCAAAGTCGTATGGCAGGACGACCGCAACGGCAACTTGGACATCTACCTC
>JBBDJG010000012.1:22249-84449 GCA_040880005.1 Solirubrobacterales bacterium
TACGACCTGACAACCGGTGCCGAGCAACAGATCACGAACGACTCAGCTTCGCAGTCGAACCCCGCCATCTCCGGCGGCAAAGTCGTATGGCAGGACGACCGCAACGGCAACTTGGACATCTACCTCTACGACCTGACAACCGGTGCCGAGCAACAGATCACGAACGACTCAGCTTCGCAGTGGAACCCCGCCATATCGGGCAGCAGGGTCGTCTGGGAGGACCTCCGGAACAACATCTCCCCGTTTTTCGTCGATAATCGAGACATCTACCTGTGTGAGTACGACGCCGCAGCGGGGAAATGCCGCGAGCGACAGATCACTGCGAACCTCGCCGAGCAGCTTTACCCCGCCATTTCCGGCGACGTAGTCGTCTGGCAGGACCACCGTAACGCCACGTCGGACATCTACATATACGATCCCAGGCGGGTGGACAGCGACCGCGACGGCTGCCACGACGATGCAGAGCTCGGCTTGAATGCCGCTCTGGGCGGGCAGCGCAACCCGGCGAGCTTCTGGGACTTCATGGACGTGCCCACGGGCACCCCGCTCGCTCGCGACAGGGTCGTGAGCGGCGGCGACATCAGCGCGGTCGTGCAGCGGTTCGGCTCCAACGACTCGACCCCGGGCGACTTCGATCGAAACTCCGATCCCCTCTCGACGCCGAACCTGCCGGTCATGCCCTCCGGCTCCCGCCAGAACTACCACCCCGCCTACGACCGCGGCGGCGTGGAGCCCGGAGGCGACCCCTGGGATCTGCTGCCCGCCGACGGCTCGATCTCCGGCGGCGACATCTCCGCCGCGGTGGTGCAGTTCGGGCACAGCTGCGCCTGAGGCGTGGACCGCCGACCGACAGGCGAAGACGAGGACCTACGGCTCACCCTCCGGGTTCTCGACCGGGCGGGCGGGTCGCCGTGCGTGACCACGAGATCGTCGCCGACGCCGAGTCGGCGAGCGCGCTGCTGGAGAAGGTGGGCTCCGAGGAACTGGACGGCATCTTCGAGATCTCTGCCAAGGGAGCCCTCTGTTTCTTCGCGAGGACTTCTTCGCCCACTTCGAGGTCGGCTTCGATCAGCACGGCAAGCGCTTCTGGCTGGCGCCATACTGAGCCGCGACCGCGCCACCAGTGGACGCCTGCCAAGGCTGGGACTCTCCTCGGAGAGCCGGAGGTCGGACTCGAACCGACGACATCCGCTTTACAAGAGCGGTGCTCTACCAGCTGAGCTACTCCGGCACGATTGTCCAGTTTAGGCCAGCCGGTGGGCTGTATTCCGGACTACCGCGGGTTGAGCGCTGTAACCGCGGGCGATCGCGGGGTTAGACATCACTACCTGCTGATGGATCTCGAGCGCGCCCACACGATTGCCCGCGAACGCGGGCCCAACATGGTGGTCTATTGGATCGTCCGCGCGATTCTGCAACCGGCCTCACATGTTTACTTCCGCCTTCGCCGGACCGGCATCGATCACATTCCGCGCGAAGGGCCGGTGCTGCTGGCGGCCAACCACCGCAGCTTCTCGGATCCGTTCTTCATCGGGATGTGCATCGGCCGGCCGCTGCGTTTCGTCGCCAAGGTCGAGCTGTTCGACAGAGGTTGGAAGGCGCGGCTGTTGCTCGCGCTGGGGGCGTTCCCGATTCGGCGCAACGAGTCCGACGAGCAGGCGATGGAGACTGCTCGCGTGATCCTCGAGCAGGGCGGTGCGGTCGGGATCTTCCCCGAGGGCACGCGCGTGCGGCCGGGCCCGCTCGGCGAGCCGCGGCGCGGCGTCGGGCGGCTGGCGCTCGAGACGGGCGCCCCGGTGGTGCCGATCGCGGTCGGTGGGACGCAGGACATCCGCGACGGCTGGCGCGTACGCCCTCGCCGCGTGGACGTGCGCTGCGGTCGCCTGCTGACATTCCCGCGCCCGGTTGACGGCGCCGTCAGCGCCCGCATGGCGACCGAGGTGACCGGTCGCATCTGGTCCTGCGTATCTCTTCAATGGGAGTGGCTCGGAGGCGTCGTACCCGCGCGGCGCGCGGTCGTCGTCGGTGCAGGGAGCTGGGGCACCGCTGTCGCAACTCTGCTGGCACGCGGAGGCGCGTCGGTTCAACTCGTTGCGCGCAACGCCGAGCAGGCCGCGCGCATGCGCGAACAGCGCTCGAACGATCGCTACCTTCCCGGCGTCGAGCTTGACGAGTCGGTCGAGCCGCTTACGCTCGGTGAGGTTCGCTGGCCCGGCGCCGACGTGCTTTGTCTGGCGGTGCCGTCGCGCGATCTCCCCGACGCGCTCCAGCGGCTCGAGTCCGTCGTGCCGGCGGCCACCGGCGTTGTGGTGTTGAGCAAGGGCCTCGTCGCGCCCGACGGACGCCTGCCGTCCTCCTACATTCTCGAAAGGCTGGGTCGGCACCCAGTGGCTTGTGTCGGCGGCCCGGCTCACGCGCTGGAGGCAGTGACGCAGGGTGCGTCGCTGACGATCGCCGGCGCGGATCGACTTTTCTGCGAACGGCTGCGCAGTGTTTTCACCGCCGCCGGGATTGCCTGCGACGTCAGCTCCGACATCGTTGGAGTGCAGATGGCCGGAGTGGCCAAGAACGCCGCCGCGCTGGCGGCGGGAGCCGCGATCGCGCAGGGGCCCAACGCGGCCGGTGCCGCGGCGGGCCGCGTGTATTCCGAGTGCGCTCGGTTCGCGCGCGCCTACGGCGCGCAGCGGGAGAGCTTCACGGGAGTCGCGGGTGCCGGCGACCTGGTCGCGACGGTGCTCGCTTCCGGCTCCCGCAACCGGCGCGCCGGCGAGCTGCTCTCCGAGGGCGTGCCGGCGCAGGAGATCGCCACGATGCTGGGCCAGGTGCCCGAAGCCGTCGATACGGTGCCCGCGCTCGACGCCGCGGCACGCCGGGCGGGCGTCCGTGCACCGGCGATCGCCGAGCTGGCCGGACTGGTGACCGGAAGGCTCGAGCACGAGCGTTGGGTCGCACGTGCGGCGCGGGCGACAACGAACGCGAGGGCGGCGTAGGAGCTCGATGCCCGCAGCCAAGTACGCTTGCAGTGGTGGCCGCCAAACCGGACAAAGCCTCTGGCCCGGACTCCTTGCGCGCGCACGACAAGGCGACGCTCGATCGGGAGTTCTCCGACTTCTACCGTGCCCATCTGCGCGACATCTACAACTACACCTACTATCGCACCAGCAACCATCACGACGCCGAGGACCTGACCACGCAGACCTTCATCCAGGCCTACCGGCATTTCGAGCGCGCCAAGCGCGAGTCGAACGGGCGGCCGTTGCGTCCATGGCTCGTGCGGATCGCGCACAACCTTGCCGCCAACTACTACCGGGACCGCGCGCGCAGGCCGACCTCGACGCTGGACGTGGCCGAGCTGGTCGCCTCGTCCGGCAACACCGAGGATCTGGTCGTGGGCCACGAGGAGGCGACCGCGGTGCTGCGCGGGGTGCAGTCGCTGCCCGAGGAGCGGCGTGAGGCTTTGATCATGAGATTCGCGATGGGAATGGACAACAAGGAGATCGCAAGCGCACTTGGCAAGACCGAGGGCGCGACCAAGGTGTTGATCCACCGCGCGATCAAACAACTGAAGCAGGACCTGAGCAAGGACGGTGGCGAGAATGAGTGACCATGACTAAGGCTGCGATGCACGCGGACGACGGCAGGGACTTCGTACGGCTGCTCGAGAACGTGCTGGCGCCGATCGAGCCCCCGGCCACTCTGGCAGGCGAGCTCGAGCAGCGGCTGACCGACGTTCAGTCGGCGGCGATCGAGGCGCTCGAAGGGTTGTCCGACTGGGAGGCGGCGGCGTTTCGCGACCCCCGCAACTGGGTGCGGCCGGCGGCGGCAGTGGCGATCGGGACAGCGGCCGGCGCGGCACTCGTCGTGTTGCGTGTGCGCCACTCGCGCAAGCGTTCCAGCGGCTTGCGAGGGCTGGCGCGACAGAGCACCAAGGAAGTGCTGGGCGCGCTTGAGCCGCTGAGAGCCAGGCTCAAGTAAGCTGGGCCCGGCGACGCGAAGACGGGCTGTGGGCGTTATGCGCCCGCTGGCCGGTCTGCTAGTTTGACCGCGTCGGATAGATGAGCGACGACGACCTTCCTCGAAGTCCGAGCGGACACCCCGCCGGCGTACGAACGCTGATGCAGGCGCCGGGCCAATCGGTTCGATTGCCCGCGCGGCAAGCGAGCACATGACGTGAGCGCGACGCTGCTGCTCTTTTTCCTGGTCGTGCTGATTGCGGTCAACGGCTTCTTCGTTGCGGCCGAGTTCGCGCTCGTCCGTGCACGCAAGTCGCGCATGGAGGAGCTTGCCAAGGACGGCTCGGCCGGTGCCGCCCAGGCCCTGCACGAGATCGACCACATCGACGAATACCTGTCGGCGTGTCAGCTCGGAATCACCCTGGCCTCGATCGGCCTCGGGTTTCTCGGCGAGCCGGCGATCGCCCGTTTGCTCGAGCCCTTGCTCGGGAATGTCGTCGGCCACGGGCTTGCCGTGGCGATCGCGATCACGCTCTCTTATCTGCTCGTTACGGCCGCGCACGTGATCGTCGGCGAGCAGGCACCGAAGATGATGGCGATCACCCGCGCCGAGGGCACCTTGAAGCGAATCGCTCGGCCGCTCGATTGGTTCACGACGGTTCTCCACCCCTTCATCTGGGTGCTCAACAAGGCATCCAACTTCGTTGTCACGCGCATATTCGGCATCAAGATCGACTCCGATCAGGAATCGACGACGGCCGAGGAGCTGCGAGTTCTGATAGCTCGCGGGGCCGAGGGGGGCAAGCTCGATCCCGGCGAGGCGGTGATGCTGACCGGCGTTTTCCACCTCCACGAGCAGGAGGCGCGGCAGGTCATGACGCCGATCCCCGCCGTCGTGACGGTCAACGTTGACGTCACCGCACAGGATGCGTTGCGCCGCTGCATCGACTCCGGGCACACGAGATTGGTGGTGGTGGAGGAGGACAACCCCGACAAGGTGAGGGGCATCGTGCACGCGAACGGCCTCGCGCGCGCGCTGATGGACGAGGGCCCCGACACGGCACTCGAGCCGCTCGTGCGCGACGCGCTGATCATGCCCGAGACGAAGCCCCTCGACGATCTGCTCGCCGACATGCAGAGGCAGCGCACCTCGATCGCGGTGATCGTCGACGAGTTCGGCCGCACCGCGGGCATCGTGACGATCGAGGACATCATCGAAGAGATCGTCGGCGAGATCGTCGACGAGACCGATCCGGTGCTGTCGTCGGTGCGGCGGCTGGTCAACGGCGACTGGTTCGTTCGCGGCCACGTGTCGCTCGACGACCTGGCGGACGCCGGGATCGAGCTGCCGGTGGACTCGGAGGCCTACACCTCGGTAGGCGGCTACGTCTTCACGGAGCTCGGTCGCCTGCCCAAGCGCGGCGACGTCATCGACGCCAACGGTTTCCAGATACGAGTCGAGTCGGTGCGCGAGAACCGCATCGAAGCGGTTCGCATTCACCCGACGTCAACGGCGGCCACGTAGTGCACCGGCGGGCGTCAAGCCCATCGCAAAGCGCAATTGATGCCCTTCCGTCCGCGATTGCCCCTTAAATGGCGGGTACACAAAGCGACAGCTTTGAGGGAGAGGCGTCATGTGGTGCGTACGTTTCACCGAAAGCCAGCTCGAGACCCTCGGAGAGCTGATCAAGATCCAGGGGGAAGTTGGTCCGGATCTCGAGGGCGCGCTCGAGGCCCTGGAGTTGGCGCGCTGGGATGATCTGCCTGACGCGGAGCTGCCCTGGCGGCAGATCAGCGCGCAGGCCAAGCTTCAGGGCATCAGCGAGGCCGACGTGATCTGGGACCTCGCCGGGCGCAAGAAGGAGCCTACCGCTCCGCGTGCTCGCAAGACCACGGGCAGGCCCGGCAAGCGGCGCTCGCGCCGCACGCGCAGGGCGGCCTGACCCTCGACACGGATTCGCGCTAGCGGTAGTCGTAGAAGCCGGCGCCGGACTTGCGGCCCAGCTTGCCCTCGCCGATCAGCTGCTTCATGCGCCCCGGTGCGACGTGGTGCGGGTCGCTCGTGTCGGCGTAGATTGCGTCGCCAATTGCTTCGGCGACGTCGAGCCCGATCAGATCGAGCAGCTCGAGCGGGCCCATGCGATACGCGGCGCCGAGCTTCATGCAGGCGTCGAGATCGGCCGGCTCCATCCCGGTCCGCTCCAGCAGTCGCACCGCATTGAACAGATACGGGAACAGCAGGCGGTTGACGACGAATCCCGGCTCGTCGGGTACCTCGACCGGCGTCTTGCCGATCGCGCGGCAGAAAGCGAACACCCGCTCGCGGACGTCGGCGTCGTTTTCGCTCGTGAAGCAGACCTCGATCAGGTCCATGCGCGTCACGGGGTTGAACACGTGCAGCCCGACGAAGCGTGTCGGGTCGCCGCTCGACTGACCCAGCGCCTCCACGTTCAGCGAAGAGGTCGTCGTCGCGAGCACCGCGTCATCTGGAAGCAGCTCGCGGATCTTCGGCAGCAGCCCGTGTTTGACCTGCTCGTCCTCGCGCACTGCCTCCACCACGAAGGTCGACTCGCGCAGGTCGGCGAGCGCGGTCGTGACGCGGACACGGTCGATCGCCTCCGGGTGATCGAGCTTCTCGCACAGTTCGGCAACCGACTCGCGAGCCCGCTGTGCCGACTCTTCGCTGCGCGCCCAGAGCAGCGCATGGCCGCCGCGCTCGTGCACCGAACAGACCGCCAGGCCGACCGCGATCGTGCCGGCGCCCGCCACTCCAAGCCGCTCGCGCTCCAGCGAGGGGGTGCCCGCGGCCCCTCTTTGCTCAGGTTGACTCATCAGTCAATCGGATAACATAGCCCTCTGAGCGTCCAACCGCTCTGAGCATCCAACTCTTACTGGAGGCAGATGATGCGCAACGGCAACGGCCGTGAGGTTGTAATCGTCGAAGCGGCTCGCACCCCGATCGGGCGCGGTCACAAAGAGAAGGGCATCTACCGCGATACCCACCCCAACGAGTTGCTGGGGAAGAGCTTCCAGGCGGTGATCGACCGTTCGGGCATTCCCGCCGAAGCGGTCGAGGACGTGATCTCCGGCTGCGTGCAGCAGTACGGCGAGCAGAGCTTCAACGTCGGCCGCAACGCCTGGCTTCAGCAGGGGCTTCCGGTGACGACCCCGGCCACGACCGTCGATCGCCAGTGCGGCTCCGCGCAGCAGGCGGTCAACTTCGGCGCGGCGCTTGTTGCTTCCGGCGTGCACGACGTCGTGATCGGCGGCGGCGTCGAGCACATGGGCCACATCCCGATGGGCGTCGGCGTGATGGACCCGGAGTGGAGCGGCAAGGTCGGCAACCCCTTCCCGCCGGAGCTGATGGAGCGCTTCAACCTCGTGCCGCAGGGCATCTCGGCCGAGATGATCGCCGACAAGTGGGAGATTCCCCGTTCCGAACTGGACGAGATCGGCCTGCGCTCGCACCAGAACGCTGCCAAGGCGACCGACGAAGGTCGTTTCGAGCGCGAGATCATCCCGATGGAAGTCCGCGCCAACGGATCGACCGAGACGATCGTCAAAGACCAGGGCATCCGCCCGGACACCACGATCGAGGCGCTTGCCGGCTTGAAGACCGTTTTCAAGGAAGACGGCAAGGTCACGGCGGGCAACTCGAGCCAGATCTCCGACGGTGCCGCGGCCGTGCTGGTCATGACACGCGAGAAGGCCGACGAATACGGCCTCAAGCCACGCGCGCGGATCGTCGACCAGACGACGGTCGGCGTTGACCCCGTGATCATGCTGACCGGGCCGATCCCGGCCACGCAGAAGATTCTCGATCGCAACAAGATGAAGATCGGCGACATCGACCTGATCGAGATCAACGAGGCGTTCGCATCGGTGCTGGCCGCGTGGCGCCGCGAGCACGAGCCGGACATGGACCGTGTCAACGTCAACGGCGGCGCGATCGCGCTCGGTCACCCGCTCGGCTCGACCGGCGCGCGCCTGATCACGACGCTGCTGCACGAGCTGGAGCGCTCCGACAAGGAGGTCGGCTTCGTGACGATGTGCTGCGGCGGCGGGCTCGGCACGGCCACGCTGATCGAGCGCATCTAGCCGCGTGGATCTCACGCTCAGCCCGAGCGAGCAGGCGTTCCGCGACGAGCTGCGCGAGTGGCTCGACGCCAATCACCCGGGCGACGGTCCGAAGGGCGACGAGGAGAGCTTCGAGTTCGCCCGCGACTGGCAGCGCAAGCTGCACGAGGGCGGCTGGGCCGGCGTGCACTGGCCGACCGAGTACGGCGGCCGCGGCGCGACGCTGATCGAGCAGGCGATTTTCTACGAGGAGCTGGTGCGCGCGAAGGCCCCTCGCATGGCCAACATCCTCGGCCTCGCGATGGGCGGTCCGGTTGTGATCACGCACGGCACCGACGAGCAGAAGAGCCGCTATCTGGAGCCGATCCTCTCCGCCGAGGAGATCTGGTGCCAGGGCTTCTCCGAGCCCGAGGCGGGATCGGACCTCGCGTCGCTGAAAACCCGCGCCGTGAAGAAGGGCGACCAGTGGCGCGTGACCGGCCAGAAGGTGTGGACCACCTTCGCGCACAACGCCAAGTGGTGCATGCTGCTCGCGCGCAGCGACCCCGACGCGCCCAAGCACAAGGGCCTCACCTACTTCCTGATGGATATGGAGGAGGAAGGGATTGAGGTCAAGCCGCTGCGTCAAATCACCGGCGAGTCCGAGTTCAACGAGATCTTCATGGAGGAAGTGCGCATTCCCGATGCGAACGTGATCGGCGGCGAGGGCAACGGCTGGGGCGTGGCGATCACGACGTTGATGAACGAGCGCGCCGGCCTCGCGTTCGCAGCGCAGGCGGGCGTGCAGACCGCGTTCGAGAAGCTGATCGAGCTTGCCCACTCGACGCCGCACAACGGTGGAACGGCGGCTGAGGATCCCGTGATCCGCCAGAAGCTCGCGCAGATAAAGATCGACGCAGAGATCCTGCGGCTGACCAGCTACCGCGGCCTGACGCAGATCATGAAGACCGGCGTCCCCGGGCCGGAGGGGTCGCTCGGCAAGTGGCAGTGGTCGGACACCAACCAGAAGCTGATGGAGCTGGCGATGGAGATCGAAGGCCCCTACTCGCAGCTGATGGGCGGTTCGGAGTTCGCGATCGCCGACGGCGAGTGGCAGTACTGGTTCCTGCGCACGCGCGCCAACTCGATCGAGGGCGGCACCACCGAGATCCTTAGGAACATCGTCGCCGAGCGCGTGCTCGGCTTGCCAAAACTGCGCTAGCGCGGAGCTGCGAATGAACTTCGACCTGACAGATGAACAGCGAATGCTCCAGTCGGCGGCGAAGGACATGCTCGCGGCGCGTCTCAACTCCGACAAGATTCGCGCGCTCGCCGAGTCCGACGACGCGCTGGACGAGAAGCTTTGGAGCGAGATCGTCGATCTGGGCTGGCCGGGGCTGGTCGTGTCGGAGGAGTACGGTGGCCAGGGTCTCGGTATGGTCGAGCTGGTCGTGCTGATGGAGCAGGTCGGATACGCGCTGCTGCCGGGGCCGTTTCTGTCCAACACGCTCGCGGCGATCGTGCTCGAGCACGGCGCAGGCGAGGAGTTGAAGCAGCGCTACCTGGCGCCGCTCGCGGGCGGCGAGAAGCGTGGAACGCTTGCCTACTGGGACGAGGGTCACGGTGCCACGCCGGACCAGATCGTGTTGGATCCCGAGCTTTCCGGCGACAGCTACACACTCGAGGCCGAAAAGCTGTTCGTGCTCGACGCTGATCGAGCGGACTTCTTCATCGTGGGCGCGGCCCACGGGCGCCGCTTCGTCGTGGACGGGGAAGCGCCGGGCGTGGCCGTCACGCCGATCCCGGCGCTGGACGCGACCCGCAAGCAGTACGCGCTGAGGCTCGACGGGGTGCAGGTCGACGAGGCGGCGGCATTCGAGTTCGACGGCAGCAACCTGGCGCGAACATGGTCCCGCCTGATCACCGTTTTCGCCGCCGAGTCGGTCGGCATCGCCCAACGTGCGATGGAGATGGCGGTCACCTACGCCAAGGAGCGCAAGCAGTTCGACCGGCCGATCGGCGCCTACCAGGCCGTTTCGCACGCCTGTGCGCGCATGCTGCTCGAGACCGAAGGCGCGCGTTCTGCCGCCTACTACGCGGCTTGGGTCGCCGACAACGAGCCCGAGGACGCGCCGCTCGCGTCGGCGATGGCCAAGGCCTACGCGTCCGACGCCGCCTGCGACGTGACCGGCTCGTCGTTACAGGTGCACGGCGGCATCGGCTTCACCTGGGAGCACGACCTGCACCTTTGGCTCAAACGCGCTCGCACGAACGCGGCGCTGTTCGGCGGCTCGCGCTACCAGCGCGAGGTCGTGGCGCGACTCGCGATCGACGGCAGCCGCAAGACCGAGCCGGCCCTGGCCTAGCCAGTTACGCCGAGAGCTGCCCACCGACGAACTGGGTCAGGCCGGTCAGCGTCTGCTGCATGTCGGCGAAACCGCGCTCGAGCAGAGCGCCGGTGATCTCGTCCTGCTCGAACATGCGCATGCCGCTGCGCGCGGCCAGCATGCTCTTGTAGCCGCGAAACGGACCCGAACGCGAGCGGCAGCTCGTGAAGATTGCGATGTGGCCGCCGGCCGTCAGCACGCGTGTCTGCTCGTCGAGTGCTGCGAACGGGTCGTCGAACAGGTGCAGCGCGGCGAAGCAGCAGACCGCATCGAAGGAGTCGTCGCGAAAAGGAAGCTCGATTGCGTTGCCGTACACGAATGCCAGGTTGCGAGCACCTGCGGTATCCGTGTCGCGCACGCCCCGCTCGAGCATCGCCGGCGAGGCGTCGAGTCCCACGACCAGCCCCTCGACCCCGACCGCCTGTGCGAACTCGCGCGAGAAGTTGCCCGGCCCGCAGGCGAGGTCGAGGACGCCGTCGCCCGGTACCAGGCCCATCAACAGCCGAGCGATGCGGTGCTCGTCCTTCATCCCCGGACCCGTCACGCCTTTTGCCAGACGGCCGAGCGCAGGTCGCCACCATCGCTCGTAGATGCTGCTGACCACGCCGGAGCGCATCAGGCCCTGCGCCACGCCGTCGGTGGGCAGCTCCTGCCCGAGCACGTCGATGAATCCGTCGTGCTCGTTTGCGCGCTCGCGTGCCTCGGTGCTCAGCAGGGCAAGCGCCCGCTCGTTCGCCCCGGACAACGTCGAGGACCCTGCGTCGCTCACCCGAAGCTGCGCTCGGTGCGCTGCGGGTCGAGCGTCAGGCTCGGCAGCGGCTGCTCGTGATCCTGCATGTGACCGGAAGCCTGACCATCGGCTGCGAGCAGCTCCAGCTCTGTCATCTGGCGTTCGCCTTCCACTCGCGCGGGATTGCCCGGCTCGAGATCCTCGATCAACTTTCTCACCCGTTCGCGTAGCTGGAGCGCGAACTGCGGCGCGGCGGCGCAGGTCAGCTCGCGGATCGTCTCGACGGTCACTGCGCGGTCCACGGAGAGCAGTTCGGGATTCTCGGCTTCGCTCAAGTTCGTTCCTAGGGGGATTTCGTGGTTGGTGTCGTCTTGGTGGGGCCAGGCGTTGTGGTCGCCGGAGCGCTTGCCGGCGGCGGCTCCTGCTCTCTGATCTTCACGATCTCGGCGAGCTGATCGATGCGGCCCTGCAAGCCGAGGCTGATCGCCGACTCGTCGCCAAGCAGCCAGGCGTGATTGTAGACGCCACGCACGGGATCGAAGCGATAACCGGGCTGGATGTCGAGCAGGTAGTCCTCGAGCACCTTCGGCATCGTCGTCGCGGAGTCGATCAGCAGCAGCGGCGCGAACGCGCCCTTGGCTGCCAGCGCAGCCGAGGCGGCCGCATCGAGTGGACGGCTGGTGTTCGCGAAGGTCAGCCCATGCCCGGGGTCGTTCACTCCCCAGCCGAACGAGCCGTCGGAATAGCGTGCGAACGCGACCGCGTTGGCAACGGCGCTGGCGCCACCGACGCGCACCGCCGGTCCGAGCCGTCGCAGCTGGCGGAAGACCTTCGCGGAGATCGCGCTCTCCGGCCCCAACACGTATATCGCCGGTTTGCGGTGACGGCGGATTGCGGCGCGCGTGGGCGCCGGAAGTGTGTCGCGGGTCGCGAACAGCACGGGAACGCCGGAGCGAGCCGCGTACGCGGCCGCCGGCATGGCGAATGCGGCCTGCTCGCCGGACGCAACGATCACGCTCGATGCCGGCTTGCCGGCGATCGAGGTGCGCAGCCGATCGATCTGCGTTGCAACCGTGTATTGGTCGCCCTGCCTCACGGGCAGCGACTTCAAGTTCGACGGCACGTCCACGCCGCCGATCGCGAACGCCTGCACGGCCTCCTTCCGAAAGCCGGTCGGGCCGAGCGAGTCGATTGCGCTCGATGTCGCCTGCGGCACGTCGTCGCCGTCGGTCAGAAGAACAGGAGCGCCAACCGGCGGAGCCATCAAGACAGAGGCGGCCACGCCTGCCTGCCAGTTGTCTTTGTCGACCAGCGCGACCGCCGCCGGTCGTTGCGCGGGTGCTTGGCCCGGATACACGGCGCGGGCGACGCCCGCGGCATCGGCGATTGCGTTCTCGCCCGCGACTCGGGTGGTGTTCTTGGTGGCGAGCGCCGGAAACCCGGCGATCGTGTGCTGCTCGGTCTTCTCGTCGAGCTTGGCCTTGATCGGCTCCGTGCCGCCACCGCAGGCGGAGATCGCCGCGGACGCGGCGATCAAGGCGATTGCGGACCACGTGGCCGCTAGGCGCGGCAGGCCCTCAAATGCGGTGGTCCTCATCGGACCGCGCAAGATAGCGGCTACTGCCGCCGCTCCCCGCCAGCAGACAAATGCGGAAAATGCGGGCCCCGGAGCGGTCGAATCGTCCATTTGGGCCATGAAAAGGCCGACTTCCGGCCGTTTTGCCAGTACAATCCAGATTGGTTGACTGATCAGTCAACCGCCGGACGGGTGCCACACCACTCCTTTCCAGGTACGCGGCGGCCGAGCACTTTCGGAGCGTCACATGGACTTCCGCCTCAGCGACGACACCCTTGAGTGGAAGGACTACTGCCGCAAGTTCGCGCGGGAGGAGATCCGGCCGGTGGCGGCCAAGTACGACCGCGAAGAAGCGGTTCCCTACGACGTGGTCAAGAAGGCCTACGAGTGGAAGCTCGCCGGGCTCGACTTCGTCCAGGCGGTGCAGACCGACACCGACGGCGTCAAGGGAGCCATCTACGCCGAGGAGCTGCACTGGGGCTGCGCCGGCATCGCGCTTGCGATTTCGGCCTCCACGCTGTGTGCCGCCGGCATCGCCTCGGGGGGCACGCCGGAGCAGATCGCCAAGTGGATACCGGAGGTGTTCGGCGACGCCAAGCAGCCGAAGCTCGGCGCCTACGCGGTGACGGAGCCGCAGGCCGGCTCGGACGTCAAGTCGCTGCGCACGACCGCGAAGCGCGACGGCGACGACTGGATCATCAACGGCACCAAGACCTTCATCTCCAACGGCGGCATCGCCGACGCGACCGTGGTCGTTGCGACTGTCGAGCCCGGCCTCGGCCATCGTGGCCAGGCTTCATTCGTCGTCGCCGGCGACAACCCGGGGCTCAAGCTCGGCAAGAAGGAATCCAAGCTCGGCATCCGCGCTTCGCAGACGGCGGAGATCGTGCTCGAGGATTGCCTCGTCCCCGGCGATGCGCTGCTAGGTGGCGAGGAGAAGCTGAAGAAAAAGCTCGAGCGTGCGCACTCGGGCCAGAAGTCCGGACCGTCCGGCGCCCTCGCGACCTTCGAGATAACGCGCCCGACCGTCGGCGCGTCGGCGATCGGCATCGCGCAGGCTGCCTACGAGTGGACGCTGGAGTATCTGTCGGGACGCAGCGAGGAGGGTACGCCGCTGCTCGAGACGCAACGCATCCAGCAGGTGATCGCGGACGTTGCGACGGAAATCGAGGCGGCACGCATGATGATCTGGCATGCCGCGTGGATGGGTAGCAACGGCGTTCCGATGACCGGCGGCCAGGGCTCGATGTCGAAGCTCAAGGGTGGCGACGTGACGATGTGGGCCACGACGACGCTGATGGACCTCGTCGGCGAGTATGCGCAGTCCACCGACTGTCCGCTCGAGAAGTGGTTCCGTGACGCGAAGGTCTACCAGATCTTCGAGGGCACGGCCCAGATTCAGCGTCTCGTCATCGCGCGCATGCAGGTGGGCGAGTACGCGGAACGGCTCGGCTACGCCAAAGAGGTTGCCGACAAGGCGATGGCGCAGTCGTCGAACGGCTCGGCGGCGTCTGGCACGAAGAAGAAGTCCGCAGCCGTTCCCGCATAACACCAGGGACACGCGGCGCGACATCTGCGGCTCCGGCTAGCGTCTGGAATCGGCATGTCGCACGCGCACGCGCATCGCGGACTGGAAGCTCGCCGTTCCGGCAACCGCTCGCGCATGCTCTGGGCGCTGGCGATCAATGTCGCGCTGCTCGCGGCGACGATCGCGGGAGGAATTCTCACCGGTTCGCTGGCTCTGCTCGCCGACGCGGGCCACCTGCTGTCCGATGTCGGCGCGATCGCGATCGGGTTGCTCGCCGCCCGGCTTGCCGGTGCCGCGCCGACGCCGTCGCGGACCTTCGGCCTTCAGCGCAGCGAGGTCATCGCGGCCCTGGTCAACGGCCTTGTGTTGGTCGCGGTGGCAGTGCTCGTCACGGTCGAAGCGATAGACCGCATGTCGGACCCGCCGCATGTGGCGGGCGCGGGCGTGCTGGCAATCGGTGCTGTCGGGCTGGTCGGCAACGTGGCCGCGACCTGGGTGCTGGCGCGCGGCGAGCGCTCCGACATCAACCTGGAAGCCGTCCTGAGGCATTCGGCGGCAGACGCGCTGGGCTCGATCGGCGTGATCGTTGCTGGAGCGGTGATACTGGCCAGCGGCTGGGACCTGATCGACCCGATCGTCAGCATCCTGATCGCCGTGCTGATCGCGCTCGGCTCGTGGCGTCTGTTGAAAGAGCCGTTCGACGTGCTGATGGAGGCCGCTCCACCGGGCCTCGACGCGCGCGCGATCGGCGAGGCGATGGTGGCGGACGCCGACGTCGTCGAGGTGCACGACCTGCATGTGTGGACCGTCACGTCGGGTTTTCCGGCTCTGTCTGCGCACGTGGTGGTGCGCAGCGGCGCCAACCGCGATGTGGCCCGGGCACGGCTCGAGCAGCTGCTCACCGGACGCTTCGAGATCGATCACACGACGCTGCAGATGGCGGAGCCGGTTGAGCGCGACCAGTTGATCCAGGTCGAGTGGACGGATTCTGACCGTCCGCGCAGCGAAGGCTCTGGATAACGGGGGGCTCGCCGCCCCCTCGACCCCCGGCATGCTGGAGCGCCGGCCTACGGCCGTCGCTAGATGATCACTTGGACGGTTCCGCCGTCCACGCTCCACGCCGCGCCGGCGACATAGGACGAGCGTTCCGAGCACAGGAACACGATCGCGGCCGCGATCTCGTCGACGCTCGCCAGGCGACCGATCGGCCGTGCGGCGCCCGCCTTCGCGATCGCCTCGCGGCGGTCGGCCCGTCCCGACAGAGCCGCCGATTGATTGATCACGCAGGTCCTGCCCTTTAAGTCCAGCTCCATCGGCGAATAAGTGTATGAGGCGAACGCCGCCGGGTAAGGCTTCCTTCGAGGTCGGTCGATCAAGAACATATGAGAGGACGGATGCTCACGGCTGCGCTGATGGCGGCCGCCGCAACGGCGGCGATTGCCGCGCCTGCCGCGGACGCGGCGACCACGATCGGCAGCAATCTCGCGAGTGCTCCGACGTCGAGTAGCGCTTGCGCCGGCGCTCCGACCACCTGTGCCTTCTTTCAGACGGCTCTGTCGGGCAGCGCTTTCCGGTCGGGCGCCGGCGGCGCGACCGCGGGGCAGTTCTCGCCGCCGCTCACCGACACGTCGAGCGGTGCCGCGTTGGCTGGACCAAACGACCTGGAGTTCCTCGTCAATGCCGACGTGGAGCCCGACGCCGACGGCGACGGCTACGGCGACGAAACGCAGGACCTCTGTCCGGGCGATTCCAGCCGCCACGACTCATGCTTCGCCGACCTCCAGGTGACGACGACCGCGAGCGTTCCGGGAATCGGGCTTCTGACCGACATGACCTTCTTCGTCAAGGTCAGGAACACCGGGCCCCAGAACAAGGCGACCGGCGTCACGATGACCGACGCGATCCCCGCTTTGATGAGGATCGACACCGTCAAAACCGACGCGGGCACGTGCACGCCGACGCAGACGGTCACCTGCTCGCTCGGCGACATCGCGGTCAACACGACCGCCACGATCAGGATCGACGTCACCGGCGTGAAGCGTGGGCCCGTGCACGCGGTTGCCTCCGCCACGGCGTCCTCGCCCGACCCGAACGGCGCCAACAACGTTGCCAGCGCCGATACCGCGGTGCTCAACCCGGGCGCGTGCGCGAACACGTTCAAAGGCGGCGGCGGCCCCGACTCCATCACCGGCACGGCCGCGGGCGACACGCTGGTGGGAGACGGCGGCGACGACACGCTCAGGGCCGCGGCCGGCTACGATTGCCTCGAGGGAGGCGGCGGCAACGACCGCCTCTACGGCGAGTCGGCCGACGATCGACTGTTCGGCGGCGCGGGCAACGACCATCTCGACGGCGGCACCGAGGAGGACACCTTCTCGGCCGGTCCGGGCAACGATGTCGTCGAATCGCGCGACAAGATCGCCGAGAAGGTCAACTGCGGCAAGGGCCGCGACCGGGCGATCGCCGATCGCAAGGACAAGCTGACCGGGTGCGAGTCGGGCGGGTCCAAGAAGAAGAAAAAGAAGAAGCGCAAGCGCCATTAGTCACAAGCCCGCTGCCGGTTTTGCCCTCCCCGGCGGGAGGAGCCTTGCACTTGCAGGGAGTTTGGCAGGAGCCGGGGGCAGCCAATGAACGCCCCTGCTAGTCTGGGCACCGCTTTTGCAGCAACCGAGTGGATTCGATCAGGAGGTACGGCAAAGCAACTATCGCTGAGTTTCCCTCAACGACTCGCCGGCAAAGTCCGGCTCGTGAAGGGAAAGCGGGGGACCCAACGCCGCCTGGATAGCGGGGGACCCGTAGTAGCTGATCAAGCGGAGACCCTAGGGGCGAATCGCCGACAGGCCGCAAGGCCACACGCGTAGCGCAGCTCTTTCTGCGCGAGCCCGACAGCTAACCCCGTAAGCGCCAGAAAGAGAGCCCATGTTTCTTGGCAAAGCACCTCCGGCCCGTGGCCGGAGCCGTCGTCACACAAGTGGGATTCGGAGCAGGCCCGAGCGCGGCCATCGCGTCCTGGCGCTGGCCGGGTTGACGCTGGTCGCGCTCGCAGCCGTTTCGCTGACCCCGTCGTTCTCGAGCGGTCGCTCGTTGGACGACAAGATCGACGCGAAGCGCCGGCATCTCGAGCGTGTGGAAGGACGGGAGACGCACCTCCAGGGACGCATCTCCAGCATGAACGAGAAGCTTGGCGGGCTACGCGTACGGATCGTCTCGCTCGAGCGCAAGGAGTCGCACGCCAAGGTCGTACTTGCCCAGCGCCAGTCGGAGTTGGAGCGCGTTACCGCCCGCTACGAGCGTGCGCATCGGCACTTCGTGCGCCTGCGCAAGCAGCTCAATCGGGCCGAGGGTGTGCTCGCGGAGCGCCTGGTCGCGATCTACAAGAGCGACGCGCCCGACATGCTGACGGTCGTGCTCGAGTCGGATGGCTTCAACGACCTGCTCACCCGCACCGACTACCTGAGCAAGATCAACGACAGCGACCAGGACATAGTCACCCGGGTGAAGACACTCAAGCACGAGGCTGCACGCAAGCGGGCGGAGCTCGTTGACCTCAAGACACGCGCCGAAGTCGCCGTCGAGGCGGTCGAGAACCAGAAGCGCACGCTCGCTGCGACTCGCAGCGAGCTGTCCGTGCAGCGCAACGAGCTTTCCAGCGTGCGTGCCGAGCAAAAGGACGTGCTCGGCGGCGTACGCGAGGACAAGCACAAGCTCGAAGGCGACCTCTCCAAGCTCTCTGCACAGGTCGAGTCTCAGCTCGGCGGCTTCGCCGGCCCGATTCGGCGCGGCTCGGGCCAGATGATCTGGCCGGTCAACGGCCCGATCACCTCACCTTTCTGCGAGCGCCGCTCGTGGGAGTCATGCCACCCCGGCATCGACATCGGTGTCGGCACCGGCACGCCGATCCGTGCCGCCGACTCGGGCACCGTGGCGATGGCCGGCGCGATGGGCGGCTACGGCAACTACACCTGCATCAACCACGGCGGTGGGCTCTCGACCTGCTACGCACACCAGTCGGCGATCAAGGTCAGCGTCGGTCAGAACGTCAGCCAGGGCCAGGTGATCGGCCTGGTCGGCTGCACGGGCCTTTGTTTCGGGGCGCACCTGCACTTCGAGGTGCGCGTCGGCGGCGCGGTCACGAACCCGCTGAACTACCTCTGACCGAACTTCAGCAGCGCGTCCACACCGTTGTCGAACACGGCGCGCACCTCCAGACGGCCACCCAGCGCCTCGACATACTCGGTCAACGTTGAGAGATAGATGCTGTTGCCGGCACCCGCTCGCTGCTCGAGCAAGGAGATGTTGGCCTGCGTGACGTCGAGACGCAAGGCCAGGTCGGACTGCGTCACGTCCTGAGCTTCGCGCAACTGTGCGAGTGCGAGCGCGTCCTCCATGGCGCGCTTGTACTCGGCGACGTCCTTGTCCCAATTCGGGTCGCGCTTGCGCGCCTTCGCCCTCAGCGAATTGAAGTTCTTGGCCATCAGCTCGCACCCTCCGCGCGCAACTGTGCAAGGTGTTCGTCGTACAGTTTGTCGGCCACTGGGATCATCTCCGCGTACCACTTACGCCAGCGCCCCGTCTTGTTGCCGCCGATCAACAGGATGGCGGTCCGGCGCGGGTCGAAGGCAAACAGCACTCGGACGGCTCCTTTCGGTCGAAGCTCCTTCATGTTTGCGTGCCGTGAGCCGCTGATCGTGTCCACCAGCGGACGCCCAAGGACAGGACCGCGCGATTGCAGGATGCGAACCGCCGCGTCAATCGTCTTCTGCTCGGCAACCGTGAGCCCATCCCACCAACTCTCGAACTCGTCCGTGTATTCGACTTCCCAGGCCATCGACCCGGCGCACGTTAGTATAAACTTTAGCTAATATAAGTCAAGATTAATACAACTTGTGAACGGATCTGCAACAAGATTGAAGGCCGGCAGCACCCTCTAGAGTTGGCGCCGTGCAGCCAGAGATTCATCTAGGCCCGGTCACGCTCCAGACCTTCGGGCTGATGTTCGCGCTCGCATTCATCGCTGCGGGCGCGCTGATCTGGCGGCGGCTGGAGGAGATCGACCGCCCGCCCGACTGGGCATACGAGATCGTGTTCGCCGCGCTGCTGGGCGGGCTCGTCGGTGCGCGGCTCTACTACCTCGTCGAGCACTGGTCCGACGTCCAGGACGACCTGCTCGGCAGCGTCGTCTCGGGCGAGGGACTGGTCTGGTACGGCGGCGCGCTGGGCGGCACGGCGTTCGTGCTGGCGTGGGCCTGGTATCGCAAGTTCCTTTCATTGACGCTGCTCGACGTGCTGGCGCCCGCGCTCGCGCTCGGCTACGCGATCGGCCGCATCGGTTGCCAGCTCTCGGGCGACGGCGACTATGGTGAGCCATCCAACGTGCCGTGGGCGATGTCGTACCCGGACGGAACGCTGCCGACCGACGATCCGGTGCACCCGACGCCGGTGTACGAGACCCTGTCGATGGGCCTGGTTGCGCTGCTGCTGTGGAGCTGGCGCGATCGTTTCAGGCCGGGAATTCTGTTCGCGATCTACCTGGTGCTGTCGGGGCTGGAGCGCTTCCTGGTCGAGTTCGTACGGCGGAACTCCGACGTGGCCCTCGGCCTGACGGCAGCTCAGCTGCAGAGCCTGGTCGCGATCGCTGCCGGGCTCGTATGGATCTGGGTCGCGCGTTCGCGCGGATCGCTCGCTCGCGCGGCCTGAAAAGCGCAGCCGCCGGGACGCCCGACCGGCAGCCGGGCGCCCCTTGGGCTTCGGCTATGTGTGCGCTCCGGCTCCCCGAACACCGCCAGGCCATGGATGACGATCACGCGAATCGCGAACACGCCGGCCGACCAGAACGGGTGGGAACCGCCGATCGACAGCAGCGCCCCGATCGCTCCGATCGTGGCGGCGATATTCCGATCACGCGCCCGAAGGCCCCTCCCGCAAACAGCGAGAACGACGCGATCAGCTGGATGATTCCCAGGAGCAGCGTGATCCAGCCCCACGTCTCGATCGTCGAAAACACGTAGTCGGTGTTGACAAAGAAATCGTCGGTGCCGATTCCGGCGATGCCGTAAAGGATGTTGAGTGTGCCGGCCACGAACAGCAGAATGCCGGCGAAGATGACGCTACCCGCACCTCGCAATGTGCTCTCCCTTCAGGAACCGGCCACTCCTGCGGGCGGCCGTGTGGCGCCGAAGAACCGAGGTTCGACGGCGGGGGCCACTAGCGTGTGCGGGTCGAGCGAGGAATGCTCAGATCGCGCCGGCGAGCCAGCGCAGCGACTCGCCCTGGATCTCGACGTCGTGCTGGGCCGAGCGGTGGTCGCCGCCCTCCAGCAGCCAAAGCTTCTTCGGGTCGGCGGCGCGCTCGTATAGCTCCTCCGAGCGCGTGTAAGGAACGGTTTCGTCGCCTTTGGCGTGGATCAGAAGCAGCGGCTTCGACCCGAGCCGCTCGACCGCGTCGAAGATGTCGTGGCTTTCGAGCCATTTGACCAACCCCGCGGCATCGAGGCGCATCGCCGCCCAGGGACTGTCGGGATCGGGCTCGCGCCCGCCCGCCAGCGCGCGCATCTGCGGCAGCATCGGCTCCTCCGCGGCGGGGCAGATCGCGACCACGGCCGCGACTTCCGGACACGACGCGCCCAGGTGCAGCGCCATCATTCCGCCCATGCTCGACCCGCGCACGGCGATCCGGCGCCCGTCGATCTCGGGGCGCTCGGCAAGCATTCGCGCGAGTGCCGCGAGGTCGTCGATCACGCCCGGGCCGAGCTCGCCTTCGGTCTCGCCGTGGCCGCGGTTGTCGAACGTCAGCGCGGCGAAGCCCTGCGCGACCGCGGCCCGCGCGAAATCGGCGTGGTTCTCCTTCTGCGACCCCGCACCGTGCAGGATGATCACGGCGGGCACCGGCCCCGGCTCACCCTTCGGCAGCCAGAGCCGGTAGGCGATCCCGTCGAGGGTGCCTGCCTCGGCGGGCATCGTCGGTGTCGCGTGCTCAATCACGGGCGGGAGCCTACCTTGCGTGGGGCGGAGTGCCGCGGCCGGTAATCTGGCCTTGAGATGGCGATGACCGCGCTTGGACAGCAATATCCGCTCGGCAGCCGGGTCAACGAGCAGGGCCACCTGGAGGTCGGCGGCTGCGACGTGGTCGAGTTGGCCGAGCGCTTCGGCACGCCCGCCTACATATATGCGGAGGACGACATGCGCGCCCGCGCCCGCGCCTACATGGAGGCGCTGGCGGCGCGTACCGGCGACTTCGAGCTGCTGTATGCGTCGAAGGCGCTGCCGATCACCGCTGCCTTCGAGTTGTTCGCGAAGGAGAGCCTCTCGATCGACGTCGCCTCAGGCGGCGAGCTGCACCTGGCGCTGAAGGCCGGCGCCGACCCGCAACGCATCTACATGCACGGCAACAACAAGACCGACGCCGAGCTGTCTTACGCGTTCGAGTCCAACGTCGCCTACATCGTGCTCGACTCGTTCGACGAGATCGAGCGCGTGGAGCGGCTGCTCGATCGCCCGCAGCAGGTGCTGATCCGCCTCACCCCCGGCATCAAGCCGTCGACCCACTCCTACATCCAGACCGGGCAGCTCGACTCGAAGTTCGGCTTCGGGCTGGAGGATGGGCTAGCGGCCCGGGCGGTCGAGCGCGTGCGCTCGTCGAACAAGTTGGAGCTGGTCGGCATCCACTCGCACATCGGCTCGCAGATCTTCGAGCTGGAGCCCTACGTCAAGACGATCGAGATCATGGCCGACTTCATCGACTTCGAGTGCCATCTGCTGAATGTCGGCGGCGGGCTCGGGATCGCCTACACGGCCGAGGACGAGCCGCCCTCGATCGAGGACTACATCGACGTCAAGGTGAAGGCAGCCCAGCGGGTGTTCGACCCGGTGCCGCGCATCCTGATCGAGCCGGGGCGCTCGCTGGTCGGCAACGCCGGACTGACCGCCTACCGCGTCGGCACGATCAAGGAGATTCCAGGCGTCCGCACCTACGTTGCGGTCGACGGCGGCATGTCCGACAACCTGCGCCCGATGTTGTACGACTCGCGCTACGAGGCTGCGATCGCCGATCGGCCCGATGCGCCTCCGACCCACACCGCGACGATCGCCGGCATGCACTGCGAGTCGGGCGACATCCTGATCGGGCAGGTCGCGCTGCCCGAACCGCGAATCGGTGATGTGCTGGTCACGCCGGCGACCGGCGCCTATGGATACGCGATGGCCAACAACTACAACGGCGTGCCGCGCCCGCCGGTCATCTTCTGCCGCGACGGCGAGGCGCGCGTGGTCGTGCGCCGTGAAACCTACGAAGACCTCGGCGCCCGGGACGCCTAGCGCGACGTGAGCACCGAACCCTTCAAGGTCGGCCTGCTCGGCCACGGCACCGTCGGCGGCGCCTTCCACGAGCTGCTCGACGGGCGCGCCGATTCGATCGCCGCTGCGACCGGCCGCCGGCCCGAGCTGGCCGGCTTGCTGACGCGCTCGCAGGGATCGTTCAACGAGATCCTCGCCGGCTCGGACGTGATCGTCGAGTTGATCGGCGGCATCGAGCCTGCGCGCGAGTACGTGCTCGCTGCGCTTGTCGCCGGCAAGCCGGTCGTCAGCGCCAACAAGCAGCTGCTCTCCCAGCACGGCGACGAGCTGTTCGATGCCGCACGCAGCTCGGGCACTCAGCTTCGCTACGAAGCTGCCGCTGCCGGTGTCGTGCCGGCCGTGCGCGCGATCCGCGAGTCGTTCGCCGGCACCCACGTGGACAAGGTCTATGGGATCGTCAACGGCACCACCAACTACATCCTCACCGAGATGGCCAAGACCGGCGAGGCGTTCGCCGAAGCGCTGAAGCGCGCCCAGGAGCTGGGCTACGCCGAGGCCGACCCGAGCGAGGACATCAACGGCGCCGACGCCGCCGCCAAGATGGCGATCCTGGCGCGAATCGCCTTCCACACCTCGGTATCGCTGGCCGACGTCGCGCACGAGGGGATCGAGGAGATCACGCCCGACGACATCGACTACGCGAAGGAGTTCGGGCTGTCGTTGAAGTTGCTCGGCGTGGCGGAGCGTCGCGACGGCGGCATCGCCGTGCGCGTGTTCCCGGCGTTCCTGTATGGGGGGCATCCACTTGCGCCGATCGTTGGCCCGTTCAACGCCGTCACGCTCGAGGGCCCGGCGATCACCGAGGTGACGCTGTCGGGCCCGGGCGCCGGCGGCCCGCAGACCGCATCTGCCGTGCTAGGCGACCTCGTCTCGGTGATGTCGGGCACCGGCATGGAGCTGGACGCGAACGAGCAGCTTCGCCAGATCCCGAGTGACGAGATCGAGTCCGCCTTCTACCTGCATCTGGAAGTCGCGGACCAGCCCGGCGTGCTGGCGCGCATCGCGCAGATCCTCGGCGACAACGGTGCCAGCGTGAAGAGCGTCGTGCAGCGCGGCCGCGGCGACGACGCCAGCCTGATCATGGTCTTGCACCCGGTCGCTGAGGGCGCGTTCACCAAGGCGGTCGGCGAGATCGCACAACTCGACGTGATGCGCTCGCCGCCGCGCCCGATCCGCGTGATCGAGGAGGAGTTCGTCGGCTGACATGGCGAGCCAGGCCGAACTGGCCCGCGGGCAGTACAGAAAGCGGGCGCGACGCTACGACAGGATCCCCGGATCCGGGCTGCGCAGCCGGATCGGTCTGCGCGCGGTCGAAAAGCTCCAGCTCGAGCGTGGCCAGACCGTGATCGACATCGCCTGCGGAACCGGCGGCAACTTCGCCGCGATCGAGCGCGCGATCGGCTCCGACGGGCGGCTGATCGCTATCGACGTCAGCGACGACATGCTTGCCCAGGCCGCGCAGCGGGTGTCGCATGAGGGCTGGCCCAACGTGACGCTGATCGCCGCGCCGGTGGCCGATGTGGAGATTCCCGGCCGCGCCGATGCGGCACTGTTCGCGTTCGCCCACGAGCCGGCTCGCGACCCGCGCGCGGTTGCCAACGTCCTGGGAAGCGTGCGTCCGGGCGGCGTCGTGGCGGCCTGCGGCCCGAAATGGGTCTCGCGCTGGATCTTCCCGCTCAACCTGTTCGTTTGGTTGCTGGTGCGGCGCTACGTCACCAAGGTGAGCGGTTTCCGCGAGCCCTGGAGCCTGCTGGCGCCGTACCTGCCGGGGCTCGAGATCGAAAAGCACATGGCGGGAGCCTTCTACGTCGCAGCGGGCAGGGTCGCTGGCGATGCCTGACGTTCGCTCAACGCTGGGCCGCGTGCCGCTGATCGAGCGCTACCGCGAGCGCCTGCCGGTCGAGCAAGGCTGGGAGGTCGTGACGCTGATGGAGGGATCGACACCGCTGATCCCCGCGGCGCGCCTTTCCGAGCGTCTCGGCATCGAGACGCTGCTGAAGTTCGACGGCATGAACCCGACCGGCTCGTTCAAGGACCGCGGCATGACGGTCGCGGTCTCGGCCGCCAAGGCCAAGGGCGCGCAGGCGATCATCTGCGCCTCGACCGGCAACACCGCCGCGAGCTGTGCGGCCTACGCGGCGCGCGCCGGGCTGCGCGGCGCGGTGATCGTGCCGGAGGGCAAGATCGCCGCCGGCAAGCTCGCGCAGTCGCTCGTGCACGGCGCGCGCGTGGTAGGCATCGACGGCAACTTCGACCAGGCGCTCGAGCTGGTCAAGCAATTGGTCGCCAAGCACCCGGTCGAGCTGGTCAACTCGATCAACCCTTACCGGATAGAGGGCCAGAAGACGGCCGCCTTCGAGGTCTGCGACGAGCTGGGCACAGCGCCCGACGCGCTTGCGATCCCGGTCGGCAACGCCGGCAACATCACCGCCTGGTGGCAGGGCTTTTGCGAGTATGAGCAGGGGCGGCCGCGGCTGTACGGGTTCCAGGCCGAGGGCGCGGCGCCGATCGTGCGCGGCGAGGTGGTGGCGAAACCGGAAACCGTTGCGTCGGCGATCCGCATCGGCAACCCCGCGCGCTGGAAGGAGGCCGAGGCCGCGCTCAACGAGAGCGACGGGCGCATCGCCGCGGTCAGCGACGCCGAGATTCTGGAGGCGCAGCGCTGGCTGGCCTCGAACGAGGGCGTGTTCTGCGAGCCGGCCTCGGCCGCATCGGTCGCCGGCGCGCTCAAGCACGGCGTGGGGGAGGCGCAGCGGCTCGTGTGCGTGATCACCGGGCACGGCTTGAAGGACCCCGACATCGCGCTGGAAAGCGCGGGCGACGCCGCGCACTGCGACGCCGACTTTGCCCAGGTCGAACGAGCGGTGCTGGGGGATTGAGCGTGGGACGCAAGCGCAAGGTGCGCGTGCCGGCTTCGTCGGCCAACCTCGGACCGGGCTACGACGCGATGGCGGCCGCGGTGTCGCTGTACATGGAGCTGGAGGTCGAGGAGACGGGCGAGTTCTCGGTCGACACCGGCGGACTGCGCCTGCCGACCGACGAGAACAACCTTTGTGTGCGCGCGTTCGCGGAGCTGCACACGACCGACGAGATCGCGTTCCGGATCTCCTCGGAGATTCCGCCCGCCGGCGGGCTTGGCTCGAGCGGCGCGGCGATCGTCGCGGGGCTGGTCGCCGCCGACCACATGTTCGAGCTGGGGTTGGAGAAGGAGGAGCTGTTCGACCGCGCCAACCGCATCGAGGGGCATCCCGACAACGTCGGGGCGTCGCTGTACGGGGGGTTCGTGATCTGCGACGGGGGAGAGGTCGCGCAGATCGAGCCGCCGAGCGGATTGGAGGCGATCGCTGTCGTGCCCGAAGAGCCGGTCTCGACCGCCGCCGCACGCGCGGCGCTGCCGCCCGAGATCCCAATCGGCGAGGTCAGCTACAACATCGCGCACGCGTCGCTGCTCGCGCTCGGCCTGGCGCGCGGCGACCTGGCGCTGATCTCACGCGGGCTGCACGACCGCATACACCAGCCGCGGCGCGAGCATCTGTACCCGCGGTCGATCGAGCTGGTCGGCAAGGCGCGCGAGCTGGGCGCGCTCGGCGCGACGATCTCGGGCGCCGGCCCGACCGTTCTGGTGTGGTGCTACTTCGAGCAGACCGGCGAGGTCGTTGAGGCGCTACGCACCGAGGTCGCCGGCTGGGCCGAGGTAAAGCGGCTCAACTTCGTGGCGCAGGGCGCGGATGTGACCAACATTTAGCGCTGTCATCGGCCCACCCCACCTACTGGCCATTTGTGGCCTTTCGGCAATATTATGCAGATGCGTCCTCGCAAGGCTTCAATTCGGCTAATTCCGTAATATTTTGCAGAAAAGGGTTGTAGTTGACTCCACGGAAGCTATTCTGCAAAATAATGCCGAAACGGTCCGACATGCTAGCGCGAGAAATTGGCCTTCGCATCAGAGAAGCACGGCGGGCTCAGAACCTGCGGCAGGATGAGCTGGCCATCGCCTCAGGGGTCAGCACGAAGACTATCCACAACATCGAGCACGGCTATTCGGGTACAGGTCTGGACACGATCATCCAAGTGCTTTCGGTCCTGGGACTGGACCTCGATCTGATTACGCGACGGCCATCACTGCCTGCCGATAGCGCAGAAGTGGCTCCGGGAGGAGACATTGACTCGTGATTCGACCGCAGGCCGCCTGTCCGTGTTTCTGCATGGAGTCGAGACTGGCTCGCTGAGAACTCTTGGCCCCGGGCGCTACAGGTTTGCATATGGCGAGGGAGTGGTGGCGACTCACGACCGTGGCGACATCGTTCTCTCAGCGTCGCTTCCGATAAAGGACGAGGAGTTCCAGTCACAACGGACGAAGCCGTTTTTTGAGGGTTTACTACCAGAGGGACAGGTGCGCAGAACGATTGCAAGGTCCCTAGGCGTTAGCGAAGACAACGGTTACGGAATGCTCGCTGAGCTTGGTGCGGAATGCGCGGGCGCGGTCGTAATCGTCCCTGGCGGTAGTCGTCCCAGAAGCCCGGCTGAGTGGACCGTGGAATGGCTGGCCGACGATGAGCTTGCGCAGAAAATTGAGGATCTGCCCAGGTATCCGCTAGGTGTTAGAGCGGATGACGAGGTAAGGCTGAGCCTAGGGGGAGTACAAGAGAAGCTGTTGCTGACTCGCGCTCCGGATGGAAGGCTGGGGCAGCCGAAAAACGGAGCTCCAAGCACGCACATCCTCAAACCCGGCCGAGGAGAGTATCCCGATATCGTCGCGAACGAAGCGTTTTGTCTTCTTGTTGCTCACTTCGTCGGTCTTCCAGTACCGAAGGTGGAAGTGATAGACGTTGCAGGGTCGCCTTGTCTCTTGGTTGAACGTTTTGATCGTCATGTCACAGATGATGGCGGGATCGAACGGGTGCACCAAGAGGACACCTGCCAGGCACTCAGGCGGCTACCGAGCGAGAAGTACGAGTCGGAGGGAGGACCGTCTATCGCCGAAATCATCAACCTGCTTCGCGACATCGGCGGCTCTACGACAGCCAGGGACATAAGAGGGCTCCTAATGGTGACAGTGCTGAACCTACTGCTGGGAAATTGCGATGCGCACGGAAAGAACTATGCGCTATTGCACGAACCCAAGAAGGGAATCAGCCTCGCTCCCTTCTATGACATCGTTTCAACCAATGTTTACCCACAGCTGACGGACAAGCTGGCGATGACAGTTGGGGGAACATCAAAACCGGAGGAGATCACCGCGCGGTCCTGGGCGAAACTCGCGGAAGAAAGCGGTCTGGGACGGCAGCTTCTGTCTCAGGTTGAAGGGAACATTCGGTTGATTGTCAAGACCGTTGATGCAGCATTGTTCATGGCCTCGGAAATGGGTTGGTACCGTCCGGTGCTAGAAGAGATCATCGCGTTGTGTAAGAAGAGAGCATTGGCTTTGACGCGGTGAAACCATACGCAGGTTTGCTCGCCGAGCGAACGCAGTCGCGACTTACGGTCCCGCTATTCCGATACGCAGCGCTAGATCTGCTCCCCGCTGACCAAATGCATCGCGTTTTCAACTGAGCGCAATAGTTCGCCGCCGCTCATCGCTGCTTCGGGTTCCAGCAGCCATTGGAGCATCAGGCCGTCGACGATGCCGATCAGGATCGAGGCGACCGCCGAGGTATCCACGTCAACGTCGGTCGGGGTGCAGCACTCTTCGACCAGCGCGGTGACGGCCTTGCGGTTCTGCTGATACATGGCCGCGAGTTGCGCACGCAACTCCTCCGAGTGCGCCGACTGCGCCAGCGCTTCGACGAAGGCGACGAGGAAGGGCCGGTTCTGCTCGAGCGTTTCGCTCCAGGCGCTCAACGATCGGCGAAGACGCTCGAGCGGCGACGCATCGACGTCCGTGACGGCGGCTATCGCCAGGTGCACCAGCCAGCGGTTGAACGCTTCCGCGATCGCCTCGTTGAGCAGCTTCTCCTTCGATCCGAAGTGGTAGCCGATCGAGCCCAGGTTGGTGCCCGAGGCCGCGACCAAGTCGCGCGCGGTCGTGCGCGCGTAGCCCTTCTCCTGGATGCACTGGATTGCGCCCTCGAGCAGCGCCTCGCGGTGCCCGCGTGGGCGGCCGGCCGGCACCGGGGAGGAGGATTTCGCTGTCGCGGTTGACATCAGACCATCTATACGCTTGTATTAGACGCCCGTATAGATTGCCACACGAAGCCCGCGGAGGCAAGTCGTGCCGGATCAAACAGTCGCAGATGCGCCCACAGCCGCCGAATCGCACGCCAACGGCGTCCGTCCCGCCTCCGAGATTCCGGGCCCGCGCACGCCGCGCCTGCTCAACTCGCTGATCGGCGTGTACCAGCCGGTTCGGGCGAGGCTAGACGCGCGCAAGCGCTTCGGTCCGATCTATCGCGTGCACGACTCGATCCTCGGCGACGTCGTCACACTGGCCGACCCCGAGCTGGTCGGCACGCTGTTCAAGGGCGACGCCGAGACCTTCCACGTCGGTGAGCCGCGCGCGGTGATGGAGCCGGTCACCGGCATGCACTCGATCCTGCTGCTCGACGAGGACCGCCACCTGCGCATGCGCAAGCTGATGCTGCCTCCCTTCCACGGCGAGGCGATCGAGCGCTACGGCGAGTTGATCGAGCAGATCACCAACCGCGAGATCGACCGCTGGCAGATCGGCGCGACGATCCGTACGCGCACGGTCGCGCAGACGATCACGATGGAAGTGATCATCCGCGCCGTGTTCGGCATCACCGACCGCGAACGCGTCGCCGAGCTGAAGACCCTGCTTCCGGCGCTCTCGGGCGTCAATCCGCTGCTAGCGTTGGACATCGTGCGTCACGACCTCGGTCGGCACAGTCCATGGGGCAGTTTCCTGCGCACACGCACGCGCGTGGACGAGATCCTCTACGAGGAGATCGAGCGCCGCCGCGGTGAGGCCGACCTCGAAGAGCGCGACGACATGCTCTCGCTGCTGTTGGCGGCGCGCGACGAAGAGGGCAACCCGCTAACCGACATCGAGCTGCGCGACGAGCTGATCACGCTGCTGCTCGCCGGTCACGAGACGACGGCCAACTCGATCGGCTGGACGTTCGAGCGCGTGCTGCGAACGCCATCGGCGCTCGAGCGACTGACCGAGGAGGTTCGCGCGGGCGAATCCACCGAGTACATGGACGCCGTGATCAAAGAAGCATTGCGGGTTCGACCGGTGATCATGGAGGTCGAGCGCGGCGTCACCAAGCCGTTCGAGCTGGGCGGATACAGATTCGAGCCGGGCGCACAGCTCGCGGCCTCGATCATCCTGCTGCACTACGACCCCGAGCTGTACGGTGCCGACGCGCAGGAGTTCCGCCCCGAGCGCTTTCTGGAAGGCGCGCCCGAGCCCTACACCTGGATCCCGTTCGGCGGCGGGCGCCGCCGCTGCCTGGGCGCGACGTTCGCGCAGTACGAGATGAAGGTCGTGATCTCGACGATCCTGAAGAGAGCCGTCCTACGTGCAGCCTCGCCGAAGCCCGAGAAGCTGCGCTTCCGCGGCATCGCGCTGGTGCCAGCGCGAGGCGGCGAGGCGATCGTGGAGAGCGTCGATGGGCGTGCGAGCGGCGACTGGCGCTCACAGGTGCTGCCAGTGCGCAGCGACGACTCCGGCAAGGTCGCGCGCACCTACTCGCGACTCGCCCCGGTCTATGAGGTGTGGGCGAAGTTCACCGAGTCCAAGCCGCGCCGGCGTGTGACGGAGCTGGCCGACGTGCATGACGGCGAGTCGATCCTCGAGGTCGCGGTCGGCACCGGCGTGCAGCTATGCGAGCTGGCGCGAAGAAACCCGAACGGCACCACCGCGGGCGTCGATCTGTCGAAGGGCATGCTCGCCAAGACTCGCCGCACGCTCGCGCGCGCAAACATCGCGAACGTTGATCTTCGCGAGGCAAGCGGGCTCGAGCTGCCGTTCGCCGACGACTCGTTCGACCTGCTCGTCAACGGCTACATGCTCGACCTGCTGACCTACGACGACATCGCGCGCGCGATCGCCGAGTTCAAGCGGGTGCTGAAGCCCGGCGGGCGGATCCTGCTGACCAACATGACGATCGGCGAGAAGCCGCACCATCGCATCTGGGACCGCCTCTACGAGCGCGGCATCGACCTGACCGCCAACTGCCGCGGCGTCTTGGCGGCGCCGGTATTGGAGGAGCTGGGTTTTGCCGACATAGAACGGCAGTACATGGCCCAGGGCAGCTTCCCAACCGAGATCGTCACCGCGCACCTGGATGGCTGAGCCGGCCGTAATTGATCGCGCGCAGGCGCCCGCCCCGGCCGGCGGCAACGGAGCGCTCAGGCCGCTTGCGGCGATGCCCGGCCCGAAGTGGCCGCCGGTCGTGCAGTCACTGGTATTTCTCTCCAACCCGGTGCGCTTCGCCGAGTGGGCGCGGCGGCGCTACGGCCCAGTGTTCCACTTTCGCAGCGCTGTGCTCGGCGACATGGTCTACGTCTCCGACCCGGCGATCGTCAAGCAGATCTTCACCGGCGATCCGCACAAGATGCGCGCCGGCGCGGCCAACCAGCCGCTGAAGCCGGTGACGGGGCCGCACTCGATCCTGCTGCTCGACGGCGAGCGCCACATGCGCATGCGCAAGCTGATGCTGCCGCCCTTTCACGGCGAGGCGATCGAGCACTACGGAGAGCTGATCTCGGAGATCGCCGAGCGTGAGATCGACCGTTTCCCGATCGGCCGTCCGTTCGCGATCCGCGACCACACCCAGGCGATCACGCTCGACGTGATCATCCGCGCGGTGTTCGGGATCGACGAGGCCGAGCGCCAGCGCGAGCTGCGCCGGATCCTTCCCGTGCTGTTGGACCTACGCCCCTCGGTCGTCTTCGAGCGCACGCGCATCGACCTCGGCCCGCGCAGCCCCTGGGGACGCTTCGTACGCGCCAAGCGCCGCACCGACGAGATCCTCTACGACGAGATGGCGCGCCGTCGTGAGCGCGGCGATTCCGCCGAGCGCGACGACGTCTTCTCGCTGCTGCTGGCGGCGCGCGACGAGCAGGGCAATCCGCTCAGCGACGAGGAGCTGCGCGACGAGCTTCTGACGCTGCTGGCCGCCGGCCACGAGACGACCGCGACCGCGCTCGCCTGGGTGTTCGAGCGCCTCGTGCGCCACCCTGACAAGATGGCCCGGCTGCGCGAGGACATCACCTCGGGCGCCGGCTCCTACCTGGAGGCGACGATCAAGGAGACGCTGCGCGTGCGCCCGGTGATCATGGACGTCGGCCGCAAGACGAGCGAGTCGGTCGAGCTGGCCGGCTACGAGATCCCGCCGGGAATCATCCTCACGCCGTCGATCGGGCTCGTGCACCTGTTGCCCGAGATCTACCCTGACCCGCACGAGTTCCGGCCGGAGCGCTTCCTGGGGGAAGGCGCGCCCGAGCCCTACACCTGGATCCCGTTCGGCGGCGGCGTGCGCCGCTGCATCGGCGCGGCCTTCGCCCAGTACGAGATGCAGCTCGTGATCCCGGCGATCCTGCGCAGGGTCGATTTGCGCGCCGCGCGCTCCAAGCCCGAGCGGCAGAGCGTTCGCGGCGTGACGCTGGCGCCTAGCCGCGGCGGCGAGGTCATCGCGAGCAAGTCCGAGTAGGGTCCCGAGCAGGCGAGGAGACCCCAGTTGCTTCGTGAAGACACCGCTCGCACCACATTGGCGCCACCGCCGGGGCCGCGCTCGCCGGCGCCCGTCCAGCTCGCACAGCGCTTCCTGACGACGACCCGCTTTGCCGAGCGCTGTGTCGAGCGCTACGGCCACATCTACATGCTTCGCATGCCGGGTGGCGAGCGCGTCGTCCAGGTATCCGATCCCGACGCGATCAAGCAGATCTTCACCGCGCCGAAGGGAACCTTCGACGTTGGCAGCGGCGGCAACGCGCTGCTGATGCCGCTCGTCGGCAGCGATTCGCTGCTCACCCTCGACGGCGACCGCCACCTTCACCACCGGCGCCTGCTGCTTCCGCCCCTGCATGGTGAGCGCATGCGCGGCTATCGCGACCTGATGGTCGAGGTCACCGAAAACGCGATGGCGAGCTGGCCGGTGGACAGGCCGTTCGCGATCCACCCGCAAATGCGCGACATCACGCTCGACGTGATCATCCGTGCCGTCTTCGGCGTGAAGGAAGCGACCCGTCAGGACGAGCTGCGCCAGGCGCTGCGCGAGATCCTCGACCTGGGCCAGGGGACGATCGCGTTCGCCCCATGGATCCGCCACTGGGTGCACAGACCCTGGGTCAAGTTCCTCGAGCTGCGCGAGCGCGTCGACGAGCTGCTCTACCAGGAGATCGCACGTCGTCGCGGCGAGCCCGACCTGGCCGAGCGCGAGGACATCCTCTCCCTGCTGCTCCAGGCGCACTACGAGGATGGCTCGCCGATGTCCGACAAGGAGTTGCGCGACGAGCTGGTCACGATGCTGGTCGCCGGGCACGAGACGACCGCCACCGGGCTGGCATGGACCTTCGACCTGATCCTGCACGACGAGCGCGTGATGGAGCGGCTGCTCGGATCGCTCGACGAAGGCGACGAGTATCTGGACGCCGTCATCGCCGAGGCCCTGCGGATCCGGCCCGTGATCGCGCAGATCTCACGCAAGCCGCGGGAAGCGTTCGAGCTCGGCGGCTACACGATCCCTTCCGGGGCGCTGGTAGCGCCGAACATCGCGCTTGTGCATCGGCGAGGGGACCTGTATCCGGAGCCGAACGCCTTCAAGCCTGAGCGTTTCCTCGACGACGGGCCCGACACATACACCTGGCTCCCCTTCGGTGGCGGCGTTCGCCGCTGTGCGGGCGCCGCCTTTGCGACGTTCGAGATGGGCATCGTGCTTCGCACGGTGCTCCAACGGGCAAAGCTGCGCGCGGCCGACCCGGAGCCCGAGCAACCTCATCCGCGAGCGGTCACGATCGCCCCGCGCAACGGAACGACGGTGGTCGCAGAGCGGATCGACCTGCGCTAGCGGGGTCTGTTACGCGACAAGCTGTTGGCGCAGCGCGCTGACGCGCTCGCGTGCCTCGACGTCGCCGAGTCGCGACAGCAGCTCGTTCGCCAGTGACACGTAGTCGGTGCCCAACTCGGGCTTGTAGTCGAGGATCGAGACGCCGCGCTCGGCCGACTCGGGGTAGCGCACCGACTTGCGGATGATCGTCTGGAAGACCTTCTCGCCGAAGCTCTCGCGCAGGTTCTGGTAGCTCTCGCGCGTGTGTACGACGCGCAGGTCGGCGATGTTCATCACGACACCGAGCCATTCGAGCTGCTCGTTGAGGCTCTCCTTGGCGATCTCCATCACCTGGAGCACCTGCTCGACGCCCTGCAACGAGAAGTACTCGCCTTCGGCGGTGATGATCGCGTGCGTCGCCGCCACCAGGGCGTTAACGGTCAGAAGGCCAAGCGTCGGCGGGCAGTCGATCAGGATCATGTCGTGCTCGCGACGCGACTCGAGCAGCGCGCGCTTGAGCGTCAGCTCACGGCCCATCTTGCCGGCCAGCACCAGCTCCGCCTCGGCGAGGCTGAGGTTCGCCGGCAACATGCCGCGATGGATCGCGTCAACCGAGCGGGCGCGGCCGGAGAGCACCTCGCCGATCGTCGGCGAGGCGTCCGGCTCGACGTCGAAGTAGTCGCTGAGATTGCCCTGCGGGTCGAGATCGACCGGCAGCACATCCATCCCGGCGCGGCGCATCACGTCGGTCAGGTGGCGCACCAGCGTCGTCTTGCCGGTTCCTCCCTTCTGGGAGAGGACCGCGACCACGGGACAGGGGGCTGGCAGGATGGTCGGCTGCATGTCGGCGCCTACCGTACCCCATGGCGAAGCCTTGGCGGTACCGCCCGTCGGGCCGGGCTGCGGCCCGCCGCCGTCGCTAAAGTTCCGCCAATTTGCGGGAAATCAGGCGGCCATCCGGTCCCCTCAGCTGCCGCCGTCGGGGCCCTGCGCCAGACTTTCGCCGAGTTCCTTCTCTCCGGGCGTGCGCTCAAATATAATTCAGAGCCGCAAATGAACCCGTCGCGCGCCCGCTCGGAGCAAGGCGCGGACCCGGGAGGATAATTGAGTAACGAGCAGTCACGCCATTACTCGTCAACGCAAGCGTACCGCCCGCTGCGCGCGCCGCAGACCGTTGAGGACAACGACGCCTGTGCATTGTACGCAGCCGTGCGCAAGGACGGCAAGTCGTCGCATGACGTGATCGAGAGAGGCTTCGCCGCCCTCCAGAAGATGCTTCACCGCGCCGGCAACGTCGATGGCGAGGGCGACGGCTGCGGCGCGATGGTGGACATCCCGCGCGCGATCTGGCAGGAAGAGGTGCGGGCGGGGGGCCACGCTCCGAGCCTGGCGCTCGATCCGGCCTTTGCCGTCGCCCACGTGTTCGCTTCGCGCAAGCGCGACTTTGCCCAGATCAAGCAGAAGGCCTACGAGATCTTCAAAAAAGGCGGACTGCGGATCCTCGCCGAGCGCGAGGATCACGTCGACAGCTCGGCGCTCGGCGCGACCGCGCGCGAGGAGGAGCCGCATTTCTGGCAGGTCGGCGTGCTGGTGCCCGATGTCGAGTCACGCGACCGCGTGCTGTTCGACGTGATGATCGAGCTGGAGCAGAAGCTCGACCTGCACGTCGCCTCGTTCTCCGCTGAGAGCTGCGTGTACAAGGTGATGGGCGCGCCGAAGGTGCTCCAACTCTACTTCAACGACCTCAACGACCCGAGCGCAGAGACCGTTTCGCTGCTCGGGCACAACCGCTATTCGACCAACACGTGGCCCTCGTTCATGCGCGTGCAGCCGTTCGCGATGCTCGGCCACAACGGAGAGATCAACACGATCGCCCGGCTGCGCATGGAGGCGAGGATGCTGGGCGTGCCGATCCACGAGCAGTCGTCGGACTCCCAGGATCTCAACCGCCTGATCGAGACGCTCGTCAACCGCCGCGGGCTCTCGCTGCCGGAGGCGATGGAGCTGGCCGTGCCGCCGATCGTCAACGAGATCCGCCAGTTCCCGGAGGAGCTGCGCGGCTTCTACATGTACCTGCGCCAGGCGATGGGGCCCTTCGCCCAGGGACCGATCGCGCTGATCTCGCGACACGGCGACGAGCACGTGTTCTCTGCCGACGCCTTGGGTCTGCGCCCGCTGTGGCAGATCGACGCCAGCGACGCGTGGGTGTTCAGCTCCGAACCGGGCGTCGTGGCGATTGCCGACATGGTCGCCGACCCGAAGCCGTTGTCGCCCGGCGAGAAAGTGTTCGTGAGGGTCAAGCGCGATCGCCAGGCGCGCCTCTACGACCATCAGCAGATGCAGCGCGTGGTGCACGAGCGCTGGCTGGCGCGCACGGGCTCGAGCCAGGTTGCGCCCGGCTTCGAGCAGGCGCTTCCGACCGGCGGCCCGCTCGAGGGCGAGGAGATCCCCGGCTACGACGCGGCCGGCCCGGCGGAGCCGGTCAAGGTGGAGGACAAGGTCCTGGCAGGTTTCGGTTGGCAGCGCGAAGACACCAAGCTGGTGCAGCAGATGGCATCGAACGGCCAGGAGCCAATCGGATCGCTCGGCTACGACGGGCCGCTCGCGGCTCTCTCACCCGAGCGCCAGAACCTCGCTGACTACTTCAAGGAGACCGTTGCTGTCGTTACCAACCCGGCGATCGACCGCGAACGTGAGATCGAGCACTTCTCCTGTCGCGCCGTGTTCGGCGCGCGACCCTCGATCGACGATCCGGCCGGCGATCCGCGCACGATCGAAACAGCGTTCCCGATCATCCTCGGCGGGCACCACGGCATGGCGCCGCTCTCCGACTCGGTGTATCGCCGTGTCGCGAAAGAGCACAAGACCTATCTGCTCGAGGACCTGTGGGAGACCTTCAAGGGCCGCTGCGCGGTGCTCGACATCTCGTTGCTCGACGCAGAGAAGACCGATGGTGCGCTCGAGCGGCTCAAGTACGAGGCGGCCAAGAAGGTGCTCGACGGTGCCGAGCTGCTGGTGCTCTCCGACCGCACGGCCCGCGACGGCGAGCGCCCCTTCCTCGACCCGCACCTGGCGGTGTCCGCGATCGACGGCGCGCTTCGCGAGTACCGCGTCGGGGAGGGAGAGGAGAACCTGCGCCGTAGCACGTCGATCGTGCTGCGCTCGGGAGCGATCCGCAACGTGCACGACGTCTGCATGGCTTTGGGTCTGGGTGCGGACGGTGTCTGCCCTTACGTGATGCTCAAGGTCATCTGCGTTGACGACTACGAGACCGACATCTCCAACATGTGCGCGGCGCTGCGCAAGGGCATCGAGAAGGTGCTCTCGACGCTCGGCATCCACGAGGTACGTGGCTACGCGCGGCTGTTCAGCTCGATCGGCCTCAAGCCGGAGCTGGCCAAGATCTTCGACACGCCCGCCTACTACGGCTCGGCGGAGGCCGGCACCGGTTTCGCCGAGCTGGACACCGAGGCGGCCGTGCGACAGGCGATCTTTGCCAGCGAGGGCGACGGCAAGCCTGCCAAGACTCCGCGCTTTTACCCGAAGGTCTACAAAGCGGCGATCGCCGCGGCAAACGGATCGATGGAGTTCGCCGAGTACTCGGAGAAGGTGCGCGAGCTAGAGCACGAGCAGCCGATTTCGATGCGGCACATAGTGGACTTGCGCTCCGATCGCGAGCCGATCGACCCCTCGCAGGTCGATGCCGGGGTCGGACACCATGACTTCCCGATCGTGATCAGCTCGATGTCGTTCGGCTCGCAGGGGGAGACCGCGTTCCGCGCCTACCCGGAGGCGGCCAAGCAGATCAACATCGTGTGCGTAAACGGCGAGGGCGGCGAGATCCGCGACATGTACGGCAAGTACACCAAGTGGCGTGGTCAGCAGGTCGCCTCGGGTCGCTTCGGTGTCACGAACGAAATGCTGAACTCCTCCTACCTGGTCGAGATCAAGATCGGCCAAGGCGCCAAGCCCGGCGAGGGAGGGCATCTACCGGCTCGCAAGGTGACCGACAAAGTCGCTGCCGCACGTAATGCGACGGCCGGCACGGATCTGATCTCGCCCTCCAACAATCACGATCTGTACTCGATCGAGGACCTCGCCGAGCTGATCGACGAGTTGAAGACGGCGAATCCCGACGTGCGTGTGTCGGTCAAGGTGCCGTGCGTGCCGAACATCGGCACGATCGGCGTCGGCATCGCCAAGGCGGGCGCCGACATCATCACCCTGTCCGGATTCGAAGGCGGAACCGGCGCCGCGCGCCAGCACGCGCTGCGTCACGTCGGCCTGCCCTCCGACATCGCCACGCGCGCGGTGCACCTCGCGCTGATGGAAACCGGCATTCGCAACCGTGTCGAGATCTGGGCCGACGGCGGCTATCGCCACGGCCGGGACATCGTCAAGATGCACTGCCTCGGCGCCAACCGTGTCGCGTTCGGGACCCTGGCGATGGTGTCGCTCGGCTGCACGATCTGCCGTGGTTGCCAGCTCGACACCTGCCACGTTGGCATTGCCACACAGATCGAGACGATCGAGGAGGCGGACGAGAAAGGACTGAAGAAGTTCACGCCGCAAGAGCTCGATAGCGCCGTCGAGAACTGCGCCCGCTTCTTCAAAGGCATGGGTGATGAGGTGCGCGAGGTCGTGGCCCAGCTTGGCTACGAGCGGGCCCAGGATCTGGTCGGTCGCTCCGACCTGCTCGTGCAGGCGCGTCACCGCGGCGGCATCGACCTGACCGAGATGATCCAGCCGCTCGAGCAGATGCTCGATCTCGAGCCGATCGACATGCCGGTGCCTTCGGCCGAGGAGGAGCGCGAGGAGGCCGGCATGATCGTCGCGCGGCCGATCCGCATGGAGGCCAAGGAGGCCTCGGGCGAGATCGCCGCGCTTGCCGACGACATCTGCGGCGGACTCGCCAGTCTCTCGACTGGCGAGTTGAAAAAAACCGGTTTTCGCTCAGGCGCGAAAACCGGGAGCTCTGAGAGTCCGAGCAAGGGCGAGGTTTCCAAGTCCTCCGGCCACGTCACCTACGAGTTTCCTCGCTCCGTCGATGCAAACGATCGTGTGCTGGGCACCGGATTGGCCGGCGCGTTGTCTCGCGCTCGCATATTCCATCCCGAAGGCGCCCCCGCGTCCGACATGACCTCCCTCGCCGATCTCGAGTTCGACTCGGGAGGCTCGATCGGCGGTTCGGGGCTCGGTGCGTTCAACGTCTGGGGCGTGGACATCCGGGTCGAGGGAGGGGCCCAGGATGGCGTCGGGAAGGCCATGCTGGGCGGAACGATCTCGATCATGAAGGGCCGCGGACGCAACGGCAAGCGCGTCAACGGCTCCGTCGGCAAGTCCTTCGCCTACGGCGCGCAACGGGGGCGCTTCTTCGTTCAGGGCGACGCCGACTCACGCTTCTGCATCCGTCTGTCAGGCGCGGACGTGGTGATCGGCGGCGAGCCGCGCGGCCCGATCCACGACGAGCTGGGCGGGATAGCGGACCGGGCCAACATCAAGGGCTTCGCGTTCGAGTACATGACCGCCGGGCGCGCCGTCGTGCTGGGTGACATCGGCCCGTGGGCGTGTGCCGGCCAGACCGGGGGACGCGTTTACACGCGCGTCAACGACGAGTGGGGCCTCGACCGGGCGGCGATCGAGCGCCGACTCGGAAAGGGCGCGAAGGTCGAGATCAAGGATCTCGACAAGCAGGGAGGCTCCGAGCTACGCGAGCTGCTCGAGCGCTACGCCAGCGAACTCAAGCGCTCAGACCAGCACGACGAAGCGGCCCGCATTCGTGGAATCGCGGGCGAACCCGTCAAGCACTTCGTGATGCTGGTCCCGCTGCAAGAGCAGACGGACCCGAGCATCTCGACCGAGTAGCAAAGGGCCGGGCGCGGGCGCGGCCCGGCGCCAATCGCCCGGCCGCGCTTTGCCACAGGCTCGATCCTCTAGGCCAGGGCCTTGTTTGCGTCTGCGCCCTTGTGGGCGGAGGCGCCTGTCGTATCGAGGAAGTGGAGCCTGTAACGGCCAATAACGAGCTCGTCGCTGTCTTGGAGCTGACCCCATTCGACGCGTTCACCATTGAGAAAAACGCCGTTGAGGCTGCGATCGTCGAGCACGCGGACGCTGCCACTTTGACGGACGATCAATGCATGACGTCGTGACACGGTCGGGTCGTCGAAGCGAATGTCGGAAGCGAGGCTGCGGCCGACCTTGGTCCACTCACGCGACAGCGGTATGACCGTGACGCGGTCGTCGTCGCGAAACGCGAGGTAGTGGCCGAAATCGTCCAGCTCGGTGCGAACGGTCTCGACCCACTCGCTGTCCTCCTCGCCTTGCAGTCCCGGCGGCTCGCGGTCTCCGGACAACTCGAACAGTGAGGCTCGCACGAATGCGGCCGCGCCACAGTTCGGGCATTCCGGCACGTGCTCGAGCGAATCGAGTGCCACTGCGTAGCTGCACTCAGTGCATCGAAATGAGCCCGCCCCAGCCAGCGTCCCCGTGGAGTACGTCTCTTTCAATGTTCCTCCCTCAGTCTGCCTGCTTGGCGTTAGCGTCCCTGCAGGCCCCGGAACGATCCTTCAGGAGACCGCTGCATCCACAAACCTTGTGAGGATTCTAACTTCCTCGCGACCGCCGACTCAATGGCCGAGGGCAAAAAAACCTCCAATTTACGGGTGTTTGCGACCTCCGGGGTCGAGTTTGCGGCTCGGCCAGTAGGTGAAGAGCGCGCGGCGCAGAATCCCTCGGCGTGAGCCTGTTCACCCCCGAGCCGACGCCCGAGTCCGAGCAGACCCATCATGCGCCCGAGCTGGAGCGCCGGTTCCTGCGGCGCGGGGTGAAGGGGATGGAGGCGCAGCGCGAGGGCTGCGCACGCTGTGGGCGGTCGCTGCTCGTCGGAGAGCGGCTGTCGGTTTTCGCCGATCGCGACGGGCGCGAGCGCGCGGTCTGCGACGTGTGCGTGTCAAAGGTCGCGGATGGCTCGCTCGGCGAACGGGTGCGGGTGCAGCGGGTGCGCGCAGGCGAGCGCCGCCTGGTGATACGCGCGGCCTAGGAAACTACGAGCGGGTGACCCGCTCGCAGTCACTGTCGACGCTGTCGGACACGTCGGCGCGCACCGAGTCGGTACCGCTGCCGCAGGAAACCTTGTCGGCCTTGCCGTCGACCGCATCGATCGAGTCATCGTCCGCGCCGGCCTCGAACGAGTCCGTGCCCTTGCCACCGTCGAGCGTATCGGCGCCGTCGCCGCCGGTGAGGACGTCGTCGCCGCGACCGCCGGTGAGCGAGTCGCCGCCGGCGTCGCCGACGAGCGTGTCGCCGCCGCTCGACCCGTCGAGGCGGTCAGCACCGCGCCCGCCGCTGATCGAGTCGTCGCCGCGACCGCCGGTGAGCGTGTCGTCCCCGGCTTCGCCCGCGATCGTTGCCGGCGTGACGACCCTCAAGTCGAGCACGTCGTCCTTGTTGCCGAGCTTGAAGTCGAATCGATCGACGCCCTTGACGGCGCAGATCTCGGTCTTGGAGGGGCCGCTTATCTTGTTGAGCCGGCAGCCGCTATTGACCGTGATGCTGGACACGCCGCGATCGGTGATCTTGAATTTCTTGGACGTCGCGCGCGATACCGAGATGTCGTTCTTCTGGCCCTTTGCCGCCTCGTAGGAGATCGTCGGCCCCGCTTTGCCGAGTGGCGGCAGCGTGGGCTCGACGGGTGCTGCGGGCGTGGGCGACGGAGTCGAGGGCGCCGAAGTGCCAGGCGTCGGGGCCGCGCCCGATCCGGATGACGGTGCCGTCTTGGGTGCGCGCGAGCCCGGGGAAGATGGAGCAGCGCCGGAGCCGCTCTCGACCGGCGCGCCGATCAGCCCCAGCAGGAACGACAGCGGATTGGCCTCCGGCGTGCTGGTGTCCACGCCGAACAGGCTCAGCAGGCCGGCGATTCCCGGCTGCGTTGTATCTGTCGATGACGACGTCGTGGATGAGCCATCCGAGCTGCCGTCGGCCGGAGGTGTCGCGCTGGTGCCGGCGGGCGGGATGGTCGTTGCCGACGGAGGCGTCGTTGTGGAGGGAGGCGTCGTAGGTATGGCGCCCGGAGTTCCCGCGCCGCCGCCAAGGAAATCGCCCGGGCCGCCGCTCTGGCCGGGTATCGTCGGCGCGTCGCCGCCGGGGATGCTGCCCGGCGCGACCGAGCCGAACCCGGTCAGCTTGTCGCCGTCGACGTTGTCGCTGCGGTCGTAGATGAACGCTCCCGCGCCAACGATTGCGCACAGCCCGAAGATCACGATCGCAGCTCGCAGATTGTGTGACTGCTTCCCGGCAGTGGCACCGGCCGCCGTGCTGCCGTCACCGCCGCGCGCCCCACCGGCCCGGCGGGCGGCCTGTGGTGCTTTGTACTCGAGCAACGTCGTCGGCACGAGGTGGCCAACGCTGTTGCGCATGCGAACTCGAGCGCCACCGGCCAGCCGTTTGGTGCCGGTGTCCTGCCCGAAGAAATGTGTGCTTTCGCTGAACGTCAGCGTCGAAAGTGCCGCGCCGTTGCCATCTGCTCCGTCGTGAGCGCCGTTCGGTGTGGTGTCGGCGGCTCCGTTCGACTTGACGACCTCGGTAGCGCCGTTGGCATTGCCGGCGGTGGCCTGCGCGGAACCGTTGGCCGATCCATCGGCCGATCCGTTGGCATGGCCGTTCGATGCCGCGGGCGCGTCGCGCCGCAACTCGGCGATCGCCATGTTGTGCGCCATCCAGAAAAGCCATGGTCCGGGCTCGCTCGCTCGCGCGTCGTCACGCAGCAGGGCTCGCGCCTGGGCAAAGGTCTGGTCCACGATCGAGCCGGCACGCTGCGCGCCCACGAGCCCCGTGCAGTGCCGGACGAGGGGCCGGCGATAGCGGTGCACGATTGCTTCGAAGGCGCTGGGGCTGCCCGTGCGTCCAAGCGCTGCCAGGCGCTCGTCGCTCTGGAGCCGCAGGGCAGGACGCTGTACCGCCGCCTTCATTCGGCTGCCTTCATCTGGCTTGTTCAAAGTCGCTGATTTGCTCTCCATGAGGGCTCACCCGGGTCAAACGGGTATCGGCCGCGCTGCCGCGGCCGGTCTGCAAATGATAGTGGGCTTTCCGCAATCTGACACCGGTAAGAAGCGAATGTTGTCGCAGATCCCCCTTTCCAGTGCCTCCGGCGGGCCTCTGCGGCGAGACTCGCTATTTCATCATCGACCCTCCGGCAGACGCGCTTGAGCGGCGTGGGGATGAGGAAGGTGTGGATCGGGGGGGGGGGGGGGCGGTCGGACACGAGCGTTGTTCGGTCCGGCGGTCTGCTTGAATCCGCGCGCGATGCGCCCGCTGACCGTTGGCCAGACGATCGACTCGCCCCGCGAGCGGGTGTACGAGTACCTCAGCGACGTCTCCAACTACGGCGCCTTCAGCGATCACTACCTGCGCGATTTGAGGCTCGAGCGCCTCAACAGCCGTGGCAGCGGGGCGTCCCTGCGCTTCCAGCTGGCGTTTCCGCTCGGCCGTCAATGGGGCGATCTGTCGCTGGACGCGCTGGAGCCCCCTCACCGAATTGTCGCCAGAGGCGCCATGGGCAGGGTCGGCCGGATCGCCATCGAGTGTTCGTACACGCTCACCACCTCCGGCCAAGGAATGACACGCGTCGAGTACCGCTTCGAGTCGAGCCCTGCCAAGCCGATCGACCATCTTCGGGAGGCACTCGGCATGCGATTCTGGCTGAAGGTTCAATCGCGTCGCGCCCTGCGTCGCCTTGCTGCCGTGCTCGAGGGACGTGAGCCGGCCGCCGCGCGCGTCCGAGCGGCGGCTGGATAGACTTCCGCGCCCGTGGATCGCACTCATCGACGACCGACCCGGATCGCCGCCGCGATCGCGCTCCTGGCGGCCCTCACGACCTTCGCGGGCTGCGGTAAGGCACACCTCGAGTCGGAGACCAAGGAGGGCCAGTACACGAAGGCCGGCGACGTCGTGTACCAGGTGCAGCTCACGCGACTGCTGAACCCGGATCAGCGACCCGACGACAACCTGCTCGAAGGCCAAGAGGCGCCGAAGCCCCGCGAGACCTATCTGGCGGTGTTCATGATCATCCAGAACAAGAGCGACCGGCCTTACAAGCCGCCGAGCGACATGAAGGTCGTGGACACGCAAGGCAACGAGCACGAGCCGCTCGACGCAAGTGGCAGCGGCTTTGGACTCAGCTTCACCGACGCAATCCCACCGGGCGACGGTGCGCCGCCGCCCGACTCGCCCGCATCGGGCGGTCCCGACGCGGCCTCGATGGTGCTGTTCAAGCTCAAGGAAGTCTCCGCGACCGACAACCTCCCGCTCGAGCTGGAGATCCCCGTTCCCGGTGAGCAGTCCTCGCGCGTGGAACTGGACATCTAAAACGAAAGCGGCCACCGCCGCGGGCGGCTACTCCTCTTCGCCGGGAAAGCCGAGCGAAGCTCCGGCCAGGATCGCGAGCGCGGCGATCACGGCGAGCCACCCACCGATCGTCTGGTGCGGCCCCGCGACGAGCTTGGCGAGGATGGCGAGGATCGCTCCGCCGGCGACCCAAACGTACCAACGTTCACCGGCCCCGTAAGGGAACGCCATCGCCGCGCCGACGGCGCCCAGCACCAGCCCGAGCACGCCGAGCCCGAACGCGTCGAAGACCACGACCACGGCTCCGATCGCGGCCACCACCAGCCCGACCTGAGCCACGCGGACCTCGGTCGTGCTGCGGCGCTGCACGGCTTCGATTTGCTCGACCATTGCCCACAACTCTACCCTCCCCGGACAGACATGCCGAGCTTCGACCCTCAACCGCACCACCCATGACCACGATCGACTGGATAATCGTCGCGTTCGTCGCGTCGGCGGGTGTGTGGGGATACGCCCAGGGGCTGATCGTCAGCGCGCTGTCGCTGACGGGTTTTGCCCTGGGCGCGTTCGCGGGCTCGAGGCTTGCGCCGCTGTTGCTCGCGCAGGGCGCTCGCTCGCCGTACGCGCCGCTGGTGACTCTGATGGGAGCGCTCGTCGTCGGGTCGGTTGTCGCGATCGTGCTCGAGGATGTGGGCAGCTCGATCCGGCGGCGTATTCCGTTGAGGGCGACCCTGCTCGACGGGATCGGGGGCATGCTCCTGCTCGCGGTGGTCGGGCTCGGTCTCGCGTGGATCGCTGGCGCGGTTGCGCTCCAGACACCGGGCGCGAGCGAGTTGAGGACGGACATCCAGCGGTCGCTGATTCTTGGCAGGCTCAACGAGCTGATCCCGCCGACCGGTCCGATCATCAACTCGATCGCACGTTTCGACCCCTTCCCGCAGATCAGCGGGCCGGCAGCCGACGTGCCGCGCCCGAGCGCCGGGATTGCGCGGACGGCGGGCGTCGAGCGCGCCGGTCGCAGCGTTGTGCGCGTGCGCGGGACTGCGTGCGGGCTGGCGATCGCAGGCTCGGGATGGGTGGCCGAACCGCAGGTGGTGGTGACCAACGCCCACGTGATCGCAGGCGAGGACGACACCGTCGTCGAGACGCTCGAAGGAACACGCCTCGACGCGCAGGTGATCGGCTTCGACCCTCACAACGACGTCGCCGTGTTGCGCGTGAAGGGCCCGACACCTCCGCCGCTCGCACGCGACCCCGACCCACGCAGCGGCGAGTCGGTGGCGATCCTCGGATACCCGGAGAACGGCCCATATGCCGTCACTCCCGGGCGACTGGGAAGCACGGGCACCGTTATCAGCGTGGACGCCTACGGTTCCGGGCCGATCCGCCGGCGAATGACCGCGCTTCGGGGCCAGGTCCGATCGGGCAACTCCGGGGGGCCGGCGGTCGATTCGAGCGGGCGCGTCGCGACAACCGTGTTCGCTGCCACGACCCGAGGCCAGCCCGGAGGATTCGGCGTCCCGCTCGCGATCGTGGAAAGTGATCTTCAGCGGGCAGACGGCCGGGTGAGCACGGGCCCCTGCGCGCGCTGACCCTCTTGGCGCCCGATCCGGTTTCCGTCGGACGCCGAGCCTATCTTGCGCACCATGACGCTCTGTTTCATCGAACCATCCGAGGCGATCCGCATGGTGGCCGAATCGGTCGGCCGCGAGGCGCGGCGAGCGCTGCTCGCGGAGGTGGTCGAGAGCTGGGTCGATGACATCCCCGAGCCGGAGCTGACCCAGCACTACGCCAAGGCGGTCGGTGACCTCGACCACGAGGATCTCTCGATGCTCGCAGCCTGGCATGCAACGCTCGAGGTGGGCAGGCCGGTGGCCAGTGCCGAGTTCCTGGTCGGGGCGTTCGATGGGCTTGGTCAGCACAAGCGTGACGCGCTCAAGCTGGCCGCGCGCTTCCGCGGTGACGACGCCTTCCTGGCCGGGGTGGGCGAGGAGGAGGCGCTGGAGATCGTGCTGCCCTGGCTCTCGGAGCACCGCCTCGAGCGCTTGTGCACCACGGCGATCGAGATCTACGTCAATGATCGCATCGGGTCACAGAACTAAGCGCGGTTCAGCAGCTCCCGCATCTCGGGTATTGCCTGCTCGTTGGAGTGAAACAGGATTGCGTGCATGCCCAACTCGCGAGCGGCGGCGACGTTGACCTCGTTGTCGTCGATGAACGCGCATTGCGCGGGGCGCATGTTCCCCAGCCGCTCGAGCGTCAGCTCGTAGATGGTCGTCGACGGCTTGCGCATACCTACGAAGGCCGAATCGACGACCAGCTCGAAGATCTCGTCGACCTCGAGCTTGGCGCGCCACAGCGGCTCCCACTCGCGCACGTTGTTGGTCAGTATCGCCATGCGGTAGCCGCGCCCGCGCAGCTCGCGCATCAGCTCGATCATCGCCTCGTTGGGACGCAGCGCGCGGAAATACACCCCGCGAAAGCCGTGCAGGTGTGGCCGGTGACCGAGTTCGGCCTCGAGGCCCCATGAGAGGTCGTCGAGGAACGCGGCCTCGGTGATCTCTCCTCGTTCGAGTCGGAACAGGGGATACTCGCCGTCGCGCTCGGCGACGCGCTGCATGCCACGGCCGAGCTGCTCCATCGAGATGCCGGTCTCGTCCTGGTAGGCGGCGAAGGCTTCGACCAGCTTGTTCGTCAGCACGCCGCCGAAATCCGAGATGACGGCTTTGATCATGTCGCGGTCACGCCCGGCTCACGGTTTGGTAGCTGCCCCAGCCGGGTTTACCGTCGAGTGTCCAGCGAAAGAACGAGATGCGATGCTCGCGCCCGCCGGCTTCCAGCGATACCTTGCAGATGGCCTCGCCGGAGAGCCTGCTCGCGAATTCCTCGTCCGGTGCATGCAGGTCGATTCGGGCGCTGTCGGGACAGGAGCGCGCATCGAGGACGGTTGACAGCATGACGTCGGTTGTCGGTTCGGCCGCGCCGCCGTCGCGCACCAGACGGCAGTCGATCACATCGCGGTCGTGCTGCGCTCCCGCCGGTCGTGCGCCAAAGATCGACACCGCACCGGTCTGCGACCCGGAGTACAGCGACCTGCGCATCGAGATGAGGCTCCAGTCGGGAGCGCCCCACACGTGGGCGCGTCGCCCTGTGCAGTTCAATTGGCGCTTCGACCCGTCGATCTCGAGCGGTCCTGTCACGTCGCAAAGCTGCTCGTATCGACCAACCCCCGCGATGTCGGATGCCTCGCCGTGCGAGAAGTCGATCGGCGACGTGCGCGCCTTCAGGACGAGGTCGAGTTTGCATCGCTCGGTGGTGAGGCCCGCCGTCCAGCGCTCGAGCGGTCGTTCGGTCGTCATGCGGAGCGGTCCCACCTCCACTCGCTCCCAGTCCGGCAAGTCGACCGCGACCTCGTCGCAGACGATGTCGGTCAGCGACGAGCCGGGGGAGCAAAGCACGGCGATGATCGTCGCTTGCTTCTGATTCGGCGCGCGTGCCACGCGCAGCAGCCCGAACGCGTCCGCCTCGGGGTCGGCGAACTCGGCCACGACGACGTCGTGAAAGTCTCCCTCTCCATGCCTGGGGCCTTCCTGCGCGGGACCGATCATCCGGGTGGCATCTCGGGAGGTGGAGGCTGGTCCACACGGCGCGCGGGCCCGGGTGTCGCACTCTCTCGCACGCGTACGAACGCGACGCGGGCCATCGTGGCGGGCGCGAACGAGCGGATGATCGTGCCTCGCACGACCGCCCTCGTGGGCGGGATCAGAACGATGATCCCGAAGATGTCGGTGATGAAGCCGGGCGTCATCAGCAGTGCTCCGCCGAGGATCACCAGCGCTCCGTCGATGATCTCCCTGTGGGGCATCCTCCCCTCGGCGAGGGTGTCCTGGAAGCGCTTCCAGACCGCGCGGCCCTGCCAGCGCCACAGCAGGGCACCGGCGATCGAGTCGGCCACCAGGATCAGGATCGTCCACCATGGGCCGATCGCGGCTCCGACCTGGATGATCACGTAGATCTCCGCGATCGGAAGCAGGATGAACAGGATCAGGAGCAGCGGGAACATCGCGCGAAGCCTAGCGGTCGGTGTCGGCGAGCTCCTCCACTAGAATCGATGGCCGTGAACGACGAGCCACAGCCACAGCCACAGCCGCAGTCAGAGGCAGCGCCGACGGCCGAGGGTCCCGACGCCGACGACGTCATGGAGGCCTTGGAGAACGTCATCGACCCCGAGCTGGGGCTCGACTTCGTCTCGCTGGGGCTGGTCTACGGCGTCGAGGTCGAAGGCCCCGACGTTCACATCACGTTCACGCTGACCTCACCGGGATGCCCGATCGGTCCGCAGGTGAGCGAGCAGATGAAGGAGTTCGTCTCGGAGCTGGCGGGCGTCGAGAAGGTCTTCCCGAAGATGGTGTTCTCGCCGCCCTGGACTCCGGAGCGGATGTCCGAGGACGCCAAGTTCGCGCTCGGCTACTAGCGCGCGACCGTCTCGCAGCCGGGGACGACACGGTCCTTGGCATCGGCGGTAACAGTGTCGATTCCACTGCCGCATGTGATCGTGTCGCGAGTGCCGTCGCGCGCAGAGATCGTATCGTCGCCCGCGTCGCCGTTGAGCACGTCGTGGCCGGCGCCGCCTCGCAGCGTGTCGTTGCCGGGGCCGCCGTCGAGCACATCACGACCGACGCTCCCGGACAGCATGTCATCGCCGTCGTTGCCTTCGAGCCAGTCGCTGCCCTTACCGCCGTAAAGACTGTCGTTGCCCCAAACGCCGAACTCTGAATCGCGCTCCTTGTAGTCGCCGTCGATGTAGTCGTCGCCGGAGTCGCCGTAGAGCGTGTCGTTGGCACCCAGGCCGTTGATCAGGTCCATGCCGCCCTTTCCATGGATCGTGTTGGGGGCGGCGTCACCGAACAAGACGTCGTTCTGGTTGGTCGGCTGGCGCAGGATCGCGGACGCGGACGCGCCGAGCGCAATGAGCGCGACGCACGTCATCAATGCAAGCGCGATCCCCTTCATCTCCCACATCCCATCGATTCAAGACTAGCCCAGTGTGAGCGCGATCGCGCCGGCTTTCGACGTTCGTCGGGACGAGCGGCCCGCTACGTGGGCAGCTCGCGCCCCAGCCACTCGTTGTAGAAACCCTCGAGGTCGGGCACGAAATCGTGGATCACCGGATAGCCGGGCGGCACCGCCTCCACCTCCAGCAATGTCTTGCAGCCGGGGCAGAAGTACTCGCGCAGCCCGTTCCATTTGGGGTCGCCGGACATCATCTCGGGATAGATCTCGCGCAGGTCCTGCTCGGTCTCGCGCACGTAGATCAGCGCTTCGAGCTTCCAGTTCTGATCGTAGGGGCAGAACTCGTGGCCGCAGTCGCACATCACCGAATAACTAGCTCCCGACGGCCCCGAATAACTAGCTCCCGACGGCCCCTGGCCGTCGGTCGCCTTGCCGGGGGTACGAGCGCGCTTAAGGACGATGTACAAGTGCTCCCCGAACGGCAACACGATCGGGTCGTCCCAAGGCACGCATTCCTGGAGGATCTTCACGTACTTGTCGAAGCGGTCGGCGTCCTTGTGTGCGGACTGGATCGCACGCACCTGCGAGCGCGGCAGCTTCTCGTCGATCAGGTCGCCGAGTGTCTGCTTGTCGAGCTTCACGCGAGGCCTCCCTGCTGCTCCTGCGCGCGCAGTGCCATCGTCAGGTCGATCTCAGGCGTGGGAATGTCGAAGGCGAAATCATCGGGAAGCTCCCAGAACTCGCGGAACTCGCGCGCCCACGTCTCCGACAGCCGCATCGACTCGGCATACATGCGTTGGACGGGCTCGATCATCTCCCGGTCGAGCACGCGCTGGCGCTCCGTCTTCATCCACTCGCGCACCGGCACGGCCTTGCGGCCACGGTCTTCGCGCATCTCGTCGCGCCGCTTCGCGGTGGCGGCCTCGTCGCCCGTGACGACACCGTAGATCGACCGCGCGTAGCGCTCCAGCAGAAACTCGCCTTTCACATCCTCGACGACCGAGTCGTAGGATCGCTCCAGCGGATCGCCGAGGCCCGCTGCTCCGCGATACATGCACAGATATATGTCTCCCTGCGTCATCGCGTGCGGCAGCGTTGTGGTGTCGAGGTCGAAGGTGCGCTCGCCCTCGATCGCGAGCAGCGCGGGCGCTCCGGGGTCGGGCTCGTGCGTCGGAAACGCCTTTCGCTGTTCGACCAGCTCGAAGAAGTTCGTGTTGCGGATGTTGTGGCGATAGCCGGGCGCGCTCGGGTACCCGCCCCACAGACCGGACTGGATGAACACGCGCCCGTCGCCGATGTTCTGCATCTCGTAGAAGGGCGTCTTCCATGCCAGTCGCAGGGTCTCGTAGCCGGAGCCGCCCCGGTGGCGTCCCGGGCCGGCGGTGTTCGGCTTCACGCGCTGTCCGATGTAGAGGAAGGGCTCGATCAGCTCCCACATCTCCATGTCGCCCATGTCTCCCTCGGGGTTCCACATCGCGGCGCCGTAGTCGAGCCCGTCGAGAACCATCTTGGCGCCGCCGCCCACGCAGGAGAGGCCGAAGTTGGTCGTCGCCGACTGGCGCCCGTATTGGTCGATGCCGCCGCCCTGGAAGGCGTTCGCGGTCTGCGCGTAGGGCGCCAGCACCTCCTCGACGAAGCCGCGTGCCTGAAGCGCGCGCGAGACCGACTTGATGAAGCCGGTGAAGGAGGGGATCAGGAACAGCCAGGCGATCCCGGTCGAGGCCTGCGGGTTGCAGTGGTTGGTCCAAGTTCCGGCCGGGAAGTTCGTGCGCAGGCCGAGGTAGGCGCCGTCGTTGACCTTGTCGTTGCAGATCAGGGTCTGGGTGAGCTGCACCCAGACCGCTCCCTGCATCGACGACGGTGTGCAGTTCGCCGAATGCCAGCCCCACGAGGACGCGCCCTCGTAGTCGAGCTCGAGCACGCCGTCGCGGGTTATGCGCAGCTCGACCGGCGCGTGCATGAGGTGGTCCTTGCGCGCGTAGGAGGGAAGCTGCTCCTCCTTCGCCAGCGGCAGCTCGGTGAACGCCGGTGCACGGTAACGACCCGGGACCGTCATCTCTCGCAGCCGGCTCTGGAACGACCGCCTCCCGTCCTCGATCACCTCGCGGATGAACGTCTTGTAGGTGTCGATGCCCTCCTCGAGGATCACGCGCTCGACCGCCTCGCGCGCCATGTGGCACCCCGCCAAACGGGTCTTCTCGTCGAGCGTCCAGTACATCGGCGTGCGCGTTCCCTTCAGCCCGGCCAGCACGTGGTCGCGCCACAGCCCGTCGTTCGAGCCGATCTTCTTGGCTGGCAGGTCTATGCCGTCCTCGTAGCGCGAGATCGGGCCGACCGGCACGGATCCCGGCGTCTTGGCACCGATATCGATCTCGTGCGTGACGCCGGCCGCCCAGCCGACCAGCTCACCCTCCCAGAAGATCGGCACGAAGGTCTGGACGTCGGCGTTGTGGACGTCGCCGATCATCGCGTCGTTGTTGGTGAAGATGTCGCCGGCTGCGATGCCCGGGTTGTGCTCGTAGTCGTTGCGCAGCATGTACTTGATCGCGTCCGACATCGTGTGAACGTGCACGATGATTCCAGTCGAGAGCGCAACCGAGTCCCCCTCGGGCGTGTAGAGGGCAAACGACAACTCACCGATCTCCTTCACGATCGGCGACGCCGAGATATTGAGTGCGGTCTCGCGCGCGGTCACGAGCCCACCGCGAAGACGGGAGAAGAGTTTCTCGTAGCGGATCGGCTCGCGCTGCTTGAGGTCGAGCCGGTCGAGGCCGCAGTAGCTGCCGGTATCGGCGAACAGGTGCTCGGACCGCTCGAGCATCTCCCGTGCGGTCTTGCCCGCCCAGCCGATCGGTGCGCGCTGCTCCGCGACCAGCGGCTCCAGCTCCTTGGTGCGGTCGACCATCGCCATCTCATCAACCCCCGATCGTGGACATGTGGAAGATGCGGTTGCCGTCGAGTCGTGTCGCGCGGCCGGGCGGGACGGCGAACGTGTCGGCCGGAGACTCGACGATCGCCGGGCCGGCGATCTCGTGTCCGGCGGCGACGTCGTCCTGCTCGTAGATCGTCGTTTCCGTCCAGCCGTCCTTCCACCAGACTTCACGAATGCTCTTGGGCGTGAGCGAGCCGGATGTTTCCGGCTCCTCGGGCAGCGACGGTTTCTCGACTGCCACCGATCCCGTGACGACCACGTTCGTGATCAGATAGCCCAGCTCCGGCGAGCGAGCGGAGCGTGCGTAGAGCTTGGCGTACGCGTCGGAAAAAGCTTCGATCAGGTCTTCGACCTGATCGGCTTCGCTGAGGGTCTGGTGGGGAGAGAGGATCTCTATGTCGTTGAGCTGCCCGTAGTACTGCATTCGCACGTAGTGGCGGAACTCGATCTGCCCCTCGTCCACACCCGACTTCGCAAACTCCTCCGCAACGCGCTCGCGCAGCATCTGCCAGCCGCCATCGACGAACATGCCGATGCCCGCCTTGGTGTCATCGTCCGTGCCCGGCTCGATCGGCGTGTCGATCGTGAGGTCGTAGCGGTAGGCGAAATCGCCACACGCGCATCCGAAAGCGGAGAAGCCAGCGGCCCAGGCGGGCACCAGCACGTCCCGGTAGGGCACGCCCTCGGTGTAGCCGGCAACGTGCAGCGGTCCGCCGCCGCCGTAGCACAGCAGCGTGTAATCGACCGGCGAGTATCCCTTGCCGAGCACCTTGGAAACGGCCTCGTACTGGAGCGTCTGCTCGAACAGCTCGACGACTCCTGCGGCCGCCTGTTCCACTTCCAGGCCGAGCGGCTTCGCAATCTGCTCCGCCACCGCCGCGCGCGCCCGCTCGAGGTCGAGCTTGATCTCGCCGCCAAGGAAGTAGTCGGGATTGACGCGGCCGAGCACCAGGTCGAGGTCGGTGATCGTCGGAGTCTCGAGCCCGCCCTCGGACCATGACACCCCGATCTTCGCTCCAGCCGAGTCCGGGCCCAACTCTGGTCGGCCCGAGTTGGGGTCTATGCGCACGAACGATCCCGTGCCGGCACCGATCGAGTCGAGCTGCACGAACGGCAGGTTGAGGATGAAACGCCCGACATCGGGCGTCTGCTTGATCTGAAATTCGCCGTCGGTGATCAGTGCCACGTCGAAGCTCGTACCGCCGATGTCCGTGCAGAGGATGTTCTTGGCGGGTGTCGAGCCGTTGCCGTTGGAGCGCTCACGCAGCTGGTCGGCCAGGTACTTGGCGCCGACGACGCCGCCGATCGGGCCCGAGATCAGAGTGGGGGCCAGCTCCTTTGCGTCGATCGAGATCGTGCCCCCGTGCGCGGCCATGATGCGCAGATCGAATCCGGCGCCCGCCTGCCTGGTCACGTCGCGCACGCGCGCGAGCTGCTCGCGCGACGGCTCGGCAGCGTACGCCTCGATCAGGGTCGAGTTGAGGCGGGGAAAGTCGCGGCGCATCGGATACAGCTCCGAGGACAGGAACACGGGAAGATCGGGTGCCGCCTCGCCCGCGATATCGCGCACGCGATCCTCATGCATCGAATTGCGGTAGCTGTAGAGCAGGTTGACGACGATCGCCTTGGCGCCGGCCTCGGCCAGCTCCTGCGCCGCAGCCCGCGCCTCTTCCTCGTAGAGGGGAATAGCCTCGTCGCCGAACAGGTCGATGCGGCCGCGTACGCCGCGGATCAGCTCGCGCGGGACGAGCGGCTCGTTGTGGTGGTGGGTCGCGACGTGCAGCCGGTCCGAGTAGGGATAGCCGAGGTAGGTCTGGATTCCGCGCTCGAGGCGCAGCGCATCTTCTATCCCGGCCGTCACGATCAGCCCGACGCGGCGTCCCTTGCGCTCCAGGAGACGGTTGAGCATCGCCGTGCCCGAGTAGATGCCGGAGGCCATCGAGGGCAGCGCCTGATCCGGCTCGAGCCCCCAGTAACCGAGCGCGTCGCGCGTCGACTCCATGAAGCCCGACGATTCGTCCTGCGGTGTCGTCTGCGCTTTGCCGACCACGAACTCGCCGTTGCGATCGACGATGAACGTATCGGTCATCGTCCCACCCGCGTCGATCGCGAGGACGCGGGGCTCGCGCCCGTTGCCTGGTTGCTGGTCGTTCAATGCTTCGTTTCCTCCGCTGGGGCGTGGAGGACTCTATGGCAATGGGCTCGAGTGGACATTGGTCGGGGGCGCCCTGCCAAGGCTTGACTGGACCACCGCACGGGCCGATAGCGATCGGAGCGGACCTGCGCCGCCCATGACCATGCACCGTACGATGAGGCAGATGAGGATCTCGCTGGCGATCGCAAGCACCCTGGCGGTCGTCGTCGCGTTGACCCCAGAGGCGAGCGCCGCACGCAGCGCCCTCGTGACGCTGGAGCGCGCCGCGCCCTCGACCGCACAGGCCCGCGCGGTCAGTGCCGCTGCGCGGGCGTTCGTGGCGCGCAACGCCCTGCGCCGCGTGCGACGTGACGTCCCGGAGGTCGGTTTGGTGACCGTGCGCGTGTCGCCCGGCACGAGCTTCGAGAGCTTCGCGCGCAGGCTCGAGGCCGATCCCGTCGTCAGCTCGGTCGAGCCCGACGTCTCGCGCAGATTGCGTGTGCTCCCCGACGACCCCGGCCTGTCGCAGCAGGACCCGGCCGCGTCCACCGGCACCGTTTACCAGTGGAACATGCTGAGGCAGAATCTGCCTGGAGCGTGGGCCCTTGCACGCGGCGACGCGGTCAAGGTTGGCGTGCTGGACACGGGGATCGACTCCGCTCATCCCGATCTGGCGACCAAAGTCGCGGCCACGGTGGATCAGGATGCGGGCGGCGGCGGCATCGACGACGTCGTCGGGCACGGCACGCACGTCGCGGGCCTCGCGTGCGGCGCCACCGACAACGGGTACGGCTCAGCGGGCGCCGGCTCCAACTGCCAGCTGATCGTCGAGAAGACCGACCTCACATCGTCCAGCGTCGTGGCGTCGATCATCGACGCGACCAAACGCGGGGCGAAGGTGATCAACATGAGCTTCGGCGGCTGGGGGGAGACGGCGGGTGAGAAGCGGGCGTTGAATTACGCCTTTCGCCGTGACGTCGTGCTGGTCGCGGCCGCCGCGAACAATCCGCAGGTGAACCAGGGACATCCGGCCGCCGACCTGCAGCCGATGGGCACCGGGGGGAAGCTCAACGAGGGCAACGGGCTTGTCGTGACGGCCGCCGGCGAGACCGGCAAGCGCGCCTACTTCGCCGGCCGCGGCTCGCAGATATCGCTCGCCGCGTTCGGTTACACGAGTGCGAACGGGGCGCCCGGCATCTTCTCCACTTTTCCGGCCAACAGGACACAGTTCGAAACGGGCGACACGAAGCCTCCGTCGAAACCATGCGAATGTCGCACCACGCTGGCCGGTGACAACCGCTTCGGATATCTCAACGGGACTTCGATGGCGGCTCCGCAGGTGGCCGGTGTCGCGGCGCTGGTTCGCTCGGCGAATCCGGGCCTGTCGAACCTCGCCGTGATACAGATCCTGAAGAGCACCGCGTCGCAGAAGGGCCGCTGGAACTCCGAGCTGGGCTGGGGCATCGTCGATGCCGAGGCGGCGGTGCGCGCCGCGATCGCGTACGCGGGCGACACGTTGCCGCCGATCACGACGCCTCGTGGGGGGCGCATCCGAAGCAGCGGGCGAGTTTTCAAGCTTCGCTGGCGCAGCGTCGATCAGGCGCCCGCAGGCGTTGCGCCATCGGGCGTCGAGTCGTACAGGGTGTACGCGAAGCGCCGCGGTAGCTACAAGCTGGTGGCAACGACACGCACGACTTCGGAGCAGTTCAGAGGTAATGCCGGCGCTCGTTACTCGTTCTACGTCCAGGCGCGCGATCGCGCCGGCAACCTCGAGCCGGCTCCGGGCGGCGCCGACTTCGTCGTGCGCGTGCGCGGCTAGGCAGCCGATCCTTCGCTGGAAATCGAAGCCTCTAGACTTGGCCTCGTGGGTCACGGGCCGAGCAAGATCATCCTCGCGGCACCGCGCGGCTACTGCGCGGGAGTCGATCGAGCAGTGCAGACGGTCGAGCATGCGCTCGATCTGCACGGGGCGCCGGTCTACGTGCGCAAGGAGATCGTCCACAACAAGCACGTGGTGGAAGACCTGGAGAAGCGTGGAGCGATCTTCGTCGATCAGGAGACCGAAGTGCCGGAGGGCGAGACGGTCGTGTTTTCCGCGCACGGCGTGGCACCCTCGGTGCACCGCAACGCCGGTGAGCGTAGCTTGAACACGATCGATGCGACATGCCCGCTCGTCACCAAGGTACATGTCGAGGCGCGCAAGTTCGCCGCCGACGGCTACACGACGGTGCTGATCGGGCACGCCGGACACGAGGAGGTCGAGGGCACGACGGGCGAGGCGCCGCAGAGCATCGTGCTGGTCGAGACCGAGCACGATGTCGACGAGCTGGAGGTGGAGGACCCTGACAAGGTCGCCTTCATCACCCAGACCACGCTCTCGGTCGACGAGACGGCGGACATCATCCGCAGATTGAAAGTCAAGTTTCCGAAAATCGTCGGGCCTCGCACCGACGACATCTGTTACGCGACCCAGAATCGCCAGGACGCCGTCAAACAGCTCGCGCCGCTTTGCGATCTGGTGCTGGTGATCGGCTCGAAGAACTCCTCGAACTCGAACCGGCTGGTCGAGGTCGCGCGCGAGCACGGCGCGGACTCACACCTGATCGACAACGAGCTTCAGGTGCGCGACGAATGGCTGGAAGGTGTCGAGACAGTGGGCGTCACCTCGGGCGCGAGCGCGCCGGAGGAGCTTGTGCAGCGCTTGCTGGCCTTCTTCCGCGATCGCGGTGCGCAGCAGGTCTCGGAGCTGGAGGTCACCGAGGAAGACGTCCGCTTCATGCTTCCGAAGGACATCCGGCAGCTGCTCGGCGCGCGCGTGTAGCTCTAAGCTGGCGCTGGGGCGAAGCTGAACACGTAGACCAGAGCCTCGTTGCGGAAGCGCAGGGAGATCTCGTGTTCCTCGTGCGATTCGCCCGAGACGAACTCGTATAGCCGCGGCCCGTCGAGATCGATCGTGCGCACCGGCTCCCCGTCGACGACCAGATCGACCCGGCCGTGGCCGTCCAGCACCGCCGCCGCGCCAGCTCCCGCGTAGCGGATCGACAGCTCGTGGCCGGCCTCGACCGCACGTGGAAAGCGGTGCTCGTTCATGTATTGGTGCGGTGTGGGAGGTATCACCTTGGCGTCCGGTCGATCGGTCTCGCGGATTGGCTCCATTGGCTGGGGTAACTCGACCTGCGGATCGATCTCACGCAACAGCTTGCCGATCGCGCGCTCGGTTTCGTCGTAGGCACCCTCGGCGAAGTGGAAGTGACGCAGGGTGCCGGTGCGGTCCCACAGATAGAGAGAGGGCCAGACCTCCGCTCCGTAGAACTTCCAGATCGCGAAGTCGGGATCGTGCGCCACGGGGAACTCGATCCCGAGCCGTTCCACGGCGCGCTCGACGTTGACGCGCTCGCCGCCGAACTCGAACTGGGGCGAGTGCACGCCGATCACGCGCAGTCCTTTGTCGCGATAGCGACTGTCCCACTCCGTCAGATAAGGCAGCGTCCGCAGCGAGTTGAGCGACGTGTAGTCCCAGAACCAAACCAGGATCGCGTGCTGGCCAAACAGCGTGCCGACCCGGACGAAGTCGGCGTTGATCCACTCGGTCTGGGGCGGAAACTCGGGGAGCGCGATCGGCTGGCCCTCGTGCTTCATCGCGCTTAAACGTACCTGTAGAGGCCGGCACGCGGGTGGGGCTGCCTTCAGCAGCCCCTCGCGTTGCGAAGCGTGAATCTCTGATTAACCGGGTAGGTGGTGCCACTCTCGTAGGTGAACTGGGCGCCGTCGAGCACGAAGGAGGTGCCGGTGCAGATCAGGGGGGCCTCTATGTAGTGGCGTGCGGCCTCTCCGCCTGACCGTCCTGTCCAGGGTCGTCGCGCGCGTCGAGATGATCGAGGCGTCCGGCGATCCGGGAAGGGTCGGGATCGGCGGGATCTCCACGTCGAGCACGTACCCGTACGGGCCGCCACGCTGCTTCTTCGCAACGAGTTGCACCGTGACGTCGGGGCCGAGCGCGGCCTGGCCGTGAATCAGCACCGTCGGGTTGCCGTCCACGGGCTCGCCGTTGAGCAGAGTGATGGTCGCCGGAACCGGATCGGGGAGCAGCGGACGCACATCGGCCTGGGCCGTGCCACTGCCAACCTTCGAGCCCTTCGGGCAAGCGCTTGGTCCGTTCAGCTCGAGCGCGCGCTTGTTGCACCTGGGAAAGAGCTTCGCATTCAGCACCCCTCCCTTCGGCACCGTGAGGGTCAGGTGGGTGAGCGGCGGCGGCTTGGCGCCGGTCGTGTCCCAGACGCGAATGGCGGTCGTGAGTCGCGCCCCCCTCGCTGCCTTGCCGCTCGCGGCCTTGGAGTAGCTCAGCGAGAAATCGACCGATTGCATTTGCTGCGCAAGGGCGGGAGAGCTGGCCGCAGCGGGCGCGAGCCCGATCAGCGCCGCGACGGCCAGCCTCCCGCAGCCCTTGGTCCCCAACCCCCGTCGTCCTGCTGGCTGCCCTGCATCTCCCTGCATCGCGAGTCCCCGGGTCACCAGTCGCCACTCCTCATGGACAGGGAATCGTCCTGCCGATCGTGAACGTCTCTCGCGCGTCGACCGTGCGACCTCCCTCGTAGGTGAACTGCGCACCGTCGAGCATGAAGAACGTTCCCGTACACAGAAGCGGCGCCTCGATGTAGTGGCGGGTGCGCCCTCGCCTGCGTGCCGTGCGGTCCAGAGTCGTCACGCGGGCGAACGTCAGCGCCGCCGGTGGCTGCCCCGGGAGTGTGCTGAGCGGAGGTATCTCGATGTCCAGCACGTAGCCGTACGGGCCCTTGCGCTGCTTGCGCGCGACCGCCCGCACCGTGACCGCCAGCTCGCTGTAGGTGCCGAGGTCGACCTCGCCGTAGATCAGGATCGTGGGATTGCCGCCAGCCGGCTCGCCGTTGAAGAGCGTGAGCTTCGCATCGACCGGAACGGTCACGACCGGCCGGGCGTCGGCGGTCGCCTTCCCGGTACCCACCTTCGAGCCCTTCGGGCAGGCCTCCTCGCCCTCGTGCTCGAGCTCCTCCATGTCGCAGGTCTTGAACAGGCCCCCGTTGACCCTGCCGCCCCGAGGGAACGGCAGCCGCAGGTGCCGCAGCGCGAGTGGCTTGGCGCCGGTCGTGTCCCAGACCCGCACGGTGCTCGTGACCTTCGCGCCCGCGTTGAGCCTGCTGTCGGTGCTCGGATAGTCGATCGCGTAGGCGACCGACTGCATCTGCTCGGCCTGCGCGATCCCGGGCGCCGCCAGCATGAGCGCCAGCGCGGCGAGCAGGCCGAGTCCGCGGCCTCGAGGTCGCGGGCTGATCGCGGCCCGAGCGGGCCTCCCCACCGGTGGATGCCCGGTCCTGCCCTTGAGCCCCCCTTCGAGCCGTCCCATCGTGATCGTCCCCCTCTTCCTCTACTGTAAGATCACCTGTAGTGATATCACCTAGAGTGACATTACCAGCTAGGACTCTCCTGTCAAGCGAATCGGTCATCGTCCCGGTGCTATGAGTGGCGCAGCCGCCAAGGGGCCGGACGGGAGAGGGGCCTCGCGCAAGAAGATCCCCCGTGCCGAGCGCGAGGCGCTGATGATCGAGTCGGCCACGCTGATATTCGCCGAGCGCGGCTTCCGGGCCGCGAACATGGACCAGATCGCCGAGGGTGCCGGGGTCACCAAGCGCATGCTCTACGCGTATTTCGACTCCAAGGAGGCACTGCTGGCGGCTTGCATCGAGCGCGCGGCGGCGCCGTTGACGGAGGAGTTCGAGCGCGCGATAGACAGGGACCTGCCGGCGGACCAGCAGCTCTGGCAGGGAATTCTTGCCTACTTCGGCTGGTTCGAGGACCAGCGCGAGTGGGGCACCAGGATCCACTTCGAGGCCGCCTGGACCGCCGGCCGCCCGCGCGAGGCGGTCGAGCGGATCCGCGGCCGCGTGGTCGCGCTGGTGGCGGGGATGATCACAGAGCAGGCCGAAAAGACGCTGCCAAAGGTCCAGGTGGAGCTGGTCGCGACCCAGGCCGAGCCGATTGCGAGGGCGTTCGTGGGCGCCGCCGAGGAGCTGACGCTGTGGTGGCTCGAGCACCCCGAGCAGCCACGCGAACTGGTCGCGATGCGACTGATGAACTTCGCCTGGCAGGGCTTCAACCAGCTATCGAAGGCCGAGTTCTGGCTGCCACCCTCGGGGCACCTGGGGTGGCTGCGGGAGGAGGGAGAGGGAGGCGACGACTGAAGGCTTTGTTTGGCGCCCGGCCCTCAGGAGCCCACGCAGTTGTGCCCGAACTGGATCACGGTCGCGGAGATGTCCCCCCCGGCGATCGAGCCGTCGGCGGACATCAGATCCCAGGGGTCACCTCCGACGATCGTGCCGCCGCGATCGTAGGCGGGGTGGTAGTTGGAGCGAGCGCCGGGGGGAAGGATCGTCGCGTTGGGGGTGGAGAGCGGGTCACTTTGCTTGTTGAACTGGCCCGGCGTCGCATCGTTGGATCCAAAGCGGGCAACGACCGCCGCTATGTCTCCGCCGCTGACCCTCTTATCGCGTGCAAAGCCTGTGCCCGTGGGCACGTCCATGAAGTCCCAGAAGTTGGATGGGTCGCGAAGGCCGCCTTGGGCTGCATTTGTGTCGGTCTCCCGATCGTCGGCGCAGCCGTCGTGGTCTGCGTCTAGGTCCACCAGCGGGTCGCGCTCCAGCGCTCCGATGTCGCAGCCGGCGCCTTGGGGCCTGGGCGTGCCGCGCTGGTCGGCGGCCGGGCAGGCAGAGCTTGCGCCATCGAGCGCCGGGCTTGTAAGCGCCGGCATGTGGGTCTTGGTCGGGCCTCCGTTTTGTGCCAGAAGGCCGAGCTTTGCATCCTGGCCCGTGATGTTGCCGCTCGTATCGCCCGAGATCGAACAGCCCGAGGTCGTCCCTATGAGGTTGTGGCCCTGCGAGACGAGCGGACCCGTGCAGTCGCTTTGGCTCGCTCCCACGCTGTTGTCGGCGACGATCGCATCCTGTGCGGCGATCGTGCCGAAGCTGCCGCCGACCTGGAGGTTCAAAAGACCCCCGCCCGAGGAGGTGGCAGCGTTTTGGGCGATCGTCGAGCTCTCGAGCGTGGTGCCGCCGCCCGGCCCGCCGGCGACGTCGTGGTCGAGGATCCCTCCGCCCTGGGTGGCGGAGTTGCCAGAGACGGTCGTGTTGGCGAGGTCGAGGCTTCCGCCGTGGTTGTGGGTGCCGCCGCCGTTTGCGGCGAAGTTCGACGAGATCGTCGAGTCGGAGATATCGGCCACCCCCGCGCTCCAGATGCCGCCGCCGTTGGTGTCGGAAGTGTTCTCGGAGATCGTGGAGTCGGTGACGTCGGCAGAGGCGCCCTTTTGGACCCAAAGTCCGGCGCCCTCGCCCTTGTCGACGAGAACTCCGGGTGGTGCGATCGCCCTGTTGCCTGAGACGGTGCTGTCGTTCAGGGTCATTGCTCCGGCGAAGGCGTAGACACCGCCGCCGTTGCTCGCTTCGTTTCCCACGATGGTCGTACGGGTAATCGTTGCGGTTGAGTTTTGGCCGTCGTTATAGACGCCACCACCACCTTCTTGCCCGGTGGCCTCGTTGTAGCTGACCGTGCTGTCCGTCAGCAGGAGCGTCCCCTTATTGGCGATTGCGCCGCCGATGCCACCGGAATTGCCACTGATGGTGCTGCGGTTGATGATCAGCGTTCCGCCAAGGTTAAGGAGCGGGCCGTATGTGTTTTCGGGCGTGGCGTTGTTAGCCACGGTGCTGTCGTTGATGGTGACCATCCCGTTCTCGTTCTGGATGGCGGCGGCACCGAACATTCCGAAGTTGTCGCGTAGGGTTACGCTCTCCAGGGTCAGAGTGCCGAAGTTAATGATTCCTCGGCCTCGGATGGTCAAGCCGGAGATCTCTACTGTCGGGTGTTGCCCCGACTGATCGTAGAGTTCGAACCAACCGACGACGGTAGTGGCTGCACCAGCGCCGCTCATGGTCACGTCATCGGTTACCTTCAAGTAGCCAAAATCGGAGGTGAGCGCATACGTGCCAGCTGGCAGCCCAATTACGTCGCCTCCATAGCCTCCTGCGCAGGCATCCACCTCTACATCGTCGTTGGCTGCTTGGACCGCTTCCCTGAGGGCGCAGTCGCCGTCCGAGTTCAACTCGTCGTTGGTCGTGTTCACTGAGATGGTCGCGGCCTGGGCGGCTTGGGCCTGGGCTGCGACAAGCGCCAGAGCTGCCACACCGGCGATAGCGAGCCTCGCGAAGCGGGGCGAGCGCCCGC
>JBBDJG010000012.1:84459-131657 GCA_040880005.1 Solirubrobacterales bacterium
GGGGCCCCCCCCCCCGCCGTGCGGGCGCTCGCCCCTCCTGTCGTCGGGTAGGCTTGCCGGCTCCGGATCCCCCATGCTCCGAACTGGCTGCCTGTCCAACGATCCCCCCATGGCGAAACCTTCCCCTCGCTTCGTGCCGTGCTCGCGAATCACCACTGCGTTCCCTCTCAGTCCGTGCAGTGGTGGCCGAACTGCCCGACCACCGCGCCTATGTCGCCGCCCGAGATCGCTCCGTTGGCCGGCTTGAGGTTCCACGGGTTGCTTCCGACAAGCGAGCCGCCACGATCGTAGGCCGGGTGGTAGTTGGCCCTCGCACCCGCAGGCGAGATCGGAGCGTTAGGCGTCGAATCGAGGTCGCTGTAGCGGTCGAACGTGCCCGCGCCCACGTCGTTTGCTCCGAAGCGCCCGACTATCGCCGCAATGTCGCCGCCGTTGACCGAGCGGTTGCGCGCGAGCCCGGTGCCCGAAGGAACGTCCAAGAAGTCCCACGGGTTGAACGGGTCGCGCAGGCCGCCTGTTGCCTTGGTGTCACGCAGCTCCTGAGTCTCGGAGCAGCCGTCCCGGTCGGAGTCCCACTGGTTCTGGGGGGCAATGTTCGTTATGTCCTGCTCGGGAGTCAGCGTGACCGTCAGGTAGTAGTCCTCCTCGCGGGTGGGCTCCAGACAGTTCTGCTGGCCTATCCACAGCTCGCCGGTGCCCTCGGCAGTGGGAAGCGACTTGTCGATCGGAACTGTCGTCTCCACGTAGAGGTACGGCCCCAGCGACGTTCCCGCCAGCGGGCCGCGATGGTCGGTCGGGTAACAGCCCTGCGCGTGCAGCTCGCCGAGGTCGGGGTCGTAGAAGTTGCCCTCACCCGACAGCGCTGCCTGCGTTTCGTTGACGTCCGCGAACAGGCCGCTCGCCGGCGCGCCGGGCGCCCAGAGGTCGTCCACGTATGGGGGCGGCGCGCCCGGCTGGCCGTCGCCGCACTGGTCCGCGGGCGCCGACTGGAAGACTCCCAGGTTGCAGAAACTCGCCCCCACGGGGTCCAGACCGAACGTCGCAGCCACCTCAGCCGGGTTGACGGTGAAGTGGACAAAGCGGTGCAGGAACTGGGTCTCGTATATCGCGGCGTCCAAGATGCAAAAGAGCCGGGAGCTCGTCTGGTTGTTGTCGTCCCGCGCGATCGTGCCCCGGCATCTGGCGTAGGCGCCCGGGTCGGTCTGCGTTGCCGGAATCACCGTGAGAAGCATCTCCCCGGCAAGTGCCTGGACTGCGTCGCCACCCTGCGCCCTCGCTGACGAGACCGCGGGACCCAGGCACCAGCCAATCGACACCGCCAGGAGCGCCACAAGCGCCAAACGCGGCAGCACCGCATCCGCCTGGCATGCCCCAACTCGCGTGCGAATCCTCATTTTCTCCTCCCCCTTGTGTTCTTCCCCAATATCTCCACGGGAGATATCACTGACAGTGACTAATCTAGTGCCAGGGATCGCTGGTGTCAAGTCTGCCTCCGTGCTGGGCTGGCCGGCAGATTCACCGAGCATCGCGAAGCGCTGCTGTCAAGGGTTCGAGTGCAGCTACTCGCACTATCTGCTGGGGGGCTTCGTCAGGAGGGCGCAGGGAGGACTTACGGCGCTCTACCGCTACCCGTGCGCCGGCGGCGGCAGCATCGGCCAGGGCGTAGAAGTATCCGGGCTCGGGTTCTCGCGCAGGGCGATCCTCATCGAGCCCTCGTCCACCGAGTGGCGCCCCTCGCGCCGATCGACCACCCAGCGCTTCCAGCGACCACCGAACAGGCGCTTGCGCAACGTGTCCTTGATCGTTCCCCGCCCCGAGGGCCCCTTTATCTGGCGGCGGGTGAAAGGGTCGCCCTCGTAGCCAAGCGTCCCGCGCGCGGCGAGGTCCGGGGCGCCGTGCACGAACTCGACGTAGGCGAAGCCGTGCGCCCAGGCGGCCTGGACGACCTTGTCGGCCCAGACCTCGACCTGGTCGATCGCATAGCCGTGCCAGTCGACACGCACCGTCATCGTGTCGTGGTCTAGGTCGATCGCTCGATTATGTAGAAGAGCCCGGCCTGGAAGGCCCTCAGACCAGCAGGCGCTCCAGCTCACGCTGCATCGCGAGCGTGACGGGACCGTGGAGGACCTGCGAGTCGTCGAGTCGCGCCGCGATCGCCTCGAGGAAGCCACCCACCAGCAGACGCTCGGCGTCGGAGCGGTCGAGGCCGCGGCTGCGCAGGTAGAAGAGCTGCTCTTCGTCGATCTTCGAGATCGTTGCCGCGTGCGTGCAGCGGACGTCGTCGGCCTCGATCTCGAGGCCCGGAATTGCGTCGGCGTGCGCGCCTTCGGTCAGGAGCAGGTTGCGGTTCTCCTGAAACGCGTCGGTGCGCTGTGCGGGCGGATCGACCTTGATCATTCCGCTCCAAACCGCGGTTGCGCGATCGCGCAGGATCCCTCTAAAGGCGAGGTCCGAAGTCGTGTCCGGCGCGAAATGCTCCTGCGTCGTCTCGTAGTCGAGGTGCTGGCGATCGCGCGCGGCGTAAGCGCCGGTCACTCGCGCGTGCGATCCGCGGCCGCGCAGGTCGGTCTCCATGCGCAGCTTGCCCTGACCGGATCCGAGCCCGAGCCCGATCCAGTGAAGGGTGGCATCCTGCGCGACCTGGGCCCGCTGGCTACCGAGGATCCACGTCTGCTGGGAGAGGTCTTGAACGCACAGGTAGCTGACTTTTGCGCCCTCGCCGACCACGATCTCGGTGACCGGATTGAAGTACGCGTCGAGCTGGGCATCGCTGGACATGTACTGCTCGACCACCGTGACCTCCGCGCCCGGCTCGACGACGATCAACGTGCGCCACGACATCGCGCTCGAAGGCTCCGACTGGATCGTCGTGACAGTGATCGGATGCGCGACCTGCGTGTCGCGGGCCACGTGGACGAACGCGCCTGCTTCGAAGGAGGCCAGATTCTGCGCCGTGAACTTGTCGCGGTCGGAGACGAGGCTGCCCAGGTGCCGCTCGACGATCTCGCCATGAGAATGGGCGGCTTCGGCCAGCGTCGAGAGTGTCACGCCCTGATCGTCGGAGCCGGCGATTTGTCGCAAGGCTGCGTCGACGGCCAGCATCGCGGCCCCCTCATCGGTGCTGATCACGGCCTCGCGCGCCGGGACGGTGGAGAGGTCTCCCTCGCCTGCGGGTTCATACGCGTCGAGGTCGAGTTCGCTGAGGTCCGTGAACTCCCAGCCCCGGTCCTTCTGAACCGGCAACGACTGCTCGTCGAAGCGCCGGCCGGCTTGCTCGCGCAACTCGGCCAGCCAGCCGGGATCGGCGCGGGTCTCGGTCGTCGTGCCGCCAGGCGCGCTAGCCAATCGAGCCTTCCATCTGAAGCTCGATCAGCCGGTTCATCTCGACCGCGTACTCCATCGGCAGCTCGCGCGTGAACGGCTCGATGAATCCACCGACGATCATGCCCGAGGCCTCCTCCTCGGAAAGGCCGCGGCTCATCAGGTAGAAGAGCTGCTCCTCGCCGATCTTGGAGACCGTCGCCTCGTGCCCGACGTCGACATCGTCCTCGCCGATGCGAATCGTCGGATAGGTATCCGAGCGCGATTGCTCGTCGAGCAGCAGCGCATCGCAGACGACCTTCGACTTGGCCCCCTTTGCTCCGGGTGCGATCTCGAGCAGGCCGCGGTAGCTGGCGCGTCCACCGCCCTTCGAGATCGACTTCGAGGTGATCGTCGAGGTCGTCTTGGGCGCGACGTGCACGGCCTTGCCGCCGGCGTCCTGGTGCTGATGCTGGCTTGCGAATGCGACCGAGAGGATCTCGGCATGCGCGCCTTCGCCCATCAGGTACACGGACGGGTACTTGCATGTGAGCTTCGATCCTAAGTTGCAATCGATCCATTCCATCGTCGCGCCCTTCTGCGCGATCGCGCGCTTGGTGACGAGGTTGTAGACGTTGTGCGACCAGTTCTGGATCGTCGTGTAGCGCACGCGCGAGCCGGGCTTGCAGATGATCTCGACGACCGCCGAGTGCAGCGAGTCGGTCGTGTAGGTGGGCGCAGTACAACCTTCTATGTAGTGAACGAATGAGCCCTCGTCGGCGATGATCAGCGTGCGCTCGAACTGGCCCATGTTCTCGGTGTTGATGCGGAAGTAGGCCTGAAGCGGCATCTCGACGTGCACGCCCGGCGGCACGTAGACGAATGAGCCGCCCGACCACACCGCCGAGTTGAGCGCGGCTAGCTTGTTGTCGTTGGGTGGGATCACCGTGGCCCAGTGCTCGCGAACGACGTCCTCGTGCTCGCGCAGTGCCGTGTCCATGTCCATGAAGATCACGCCCTGCTTCTCGAGGTCCTCGCGCACCTGGTGGTAGACGACCTCTGATTCATACTGCGCGCCCACTCCGGCCAGATACTTTCTCTCCGCCTCGGGAATGCCGAGCCGATCGAAGGTGTTCTTGATGTCGTCGGGGACCTCGTCCCAGGTGCGGCCCTGCTTCTCCGAGGCACGCACGAAGTAGTGGATGTTCTGGAAGTCGATGTTGTCCATGGCACCGTCGGCCCACTTGGGCATGCGGTGCTGGCCGAAGTGCTCGAGCGCCTTGAGGCGGAAGTCACGCATCCACTGCGGCTCGTTCTTGTGCTCGGAGATTCCCTCGACGACCTCGCGGCTGAGGCCCTTGTCGGCCTTGAAGGCGTAGTTCTCGGGATCGTGGAAGCCGAACTCGTAGCCGTCCTTGATGCCAGTCAGGTCGTCGGGCTTGGCGACTTTGGATTCGGGCGTGGCCATCATGAAACCTCCAGCTTGATTGTCCCGTCCTCGATGCGGACGGGGAAAGTCTCAACGGGTAGGTAGGCGGGCAGCGACTTGGGCCGCCCGTTCGTCAGATCGAACAGTGAGCCGTGCCGCGGACACTCAACGGTGCAGTTGTCGGCGTCGAATGGTCCTTCGGCCAGCGGCCCGTCGTCGTGCGAGCAGCGGTCTTCGATCGCGTACAGCTTGCCGCTGGCGTTGAACACGCCGAGCTTGCGCCCGTCTTCAAGCCCGACGATGCGCATCGCACCCGGCTCCAGGTCGGCGGCGGGACAGACTTCGATGGTGGTTGTCGCGGTTTCGGCCATTAGTGCAGTTTCATGCTTATTCCCGACTTCCATACTCGGGATTACCATTGTAGCGCCGACGGCGCCTAGATTTCGCTGCGCGCCTTCGCCGCCTCCTCGGGAGTGAGGTCCTCGCCCTCCTCTGCGCCCCCTGGCCATTCGCGCGTGCCAAGCAGCGCTCCCTGGACCACTTTCAGCGACAGCAGCCCGCACTTGAGCCGAGTGGGGGACAGCTCGATGCCGATCTGCTCGGTCAGCCAGTTGCGATCGAGCTCGGCGATCTCGGGCACGGTCATGCCCTTCAGCTCATCCGAGATGATCGAGGCCGTCGCCTGAGAGATCGCGCAGCCGCTGCCGTGGAAGCGAACATCGGAAACACGATCTCCGTCGAGCGCCACGTGCACTCCCATCTCATCGCCGCAGAGGGGGTTGCGATCATGGAACTCAGCATCGTGTGGCTCGAGTTCGCCGAAGTTGCGGGGGTGCTTGTAGTGGTCGATTATGTATTCGCGGTAGAGGGGATCCATCGTCAGGGCCTCAAATCCCGAATACCGACTTCGTCTTCTCGAGCGCCTCGACGAGCCGATCGACGTCGTCGCGCGTGTTGTAAACGGAGAACGATGCGCGCGCCGTCGCTGCCACGCCGAGTCTGCGCATCAGCGGCTGCGCGCAGTGATGACCGGCGCGGATGCAGACCGCCTCACGGTTGCAGATTTCCGAGATGTCGTGTGGATGCACGCCGGCGATCTCGAAGCTGACCAGGCTGCCGCGCTCGTCGGCGGAGCGTGGGCCGTGGACCTTCAACTTGGGAACGTCCGCGAGCCGGTCGAGCGCGTAAGCGGTCAGGTCACGCTCGTGAGAGCGAACGCCGCGCATCCCGAGGGCGGAGAGGTAGTCGACCGCGGCGCCCAATCCTGCCGCCTCCGCGATCGCCGGCGTACCTGCTTCGAACCTCGCCGGCGGTGGCGCCCAGGTCGAGTATTCGGACTCCACCTTGTCGATCATCGAGCCGCCGGTCATGAATGGCGGCATCGATTCGAGCAGCTCGAGTCGCGCCCAGAGAACGCCGATGCCGGTAGGCCCGAGCATCTTGTGGCCGGTGAACGCATAGAAGTCGGCTTCCGTTGTAACTACCTCGAGCGGGATCTGTGGTGCGGCCTGAGCGCCGTCGATCAGCACCTTGGCGCCGGCTTCGTGCGCGCGGCGCGCGATCTCTGAAACAGGATTGACCGTTCCGAGCACGTTCGATATGTGGGTTACCGTGACGAGTCGCACGCGTCCGCCTGCGAGCACGGCGTCAAGTTGATCGAGGTCGAGCTTGCCCTCGCCGTCGACCGTCAGGTATGCGAGCTGCGCGCCGCGCTCCTGGCATAGCTGCTGCCACGGGACGATGTTGGAGTGGTGCTCCATTTCCGTGAGCACCACGACATCGCTGCTACCGATTTGCTCTCGCGCCCACGTATAGCGAACGAGGTTGATCGCCTCGGTCGCGTTGCGCACGAAGACGATCTCGCTCGGGTCGGTGGCGCCGATGAAGCTGGCGACCTTGACGCGCCCGCCCTCGTAGGATTCGGTCGCTTCGGCCGCGAGTTGATGCATGCTGCGGTGGATGTTGGCGTTCGAGTTGCGGTAGTAAGAGTCGATCGCTTCGATCACGCTCGCCGGCTTCTGCGAGGTCGCGGCGTTATCGACGTACACCAGCGGCTTGCCGTTGATCTCGCGTGCGAGGATCGGGAAGTCGGCACGGATCTCGTCGACCGTGCGAGGCAGCGCGCCGCTTGCCGTCGTGGCCTCCATTGGTGCTATGCCTCCGCCTTCACCTCGTGCTTGGAGCGCAGCCACTCGTAGCCCTTCTGCTCGAGTTGACCGGCCAGCTCCGAGCCGCCTTCTTCGACTATCCGACCCTCGAGCATGATGTGGATGAAGTCCGGCTTGATGTAGTCGAGGATGCGTTGGTAGTGGGTGATGATCAACATGCCCAGCTCGGGCCCGCGCATCGCGTTGACTGCCTCCGACACGGTGCGCAGCGCATCGATGTCGAGGCCCGAGTCGGTCTCGTCGAGCACCGCGACGATCGGTTGCAGGACCGCCAACTGGAGGATCTCGCAGCGCTTCTTCTCGCCCCCGGAGAAACCGTCGTTGAGGTAGCGCCGCGTGAACTCGCGATCCACGTTGAGCAGCTCCATCTTCCCCTCCAGGAGTTTGCGGAAGTCCTTGAGGTTGATCGGGTCCTCGCCGCGGGCCTTGCGCTGGGAGTTGATCGCGGTGCGCAGGAAGTTGACCACCGAGACTCCAGGGATCGCCGATGGGTACTGGAACGCCATGAACAGGCCGGCGCGGGCGCGTTCGTCGGGGTCGGCCTCGGTGAGGTCCTGCCCGCGAAAGACGATCTTGCCCTCGGTGACCGTGTAGCCGGGGTGGCCGAGGATCGTGTTGGCGAGCGTCGACTTGCCGGACCCGTTCGGGCCCATCAGCGCGTGCACCTCGCCCTGCGACACGGCTAGATCGACTCCCTTGAGGATCTCGCGGTCCTCGACGGTTACGTGCAGGTTCTTAATCTCGAGCTCTGCCATTGGTCCTTTCCGGTGTGTGGCGGGTGGCTACGTGCCGACTGCTGTGCGACCGCTCGGTTTCGCGCCGCCTCGGTTGCGCCGTCTGGCGGGCTGTGCGTGCTGCGGCCCGTGCTCGGCGAACTCGGCCAGCTCCGCGAGTGTGGTCTGCTCGAGCGCGCGAGCGACGCCACCCTGAACGCGGGTCCAAAGCAGCTTGGTCGCGCAGTTCTCGAAGCCGTCGATCTCGTGGTTGCACAACACGCGACCGCTGCCCGGCTCGGAGAAGCACTGCATCGGAATCAGCGAGCCCTCGAGCGCCTGCACGACCTCGGCCATCGTTATCGTCGAGGGGTCGCGCGTCAGCTCGTAGCCGCCGTGGGCGCCGCGGGTGGCGTGCACCAGCTCTTGCTTCCTGAGCTTTGCGACTAGCTGCTCGAGGTAGGACAGGGGCAGGTTCTCGGCCTCGGCGACCTCGGCGAGCGGAACGGGCCCGCTTCCCCGTTTGCGCGCGAGCGCGATCATCACTCGCACTCCGTATTCGGCTCTGGTTGAAAACATCATCGCTAAGCAACTCCTTGCCGGGCGAGCGCAGGCTCCTCTCGCAATTCCTACTTAAACAGTCAGGATAACAGGGGGCCCGGCAAGCGCCGAGCTAAGAGCGCTCTTCCGCCAGTAGCAGTCCGATGTCGTGCTGCATCGCCTCCGGCGTCAGATGCTGCACCGGGAACCCGACACGCTGGCGTCCCTCGCGATCCAGCAAGACGACGTAGGCGTTGTGCTCGAGCTCTTTCGTCTGCTCCGAAAAGCCGTAGTCACGCCAGACGGGACGCAGCTCGGCTCTCGATCCGATCAGGAAATCGAGGAAGGGGCGCACGCGCCTGGTATCGAGGAACCGCCGGGCGCTCTCGGCGGTGTCGTTCGGAGGATCGACGCTGATCGCCAGTGCGACAACCTGGCGCCGCTCGGCGGTGCCGATGTCGAGTAGCGCGTCACGGATCTGCTGGGCGATCTGCGGGCAGGTGTCTTCGCAGGTCGTGTACATCGGGCTGACGATCACGACCCTGCCGCGCAGGTCCCGCGTGCGCACCAGCCTGCCGTCCTGGTCGCGCAGGGCGAAGTCGCGCGGCGCCGTAAGCGGTCGCACGGCGCCATCGAAGTCCGTGCGCGGTGCCTGTGCGTCCTCTACGATCGCGGCCGCACCCGATTCCCCGTCGCGGGAGCGATTCGCCAGCATGACCACCAGCAGCGCCGCCGCGGCGATCGAGGCGAGCGCCAGCAACGCGAGTCTCGTGCGCACGGACATCGCCGAAGCGTAGTGGGGAACAGTTGGCGGAAGCTGCTCAGTCGGCTACGGCTCTACCAGCCCGCGCCTGATGGCGTACCGCACCAGCTCGACACGATCGCGCATGCCGAGCTTTTGCAAGACGTGGGCTCGGTGCGACTCGACCGTCTTCTCGGACAGGTGAAGGATCGCGGCGATCTCCTTGTTGGTATGGGCCTCGGCGATCAACTTCACGACCTCCTGTTCGCGCGGCGTCAGCTCGGCGGGACGATCAGTTGCGCCGCCGCGATCGAGGAAGTCGCGGATCAGACTCTCTTGGGCTGCCGACGTCAGAAAAGGCTCGCCGCGGTTTGCGGCGCGCACGGCGCTGACCAGGTCCTGGTCGGCCGCGTGCTTGAGCACGTAACCCGATGCTCCGGCGCGCAGCGCCTCGAACAGGTAGCGCTCGTCGTCGTGCATCGAGAGGATCAGGACTTGCGTCTCCGGCGACTGGCGCTTGATCTCGTGAGTTGCCTGAAGACCGGTCAGGCGCGGCATCGACACGTCGAGGATCGCGACCTCGGGTTTCGTGCGCACCGCCTCCTCGACGGCCTGCTGGCCGTCCTCGGCCTCCGCGACGACCTCCATGTCGTCCTGGCGGTCGATCAGCAGCTTGACGCCGGAGCGCACGATCCCATGGTCGTCCGCGATCAGGATCCTCATGTCGGCAAGCTCCTCGGCTTCCTCATCGGTTCTTGCATCGGCTGCGTGGGCTCGGTTCCGTCGTTCTGAAGCTCACGCTGCAATTCCGGCTTGGAATCGGTCGGCACCTCCAGCACCACCGTGGTGCCGCGACCTGGACGGGAGTCGATCGTGAGGGTGCCGCCGACCAGCAGCGCCCGTTCGCGCATGCCGGACAACCCGAGTCCCTGGCCCTGGTCCTCGTCGGCGACCGTGAAGCCGGACCCGTTGTCCGCGACCCGTAGGTGCACGCACGACTCGGAACTTCCGAGGCTGACGTCGATCTGGCCCGCGTGTGCGTGTCGCGCCGCGTTGTTCATTGCTTCCTGGGCGACGCGGTACACGACGACCTGCACCTCGGCGGGCAGCTCCTCGAGGTCGGGATCGGCCCAGAAGTCGACGCGAACAGGAATGCGACGGCCCAATTCGCGCGCGTTTGCGCGAAGCGCCGCGACCAGTCCGTGATCGTCCAGCGCCGTGGGACGGAGCTGGCGCGCCAGGTCGAGCAACTCTTCCATGGCCTGGTTCGCTAGCTGCTTGGTCTCGCGCAACTCGGCGACCAGATCGGCGGGGGCGTTCTGGATTGCCGCCTCGATGCGAAGCAGCAGGGCCGTCAGCGCCTGGTTGACCTCGTCGTGCAGGTCGCGGGCCACGCGCTTGCGCTCCTCTTCCTGAGCGCGCAACGCGCGCTCTCCCGAGCGCAGCCGTTCGCGCTCGAGCCGGTCGAGCATGCGGTTGAAGCTGGCGGCCAGTCGCTCGAGGTCGATCGAGGAGCCGGCCAGCTTGGCGTCGAGGTCGAAACGCCGGCCCGGCTTGGACAGGTCCGCGTGCTCCATCACGTCGAGCAGGCGATCGAGCGGTTCGAATCGCCTGCGCAACAGGAACCCGTTCAGGAAGAACGTTCCCAGCCACGCTCCCGCGAGCACCGCGAACTGCCAGCGACCGCGCTGCGACGAGAGGTCGATGCCGGACGTGAGAGCGGCCACGAACAGCGCCGCCGTGACCATGAACAGGTTGACGGTCAGGATCTGAGTTATCAGGCGAGGCCGGTTCATCGAGCGGATGCACCTGTCAAGATGTGGACGATGGAAAGCATGTCTGGGGTCACATCGGAAGTCCGCAAAACCAACTGGCGCGCGGGAGTTCGCACCACGGCTCTGCTCGCCGGCCTTACGGGCCTGCTGGTCTTTATCGGCCAGCTGATCGGCGGCCCGCAGACCGCGTTGCTGTTCCTGGGCATCGGTCTGGTCCTGAATATGGGCACTTACTGGTTTTCGGACAGGATCGCGCTCTCCATGAGCCGGGCGAAGCCGCTGGACGAGCAGCAGGCCCCCCGCCTGCATCAGACGGTGCGCGAGCTGTGCCTGTCGGCCAATCTGCCGATGCCGCGGCTGTACGTGGTTCCGCAGGCCCAGCCGAACGCTTTCGCCTGTGGCCGCAGCCCCAAGCACGCGGCGGTCGCGGTCACCGAGGGGATCACCCAGCTGCTGGGCGAGACCGAGCTGCGCGGCGTGCTGGCTCACGAGCTGGCCCACATCCGCAACCGCGACACGCTCACCCAGGCGATTGCCGCCACGATCGGCGGTGCGATCACCTGGATCGCGTACATGCTGCTGTGGTTCTCCGACGACGAGAGCCCGCTCGGGCTGGTGGGCCAGTTGGGCATGGTCCTGCTGGCGCCGCTCGCAGCGATGCTGATCCAGCTTGGAATCTCGCGCCAGCGCGAGTACGCGGCCGATGCGACCGGGGCGGCGATCGCGGGCAGTCCAAGCGGGCTGGCCGATGCGCTCGAGCGCCTCGAGGCCTGCGCGGCCGCCGTGCCGATGCAGGTCAATCCCAGCTCGGAGCCTCTCTACATAGTCAAGCCGCTGCGCGGCGGCGCGATCGCCTCGCTGTTCTCCACGCATCCGCCGATGGCGGAGCGCGTCCGGCGCCTGCGGGCGATGGCGGTCTCGGCGACATAGGGCCCAGTCCTGCCCGCCGGTGGCTGGATCTGGCCCCGGGTGCTATATTTTGTAAAGTCGGATCGGAATTAAGGTCTTTTGACTCTGATCCCGAAAAGAGGCTTACAGATGCGCACAGGCAGTCAGCACATCAAGGAAATCCGCTCGCAGGTCAAGGGCATAGACCCCTCGGCGGTTCACGATCTGCTGTCGCGCAACGGCGCTTCCGGCGACGACTTTGTGATCGTGGACGTGCGCGAGCTGGGCGAGTGGGAGCAGGGGCACCTGCCCGGGGCTCTCCATGTGCCGCGCAGCTACCTCGAATCGCGCATCGAGGGCAACATCCCCGAGCGGGACAAGCGCCTGATCCTCTACTGCGCGACCGACAACCGCTCTTCGCTGGCGGCGAACACGCTCGAGAAAGACCTCGGCTACGAGAACGTCGAGGTGATGACCGGCGGGTTCACGCTGTGGAAGGACCGCGGCTACCCATTCGAGTCGCCGACCGCGCTGACTCCCGAGCAGAAGGAACGCTACTCACGCCATCTGCTGATCCCGGAAGTCGGCAGCGTCGGTCAGCAGAAGCTGCTCGACTCCAAGGTCTTGCTGATCGGTGCCGGCGGGCTCGGCTCCCCCTCGGCGCTGTACCTGGCGGCGGCCGGAGTGGGAACGCTCGGGATCGTCGATGACGACGAAGTCGATCTGACCAATCTCCAGCGCCAGGTGATCCACGACACGCGCCGCATCGGCCAACCCAAGGTCGAGTCGGCGAAGGAGACGATCGCGGCGCTCAACCCCGATGTCGAGGTCGTTCCCTACAAGACTCGACTCGACGCCGACAACGTGATGGAGCTGATCGCCGACTACGACGTGATCGTGGACGGCGCCGACAACTTTCCGACTCGCTACCTGCTCAACGACGCCGCGGTGCGGCAGCGCAAGCCGGTCGTTCATGCCTCGATCCTCGGCTTCGACGGACAGCTCACGGTGTTCAAGCCCTACGACGGCCCCTGCTACCGCTGCCTGTACCCGTCGCCACCGCCCGCAGACCTCGCGCCCTCGTGCGGAGCCAACGGCGTCCTGGGTGTGCTTCCCGGAATAATGGGATTGCTGCAGGCCAACGAGACGATCAAGCTCGTCATCGAGCAGGGTGAGCCGCTGGTCGGCAGGTTGTTGCTATTCGAGGCGCTTTCGACCCAGTTCACCGAGTTGCGCGTGCGCCGCGACCCGGACTGCCCCGTCTGCGGCGACGGCGTCGATCTCGAGAACACGGAGTTCGAGGACTACGAGGCGCTCTGCGCCGCCGCAGGCTAGCCCGCTAGGCTGGACGCGCGATGGCGAAGGTCAAGATCCCTCCGGTGCTGCGGCCGTCGGTCAGCGGCATGAGCGAAGTCGAGGTTGAGGGATCGAGCGTCGGCGACGTGCTGCACGCGCTTGCCGAGCAGCACCCGGAGACCAAGGAGCAGCTGTTCTCCGCCGAGGGCGACCTCAACAAGTACGTGAACGTGTACGTCAACGACGAGGACGTGCGCGTACAGGACGGGCTCGAAACCGGCGTCGCCGCCGGCGACACGGTCGTGATCCTGCCGGCGATGGCCGGCGGCTCATCCAGCCCCGCTTGAGGCTGTTCGCGGCGAACTACACTATGTAAAGCAATGGAAGGCAGGCCCGCGCTCACCCAGCCGCGCAAGTGCTGCCCCGACATGATCGGGATCATCGGCTCGACGCCGATGGTGGAGTTGAAGCACCTTTCGCCGAAGGAGAGCGTTCGAGTATTCGCCAAGCTCGAGTTCTACAACCCGACCGGGTCGGTCAAGGATCGCATCGCGAAGGCGATGATCGAGCAGGCCGAAGCCGACGGGGCGATCGAGCCCGGCCAAACGATCCTCGAGCCGACGTCGGGCAACACTGGAATCTCGCTGGGAATGATCTGCCGGCTGAAGGGCTACCCGCTCGAGGTCGTGATGCCCGAGAACGTCACCGAGGAGCGCACCAAGCTGCTGCACATGTACGGCGCGGAGATCACCTACTCGGAGGGATCGAAGGGATCCAACGGCGCGGTCGAGCTGGCGCTGGAGATGGCCGGGAAGGACCCCAAGTACTACATGCCCTATCAGTACGGCAACCAGGCCAATCCCGACGCCCACTACAACGGCACGGCGCCCGAGATCATCGACGAGCTGGGCACCGACATCGCCGCCTTCGTCGCCGGCCTCGGCACCGGTGGCACGCTGATGGGCAACGGGAGGCGGCTGAAAGAGAACAATCCGGGAACGCAGATCGTCGCCGCCGAGCCGCTCCAAGGCGAGGACGTTCAGGGGCTGCGCTCGCTCGAGGACGGGTTCATCCCGCCGATCATCGACATCTCGCTGCTCGATCGCAAGATTCTCGTGTCCAACCGCGATGGCATCGTGTGGACGCAGAAGCTGTTCTTCGAGGAGGGGATCTTCGCCGGCGTGTCTTCGGGAGCGATTGCGTCAGTCGCGGCGCGGATAGCGGGCGAGCTGGACGAGGGTAACGTCGTGTTCCTGGTCGCGGACGACGGCTGGAAGTACCTTTCCACGGATCTGTGGATCAAGTCGGTCGACGAGCTGGAGAACGTCGACTCGACCGTTTGGTGGTAGAGACATTTCCGACTTTTCCTTAGCCGGAAAAGTCGGGAGCTCTGTTGCGCGCCCCACTCATCGGTCGATCCAGGCCCAGAGCTGGTCCGCGCTCACGTGCGCCCGCGGCATGCGTGGTTCGAGCACGTCGTGAGCGAACTCGTGTACGACGTCGGCATCGACTTCGATGCCCAGCTCCGAGTTGAGGATGCGCGCGGCGGCTTCCTCCAGGTCGCCGAGCTGCGCGGGGGAGCTGAGCCCGGGCGGTGTCCCGTTGCCCTCCGCCACGAGCAGCACACGCCCGTTCTCGGATCGCACCGTGTACGCGTGTCCCAGGTGACCCTCCATGACCAGGGTCGGTATCGGCTCGGTCGGCCGTGATCCCCAGAGGCAGGCGCGGTTGAGTGGACACTAGTTGTAGTTGGAGATAATGCGGGTTCGATGGTTCTTCCGGCCGAGATGATCGAGGAGATCGTGCACCACGCGCGCGAGCAGGCGCCCAACGAGTGCTGCGGGATCATCGCCACCCGCGACGGCGCCGCCACGAAGCTCTACCGGGCCACCAACTCCGAGGCAAGCCCGTTCCGGTTTGTGATCGACTCGCGCGATCAGCTGCGCGTTACCAGCGACATCGAAGACAACGGATGGGAGCTGGGCGCGATCTACCATTCGCATACACGCAGTGCTGCGTATCCGTCCCAAACCGACGTCAACTTCGCGGTCGCCTGGCCGGGCGTTGCCTGGGTGATCGTGTCGCTGGAGGACCCGGAGGAGCCGAGCGTGAAAGCCTTCATGATCGACGACGGCGAGATCCGGGACGCTGAGCTTGTCGTCGAGTGAGCCCGAGTTTCTGGCCTGCCCGCGCTGCGCGAGGCGGTATCCGCCCGATGAGCGTTTCTGTGCCGAGTGCGGCATGCCGCTGACCTATGCTGGCGAGGTCGACGCCGAGCAGCCGGTGACCGATCTGCGCGCGCAGGCCCGCAAGATCAAGCCGCAGTACTCGCGTGGCGATCTCGTCCATGTCGCCACGGCGCGCCAGCAACCGGAGGCGGACATGATTCAGATGGTGTTGCTCGAGGAGGGGATACCGAGCACCGTGCGGCGATCGGCCGGCTTCGACGTTCCCGATTTTCTCGCGGCCGGGCCGCGAGATGTGATGGTGCCGCAATCGGGCGCGGAAGCGGCGCATGCCGTGCTCCACCAGTCCGATCTGCGCGGGCCGAGCGATCCGAGCACCGCCAATGCGGTAGCGCCGGCACCGCTGCATTTGTTGACGGGAATACTCGTCGCCGTGGCCGTGGTGGCGCTGCTCGTCTATCTGGCGAAGATCTGACGGGTTCGATCAGTCTTCCAGCGCCCTGACCTGCGGATCCGGCGAGCTCAGATGCTCCAGTCGGGCACGCCACATCTGAGCTACCTCGTGGAGCGGCGCGCCGAAGGCGGTTTCCAGCAGCTCGCGATCCCCGGCCGGATCGGGATGACAGGCGAGGCGCACGCACGCAGACTGCTCACGCTCGGCGGCGAGCAAGTCGTAAACGGTTCCGCCAAGCAGCGCCGCGTCGCGGGTCGAGGGCGGAAACGCGACCGATCTCGAGCGCAAGCGCACGGCGATCGCGGCGCGTAGGTGCGGAGTCTGCCCGCTGAAGTATTGGGCGGCACCCTCGAGGTGCCACGCGCGCCGCGCCACGCGCCACGCAGGCCGAGCCCTGAAGGGGGGAGGAAGCAGGGGATTGTTGACGCCGATCGAGAGCATCGCGAAGTAGCGCTGTGGCGTCAGCAGAAGCGCCTTGAGCGAATCCTCTCCGGGCGCGAGGCGACGCAGCACGTGTGGGGAGAGACAGTGCACCTCACCGCGCGCAAACCAGCCGGATACGTAGCGCCGCCCTGCGGGGGATGTCAAGCGGCGTGCCAGGGCCACCCAGGGCTGGGCCAGCATCAATTGCGTCGAGGAGTCGTGCAGCACGACGGTTACGTTCGACGGAACGCGCGGCAGCATCAGCTCGAGCTCGGATCGCTGCCGTTCGAGTGCCTCCAGCACCGCCACCGCCTCGTCGCCGTGCGACTCCGCGTGCCGAGCCCTGAAGCTGAGAGAAGCGGTCTCGACCCAGGACATCGTTCTACCTTAATGGGGCGCGGGCGCATTTTCGCGCTCGTAATCCAGCTCCGTGTTGACGCCCAACCCGCGCAGAACGCCGTTTGCCTGCTCGAGGCTGTTCGCTTGCGAAACCGCTGAAGCCAGACGAGCAGCGCTGGCCATTGCCTTGCCCGGATCGAAGTAGAAGGTCATCGCGCCGACCGGCGAGAGGGGCACGCTACGACGCCCCCGTCGGATGGTCGTCTCGCCGATCTCGCCGCGCGCGCAGCGGATCGCCTGTGCGCTGGCCTCGGTGGGAACCACGGCCAACGCGGCCTCCATCCGCTCGATGTGCGCCTCGTCGAGCGCGCGGGCGCCGATCAGCCCGCCTTCGGAGCACACGATCGCGAGCTGGTCGAGCAGCTCGGCCAGGGTCAGCTCCCCGTCGCAGCACGGGCCGAAGACGGCGCCCACGCAGGGGACGCCCCGCCGCTGCAGCAAATCGGCCGCGGCGAGCATCACGGCGTCGCAGAGCGGGCTCGCCAGTCCCGGCTCGCCTCCGGCGGCCAGCACGTCGCCGCCGACGTCCACGAAGGCCACCAGGTCGGCGTCGAGCTGCTTCGTGGCCTGCTCGAGCCCGTCGGCAACCTCGGCGGGCCCTCCGTTCGGGTCCACCAGCAGCGTGTCGCGCCCCAGGAACGAAGCCATGTGCGATTCCGCGAAGACGGCTCCGGATGTGGTTCGTGTCTGTGGCTCGGCGAGCAGCACGCGCGCCGCAAGCTCACGGCCGTCGAGGATCTCGGCCGACGTGCGTGGGCCCGCCAGCGGGTCGATCGGCAGGCGCTCCCAGCTCACACCGCCGACGATCGTGTCGACCGCGGTGCTCTCGAAGGTGAGCGCGCTGGCCAGCGCCCCGACGACATCGCCACCACCGCCGATGCCGAGCACAATCGCTCGCCGGGTAGCGGCGAGCAGCTCGCTCAGTCTGTCGTCTTCGGGACTGCGGCTCAGACCAGGCTCGGCGTGAGTGCGCCGGCCTCGCGGATTGCCGTTTCGATTCCGGCGGCCGCGCGGTCGAACTCCTCGTCGGCGATCACCGGCGTGCCCTCGAACGACAGGTCGCGGTCGATCTCGACCCACGACATGCAGCCCTCGTACTCGGGCCGGACGCGCACTGTCACTGGGCGCGGAATCCTGTGGACCCGCAGCACCAGAACGTGGAGCGGGTGGCCGGGCTTCCAACGTAGCCGCTTGAGGGCGTAGTCGGGCGTCCAGATGTGGAACGGCGTCAGGCCGTCTACGATGCGCGGATCCTCGACCTCGTAATGCTCGTGGATCTCTGCCCAGGCGCGAATCCGAACACGCTCGGGCTGGGGGATGCCACCGTCGCGAATCAGCGACGTCGGCGTTGGCTCGTCCTCGGGCCACACGCCCTCCTCCAGCGCCCGGCGCAACTCGGGATGATGCGACTGGCGCACGAGGTTGTTGCGCTGATGGTCGAAAGTCGGGTAGAGGAAGAAGCGGTTGTGCTCGATCTCGAACTCGCGGTTCTCCTCGCTGATCCCGCCCTTGCGCAGCGTGATCAGCTGCTCTCCCTCGGCGAGAGCCCGCAGCGTGACGGCCCATTCTTTGAAAGCGACTGGCATAGGTGATCGGTACGGACGGCGCGTTGGCGGCTTACTGGCCCCGGGATCTGGCCCCGGAAGCCGCCGCTTCCCAGCGGAAGCTGTGCAAAAACCCCTTGAAATTGAGGATTTGCCCGCCCAGTGGCACCCATTGTACGCGCTGACGGCAGGATTTCCAAGTTTTGATTGGCGGGTCAGTCAGGGCATTTGTCTCTGATCAACCGTCGGCCGGTGTCCCGAAGCCGCCTCCGCCGGGTGTCTCGAGTCGTAGCCGGTCGCCGGGGTGGAGCGTCCCCATTGCCTTGCTCGGTAGGGATTCGGCGCCTCCGCCCCCGGCGCGGCGCAGGATATTGCGGCCGGTTTCCCCCGGACTCCCGCCGCTCGCGCCTGGCGGCCGGTGTCGCCGCCGCTCGGTCATGAGCGAGAACTGCATCTGGGCGAGCGCCTCGATCTCGCGCACCAGTCCGTCGCCGCCGTGGTGCGCGCCTGCACCGCCGGAGCCGCGGCGCACCGAGTACTCGGTCACCCGCAGCGGGAATTCCAGCTCCAAGGCCTCGATCGGCGTGTTGAGGGTGTTGCTCATCGCGACGTGGACCGCCGACGGGCCGTCCGCGTCCGGGCACGCTCCCTGGCCGCCGCCGCTCGTTTCGTAGTAGGTGAAGGAGTCGTTGCCGAGCGTGAGGTTGTTCATCGTGCCCTGGCCAAGCGCGGGCGCCTCGATGGCGCGGCCCATCGCGAGCATCACGACGTCGGCGATCCGGCTCGAGGTTTCGACGTTGCCGCCGACGACTGCGGCCGGAGGTTTGGCATTCACCAGACATCCGTCAGGTGCTCGCACCGAGATCGGGCGATACGCCCCCGCGCAGGCGGGGATGTCGGGATCGGTCAGCACGCGCAACACGAAGTAAACGGCCGACTTCGTCACTGAAAGCGGGCAGTTGAGGTTGCCGACAAGCTGTGGGTGCGTGCCCGAGAAGTCGACCGCGACACAGTCTCGCTCGATTCTCACCGTTGCTTCGATCGACACGTCCGCCGGTTCGCCGGCCGCGTCGTCTTCCAGCACGTCGCTCGCCCTGTATGCGCCATCCGGCATCGATTCGATTGCCGCCCGGGTACGACGCTCGGCGTAGTCGAGCACAGCGCTCATTCCCGATTCGAGCGACTCGAACCCGACGCGGGCGACCAGCCGCTCGATGCGCCGCTGCGCGAGCAGGTTGGCGGCGAGCTGAGCGCGCAGATCCGCTCGCCGCTGATCCGGCTCGCGCATCGACGTGGTCAGGTTGCCCAGCAGCGTCTCGTCGAGCACGCCACCCCGCACGAGCGCCGTTGGCGGTATGACCACGCCCTCCTCGTCGAGCCTGCGCGAGTCGGCCGGCATGCTGCCCGGCATCGAGCCGCCGACGTCCGCGTGGTGCGCGCGGCATGCCGCGAAAGCCAGCAGGCGACCTTCCACGAACAGTGGCGATACGAGCGTGATGTCGGGTAGATGCGTTCCGCCGCGGTAGGGATCGTTGAGGATCCAGGTGTCGCCCGGCCGATGGCGCTCGTCGAGCACTGCCGCGACCGCCTCGGGCATCGCCCCCAGGTGCACCGGGATGTGCTCGGCCTGCATCACCATCTCGCCGCGCGCATCGAAGAGGCCGGTCGACGCGTCGCGACGCTCCTTGATGTTGGCCGAATACGCGGAGTGCACCAGCGCGGCTCCCATCTCCTCGCAGATGGCGCGCAGTCCGCCGGCCATCACCTGGAGGGTCACCGGATCGACCCGCCGCCGCTCGCTCATGACCGCCGCTCCATGATCGTCGTGCCCTGCTGGTCGATGCGGGCGCTCCAGCCCGGGGGCACGACCGCCGTCGCCTCGGCCAGCTCCAACACGGCGGGACCCTCGATCGCGCGCCCCGCTTCGGGGTCTCCGCGCACTACGAGCGTGTCGAGCCAGCGATCGCCGAACATGGCGTCCCTGGACTCGATCGTTGGCGTTCGGCTCGAGCCAACGGCGAGCGTGGGGCGCGGCCGTTCGGATATCGCCGCGACTCGCACGTTCACCAGCTCCAGCTCGGCGGACGGGTCGGCATACCCGTAGTGGTCGCTGTGCACGCGGTCGAACGCGTCGTGCAGGGTACGGGGCTCGAAGTCGTCCTGGACCGGCACCGGCAGCTCGAAGCCCTGGCCCGCGTAACGGAGATCGAATCGTGCCTCGAGCCTCGCCGCCGGGAGGTGCTCGAGCGCCACACCGGACAGCTCTTCCACGGCGGCGACGACGCGCTCGCGACAGAGGCTTTCGCCCGAGAGCATCACGCTGCGGGCAAAGTCACGGCGACGGTCGGACGCGGCGAGGCCGAGAGCGGAGAGCACCCCGGCCGAGCGCGGGCAGAGCACGCGCGTTACCTCCAGCTCGTCGGCGATGCGCGTCGCGTGCATCGGACCAGCCCCGCCGAACGCGACCAGGGCATGCCCGCGCGGATCGACCCCGCGCTCCACGCTCACGACACGCAGCGCGCGGACCATCTCGAGGTCCGCGACGCGCAGCATGCCGGCCGCGGTCTGCTCGACGTCCAACCCCAGTCGCCTGCCGAGGCGCGAGACCGCCTCGCGTGCGGCCTCGATGTCGAGGCGAAGGCCGCCGGCCAACTCGGAGTCGGGGCCGAGATAGCCGAGCGCCAGGTTTGCGTCGGTGACCGTGGGCTCGGTGCCGCCGCGGCCGTAGCAGGCCGGGCCGGGCTCGGCACCGGCGGAGCGCGGCCCGACGCGCAATGCCCCGCCGGCGTCGTCCCATCCGATGCTGCCACCGCCCGCGCCGACCGTGTGGACGTCGATCATCGGAAGTTGCACCACGCGCGACCCAATGCTTCGTTGTGCGGCCTGGCGAACCTCACCGCCCTCGATCAGCGCCACGTCGCAGGACGTGCCGCCCATGTCGAAGGAGAGTGCCTGCTCGTCACCTGCCTGGGAGGCCAGAAATGCGGCCGCGATCGTGCCGGCTGCGGGGCCGGACAGCAATGTCCAGGCGGGATGGCGCGCCGCCAGGCCCGAATCGATCAGACCGCCGTTCGATTGCATGATCTCGGGTTCCGGCAGCCCGGCCTCGGTTGCGCGTGCCGCCATCTGCTCCAGGTAGCGGCGCAGCAGTGGGCCGAGGTAGGCGTCGATGACGGTGGTCGAGGTCCGCTCGTACTCGCGGAAGACGCTGGAGAGATCGCTCGACGTCGAGACGTGCACGTCCGGCAGCGCGCTCGCCAGCTCGGTCGCCAGTAGGCGCTCGTGCTGCGGGTGGGCATATGCGTGCAGCAGGCTGACGGCGATCGCCTCCACGCCCGCTTTCGCGACCTCGGCGGCGAGCGCCTTTGCCGATTCCGGATCGAGTGGCTCGAGCACGCCGTCGGGCGAGCAGCGCTCGCGAGCACCGAAGCGCAACTCGGGCGGTACCAGCGGGGTCGGGGGAGCCTCGCAGAGCCTGTATAGCTGTGGCCTCGCCTGACGGGCGATTTCGACCACGTCCTCGAAGCCTCTCGTGGCCACGAGCGCCGTGCGCGCGCCGCGCTCCTCCAGCAGCGCATTGGTGGCCACGGTCATGCCGTGCCCGAAATGGGTCACCTCTCCCGCAGCGATCCCGGCGCTGTCGAGGACGAGCTGGACCGCCGCCATCACGCCCTGCGACTGGTCGGCGGGCGTTGTGGGGACCTTGGACGTGTGCAGAGCGCCGCCGGCCGTCAGCACCGCGTCGGTGAAGGTGCCACCGACGTCGACACCGAGCGACAGCTCGCCGTCGGCTGGTTGTTCGCGATTCAAGCTGGCGCGAATCTACCGGACGGATCACGAGCAGCGGCCGGCGCTGTACCGAGATGTGCCATCTCGGTGATGGACTGCGGCTGCGCTACGCGGCGATCGAGGGCACGGCATCCAGCTCCTCGAGGGTCTCGTTGAGATGCTGGTGGGACGGGCAGTAGTCGTTGCCGGTGAGTGGCTGTCGAGCACACGGTGTGCTCTTGCGCGTCATCGCCTGGCAGCGACGTGGCGTTCCGTTGGCGTCGTAGATGTAGTCGGGAAGCTGGGAGAAGTAGCGGTCCGCAAGCTCGAGGTTGCGCTCGATGATCGTGAACACCCGCGCCTGATCGGACATCGAGAAGTAGGCGCGTATGTCGGCGAACAGCGTGCGCGTAGGATAGGCGAAGTAGCGACGGTCGGTCATCAAGCGCTCTACCGATGTCTCGCAAGCACGCAACACGCGTAGCTGGTTGCTCTCGGCCTGCACGGTGGACTGCTCCTGCGAGATGTGCGGTGCAAGCTCTCGGTAGATCGCGCGACTGAACTGGTACATAACCGTCTCCTCCTGGCTCGAGCGTCTGCCTACCAGTGACCCAATTGGTCAGGTCTCTCGATCGGTGCAAGCCTCGCAGTCGCTGATGAAATGGACGCGTAGCAGCGGTTAAGCGGCCGTTAAGCGAGCTGAATGGGCCCTTTTCCCAGCCCGAAGGGCTCTGCGGGGCCTGCTCAACCCCCGGCGCCATACAAGCCCAGGAACGCCTCATGTGGTCGCTGGTCAGGTCACCAACGCTTATGGTCGCCGACGTCTATTGTCGGCGACACTTGAAGACGGTATGATCCAGCGGTGAGGTTCGTCAACAGAGAGCGGGAGCTGGAAGCGCTCGATCGCTGGTGGGCGCGGCGCGGTAGCAGCCTCGCCGTCCTATGGGGGCGCCGGCGCGTCGGCAAGACCGCGCTGATCCAGCGCTTCGCCGAGCAGCGCAAGACCATCTTTCACACCGCCAGCGGGCGTCCGGCCGCAGACGAGCTACGGAGCCTGTCGAGCTCTGCTGCTCCACTGCTTCCAGCTGGAATCCGTGACATCTCCGAGAGACCGCTCGCCGACTGGGTCGACGCCGTCGAGACTCTCGCCTCGGCGGCCGTCCGGGAGCCGCTTCTGCTCGTCCTGGACGAGTTCCCCGAGCTGGTCGAGGTGTCGCCCGACCTTCCGAGCGTCTTGAGGGCGGTATGGGAGCGCGTTCGATCGAAGACGAAGCTGAGGATCCTCCTTTGTGGCTCTGCCGTGCGCACGATGGAGGCGATGCAAGAAGAGCGAGCTCCACTGTACGGGCGACTCGACCTCAGGCTGATGTTGCATCCCTTCCGACCTGATGAAGCGGCGCGAATGCTTTCCGGGTTGAGTGCGTCCGATCGTGCGCTGGTCTGGGGCTTGGTCGGAGGGATGCCGCTCTACCTGGAGTGGTGGAATCAGCGAAGGAGCGTTCGCCAGAATCTAGCCACGCTCGCCTGCACGCCTGGGGGATCTTTGCTCACCGAGGGCGAGCTGGTGCTGGCCACCGAGGGTGAGACGGGTGACCTCGGTCGCCGAATCCTCTATGCAATTGCGGCGGGGAGGACGAAATTCAACCAGATCGCTGACGCAGTCCGAGCGGATCCCGGACGCGTCCTCGATCGTTTGGTCGCCCTGCGACTCGTGGAGCGGGTCGTGCCGGTGACGGCGGATTCGCGCAAGACGAGGCGGCGGATCTACCGCATCGCGGACAATTTCCTGAGCTTCTTCCTCGGCGTGCTCGATCGCTATCGCGCCGAGATCGAGCGGGGCCTCGGCTCGACGATCCTGCCTGTGCTGATGCAGAGCCTCGACGATCACATGGGCCCTATATGGGAAGAGGCCTTTCGCCTTCACCTGCGGCGGCTGGCCGAGCGGGGGGAGCTAGGTAACGAGGTTGTTGCCATCGGGCCGTTCTGGACGGCTGCGGCCGACCCCTGCGAGATCGACGCGGTCGTGCTCTCAGGCAGGCGGCGAGCTGTCACGCTCGTAGGCGAGGCAAAGTGGGGCAGACGGGCTGACGGGGAGCGCGTTCGCCGCAGCCTCGAGCGAAAGGTGGCTGCGCTTCCTAAGATCGACGAGGACCTTCGTTATGCGGTATGCGCGCGGGAGCAAGTCGACAATCCGCACGAAGTGCTGGCTGTGACCGCGGCGGAGATATTCCGTCCCTGACCCGTGGCGTCGGCTGGGCTCCCTCAGCCTGCCGGTCCGACCGACCCCAGCCGCCCCTCGCGCGGCAGCCAGAAGCGCCCTTCGGTGAGCTGCTCGAAGCCGCGCCAGGTGAGGTTCATGAGACAGATTGCCAGCATGTCCCGCTCCTCGCTGGGATGTTCCAGCCACCAGGCGGCGAGCGCCTCGGCGGCGCCGACGAAGGCTCTCGCCACCGGCTCGAGTGCACGCGCGATCAGCAGATTCTGCGCGGCGGGCATCGTCGCCTGGGCGTGCTCTCCGATCATCCGGGAGAAGACGGCCGCCACGCTCGCACGAACGCGCTCCACTGCTGCCGCCGGCTCGCCAGCTCCCGAGGCCGCCTCGAGGTAGATCGCCGACCACCACTGACGGTGTTGCTGGACGAACGAGAGGTAGCCACAGATTCCCTGCCAGAGCTGCTCGTCGGGGGGCAGGCTGCGGTTGATGTCGTGCTCGAAGCTCTCCACCATGGGCGAGGCCGTTCGGTCGATGCAGGCGGCCAGCAGCCCCTGCTTGGAGCCGAAGTAGGCGTAGACCATCGGCTTGGTGATCCCCGCTCCCTTGGCGATCTCGTCCATCGAGGCGCCGTCGTAGCCGCGCTTCGAGAAGACCTCGATCGCCGAGGCGATCATCTGCGCCTCGCGCTCGGGCCGCGGCACCTTGCGGCGGGGGGGCTGCGGGGCGCCTCCGGGACCGGGAGGGGAGATTGGCATGATTGTCATTTTACTAGGGGTAGCTGCTCGATCCTTCATTAACTTCCCTTGACAGAGCTAGCTACGGCCAGTAACGTGACTCGCGGTAGCATCAATTTGACCAGGATTCGTGAAGAGGGGGAAGCCGTGCTCGACCTGAGGATTCGCACTTTGGGGGCCTTGGCGGGGGGAATCGCTCGCGCAGGGCACTGCATATCGATGCGCGGTTCGAGCAGACCAGCGGCCCAACGCTTCCGAGAGAGCAGATGGAGAGGACGAAAGCTGGCCCTCTTGGGAGCGTTGGCCGCCGTTCTTCTGGTCGCGGCGCAGGCCCAGATCGCGCAGGCCGCGACTATCTCCGTGACTACGACCAACGACGAGCTGAACTCCGACGGCGACTGCGCGCTGCGGGAGGCGATCCAGACTGCCAACACCGACATGGGTGTCGAAGGCTGCGTCGTGGGCGCCGGGGCCGACACAGTCGAACTGGCAAGCGGGACGTACACGCTCACCATCCCCGGGGATGGTGAGGACGCGAACGCCAGCGGGGATCTGGACGTAGCCTCAGACCTGACGATCGCGGGTGCCGGCGCCGGGTCGTCTACCGTAAACGGCGCCCAACTCGACAGGGTGCTTGACATTGCTGGCGCAGACGCAACGGCCGCGATCTCCGCTTTGACGATCCGCGGTGGCATGCGCCCTTTCGTTACCGAGCCGACCCCGGATCGCGAGGGTGCCGGAATCCGCAGCCGTGGAGCCACGCTGTCACTCGACGGAGTCACCGTGACCGCCAACTCGGTCGCTGGGGTTGAGGGGGGAAGCATCTACAGCAACGGCGTGTTGACGATCGACGGCAGCACAGTAACCGGAAACACTGGTATCAGCCTGGGAGGCGCCGGCGTTCACAGTCAGGCATCGGGAGGGGCTGCGACGCTCCACATCAACGACAGTACGGTGGTTGGCAACTCGCTAGCCGACATAGTGAACACTGGCGATGCCGGCCCAGCGCTCGCGAACGTGGATGACAGCAGCAGCGGGCGCGTCAGCAACCGAGGCCAGCTCGCGGCACTTGTCGTCCAGCGGAGCACGGCAACCACCTTCGGTAATGGCGGGAGCGGGTACGTGACGGATAGCGCCATCGGTGGCGAAACGGTTTCCTCGGTGATCGGCAACGGCGGCACCCTCGAGCTAGACAACACAACGATCGCCAACGGCGTTTACGGCGGCATCGCAAACGGAGGGTTCATGACGCTCGAGGGGAGCACCGTCAGCGGAAATGCACATCATGGCATACAAAACGACAGTGGCGGTGTACTAACTCTGAACTACAGTACCGTGAGCGGTAATGATGCCGGTGATCTAACGGGCGGCGGCATTTTGAACTCTGGAGAGGCAACACTCAATCACAGTACTGTTGCAGACAACTTCTCTTCTGGTGTGGCAGGCGGAATCTTCAACCTCGGCACGCTCACTCTCAACAACAGCACGCTCAGCCGCAACCGTGCAGCGCTCTACGCTGGTGCGATCGAGAGCGCGGGCACCCTCGTCCTGAATGGCGCCACGGTCAGTGGGAACAGCGCTCCGGCCTCGGCCGGCGTTCTCGTCACCTCGGGGAACGCCTCCTTCACTGGCAGCGCGATCACGGGGAACACCGCAAACGGCGCCGGCAACGGAGGCGGCATAGCCGTGGTAAATGCGAGCGTAAGCCTCATGAACACCACCGTGAGCGCCAACACGGCGAGCAACGGCAACGGAGGCGGCATCTACCAGGCGCAGGGCTCTTTGAGCATCGAGGACAGCACGGTATCCGGCAACGTGGCCCGCGATCCAGGTGGCGCCGGTGTGGACTTCGGCGAAGGCGCCGGCCTCTGGATCCAAAAGGACGCCACGATGGACGTGCTCGACTCCACGATCTCCGCCAACACCTCCGACACCAACGGCGGCGGCATCTGGAGCGCTGGCACCCTCGCCCTTGAGGCCAGCACTGTCTCGGCCAACGTGGGAAGGAACGGCGGCGGGCTTCACAACCACGGCGGAACGCTCGACCTCACCAACACGACCGTTACTGGCAACTCCGCAACCCAAGGCGGAGGCATCCTCGACCACGATGTCGCCGGCGGCCCAAGCGGCGGCACCACCTTGCAAAGCTCCACGATCGCCCAAAACGCCGCCACCTCTACGGGAGGCGGCCTGAAGAACCTTCAGGCTTCGCCACCCAGCGGCCCCTACGGCAAGATCGCCCTAAAGGACACGATCGTCGCCAACAACGAGGTCAACCAGACCCCAAGCGAATGCGCCGGGCCGATCACCTCGGGCATCGAGGGCTTCTCGGGCGCCTACAACCTGATCGAGATGATCGACAGCACACCACCACAAGAGTGCACCATCTCGGGCGACACGGCCGGCAATATCACAGGCCAAGACCCAAAGCTCGGCCTGCTCGCAGACAACACCGGCCCCACCAAGACCCACATGCTCGCGCTTGGGAGCCCAGCCCTTAACCAGGGAAGCTCGAGCTGCCCGACCCAAGACCAGCGCGGCACCTCGAGGCCCCAAGACTTCGCATGCGACATCGGAGCGGTGGAGCGCGACCCGCTGGTGGACCTAGACGCAGACCACGACGGCTGCGCCGACGATCGGGAGACCGACACAAATGCAGCCCAAGGCGGCCTTCGCGACCCATCCAACTTCTGGGACTTCATGGACGTGCCCACGGGCACAGGCTTTGCACGCGATAAGAGGGTCAGCGGCGGAGACATAGCGGCGGTCGTTGCCCGCTTTGGATCGAACGACTCCAAGCCGGGCCAGTTCAACAAGCAAAGTGACCCGCTCTCGACGCCCAACGCGACGATCCTTCCCTCCGGCGCTCGCGCCAACTACCACCCCGCCTACGACCGCGGCGGCACGATCGTCGGAGGCGACCGGTGGGACCTAAAGCCCGCCGACGGCTCGATCGCAGGTGGAGACATCTCCGCGACCGTGGCGCAGTTCGGGCACAACTGCGTGGCATGACGAGCAGGGCTAACGACAAGCGGAAGACAAGACCGCCACTCAGCGTGCGGAGGAGAGGATCATTCCAATGAGGATTCGCACACGGGGGGGGAGAACCGTGCTCGACCTGAGGATTCGCACTTTGGGGGCTCTGTTGGGGGGAATCGCTCGCGCAGGGCACTGCATATCGATGCGCGGTTCGAGCAGACCAGCGGCCCAACGCTTCCGAGAGAGCAGATGGAGAGGACGAAAGCTGGCCCTCTTGGGAGCGTTGGCCGCCGTTCTTCTGGTCGCGGCGCAGGCCCAGATCGCGCAGGCCGCGACTATCTCCGTGACTACGACCAACGACGAGCTGAACTCCGACGGCGACTGCGCGCTGCGTGAGGCGATCAAGGCGGCGAACACGGACGTGGCGATCGACGCTTGTGGAACCGGCAGCGGCCCCGACACGATCGAGGTGCCGGCCGGAACGTATGAGCTCTTGATTTCGCCTTCCTGCCCGCCGCCGCCTATTCCCTGCTTGGAGAACGACGGGGGAAGCGGCGATCTGGACATCAGATCCGATTTGAGCCTAATCGGCGCCGGTGAACAGACAACCGTGATCGACGGGGGGCAGCTTGACCGGGTGCTGGATGTGGGGTGGTCGGCGCCCGGCACCCCCACCCCTGTTGTCGACGTCTCCGAGCTCACGATTCGGAACGGCAGGCGCGTAGACCAAGCGCCATTTTTCGATCCTCAAAGGGGCGGCGGCGGCATCCGCAACATTGAGGCTGAGCTGACCCTCGAGAACGTAACGGTAAGCGGCAACGCAAGCACGTTCGGCGGCGGCATCCTGACTCACCATGGTGGGCTCATCGTCAAGGACAGCACCGTTGCCGACAACTTGGCTACCTACTCAGGCGGCATCGATGCCCGCCTGAGCACGCTTAGCCTCGAGCGCGCCACTGTAAGCAACAACATCGCAGACTATGGGCCCGGCGGCGTCCTTACATACATCTCAGTCGCGGCAACGATTAGAAGCAGCACTGTAAGCGATAACACTGCCAGCGTTATAGCAGGGGGCATCTACAACTCCGTTGATTCCAGTCTCACCCTCCGGGATACGACCATTATTCGCAACGACGTCACGAATCCGGGTGGCAGCGAGCTGGGAGACGGCGGCGGAATCTACAACACCGAGGGAGCGGTGCTTGCCGTGCGCAACAGCACCGTGAGCTTGAACACAGCCCAGCGCGGGAGCGGGGGCGGAATCTACGCAGCGAGCCGGGGATCCGTAACCCTCAGGGACAGCGTCGTTATCGGGAACAGGGTGATGGCACCGTCCGGCGTCACTGTCGACGAAGGTGAGGGCGGCGGTTTCTGGGTCCAGAAGGACGCCACGCTCAGTGCAGCCAACACGAGAATCGCCGGCAACTCCGCCGACACGAACGGGGGCGGCGCCTGGAGCGCCGGAACACTTGCCCTGAACTCCAGCACGGTCGACGGCAATGTGGGCACGAACGGCGGAGGACTACACAACCATGGCGGGAAGCTCGATCTAGAGAACACGACCGTAAGCGGCAATCAGGCCACTCAGGGCGGGGGCATGCTGGACCACAAGACCCAGGACGGCCTGAACGCCGGTACCACCGCCAAGAGCAGCACGATCGCAGCCAACACGGCCAGCTCAAAGGGAGGCGGCATCCTCAGCTTCCACACGGCCAGCGGCGACGGATATGTCGACCTGGAGAACACGATCGTCGCTGACAACACGCTCAACGGGAGCCCAAGCGACTGCGACGGTCCGATCACCTCCCAGGGACACAACGTGAACAGCGACGAGAGCTGCGGACTTGCGGGCGGTGGCGACATCAGCAGTGCCGATCCGTTGCTTGGTCCGCTCGCTGACAACGGCGGCCCGACTGAGACGCACTACTTGTTGCCGGGAAGCCCAGCCATAGATGTCGGCGTCTGTCCTCCGAACACAGACCAACGCGGCATCCCTCGGCCCCAAGGCGCAGGCTGTGACATCGGTGCGATCGAGCTCTGCCCCGCGGAGGACAAGGACTGCGATGGTCTTTCCCATGAGGAAGAGCTCCAGTTCGGCACGGATCCGCTGAATCCCAACACCGACTCCGACAGTTGCGGCGACGGCGTAGAGTTGGGTCCAGACCCGGCTGAGGGTGGAAAACGCGACCCGCTCAACTTCTGGGACTTCATGGACGTGCCCACGGGCACTTTGCTTGCCAGGGACAAGAGTGTTTCGGGGGGAGACATCAGCGCGGTCGTCGCGCGTTTTGGCTCGAGCGACTCGGCGCCCGGTGACTTCGACCGGGACAGCGATCCGCTGTCGACGCCAAACGCGACGGTCTCACCCTCGGGCGCTCGCTCCAACTACCACCCCGCCTACGACCGCGGCGGCACGATCGTCGGAGGTGACCCGTGGGACCTGAAGCCCGCCGACGGCTCGATCGCAGGTGGGGACATCTCGGCCGCGGTGGTGCAGTTCGGGCATAACTGCGTCCATGCCGCGCAGGGCTCGTGAGACTCGAAAAGACAAGACCCGACTCGACCGACAGAGAGAAAGGACCACTCCAAATGAGGATTCGCACCACTCGTGCCCCGTTCACATCTGTTCTTGCGCTCGCAGCACTGCTGTCGATCTCATGCGCCACCTCTGCGATCGCACACCCCGGAGGACACTCGGGCGACGGCAGGGACGACAGCGTCGGCGAGCTTCTCGTCACGGCAATTCCTTCCGGCGCCGAACCGGGTGCCTACGCCATGTGCAGAGGGACGGTCGAGGTGAACGCGGACAACGGCAACTCGGTCGTGAGCCGCCTGTTCTGCATGATCGATGCCTACGAGCCCATAGTGCTCAACCAGTTCGTTGCCGTCAACCCGCAGGAGGCAGGCGCCAGTCTCAATCCGCCCGTGCAGAGCACCTCTTTCTGCCCCCCGGCCCCGATCAGTCAGTGCGGCGACGGGGTCGAGGGCTCGCCGCCTCCCGTCGAGTGGTCCTGGCCGGGCGTTCCGGCGCCGCGACCTCCGGCCAGCGGGCTGTTCGCGGACGTGGACAGCACTCACGTCGTGCTGTCCGGCCCGGGGAACTTCTACGACCCCGATCACGGCGGGCCCGACGGCGAGGTTCACATTCAGGGCTGCTACGGCGTTCTGGAGCAGGAGTTCGTGGGTCCGTACATGTACGCGAAGGCAATCTTGCCCGTCGACCAGACCCAGCCCACGGCCGCCGGCACGGTGGACCTCTGGATAGGTCGGTCCGACTGCAGCGAACCGTCTGGGGATCCTCCCTTGCCGCCGTTTGGCTTCGCCGATGCGGGATTCACGCTGACGGAGTGGGATCACACGACCGGCATGCCTCCCGCGCAGCAGTACGACTACGACCGCGACGGCTGTTCGGAGACTCAGGAGCTGCGGAACACCCCTGCCACAGGCGGCCTGCGCGACCCGTTCAACCCCTGGGACTTGTTCGACGTTCCCACGCCCGCGAGCGGCAAGCTCCAACGAGACCGCGCGGTAAGCGGTAGCGACATCTCCGCGATCGTCGGCCGCTTCGGCGCAACCGACACAATGGCGGGTGACTTCGATCGCTACAGCGACGTGAGCCTGGAGCCGAATCCCGCGATCTTGCCTCCCGGCGCCCGTGCCAACTACCACCCGGCCTATGACAGGGGCGGGTCCCTGATCGGCTCGAACCCATGGAACCTGAGGCCGCCTAACGGCGCCATCTCAGGCGGCGACATCGCTGCCGTGGTGGTGCAGTTCGGTCACAACTGCCTGGCGAGCTGATCAACACCGCGCTGGCAGGCATCAGTCCCAAGGGACCAAGGAAGGTTCCTCCGAGCGTCCCACCACCAGGTGCCTCCCGTCCATCGCCGGATCGCGCTCGGGGAAGTCGAAGCGCAGGTGGCAGCCCCTGCTCTCGCGCCGACGCAGCGCGGTTGCGCCGATCATGCGGGCGACCACGTCGGGGCTCTGCGCGAGCTGGCGCAACCCTTGCTCGTCGCGCAGCAGTCCGGCGTGGTTCCACAGCGAGCGCCTAACCTCCTCGCTCGGTTGCATCGCGACCGCGCCCGACGGGGCCGAAGCAGGATCCGGGCGCTGCGAGGCCGGCTCCGCCGCCGCCGCCAGCGCCGCGCGCCGTCCGAACACGAAACACTCCGAGAGCGAGTTCGATGCGAGCCGGTTGGCGCCGTGGACCCCGGTGGAAGCTGATTCGCCCACCGCGTAGAGGCCGCGTAGCGACGAGCGCGCATGCTCGTCGGTGGCGATACCGCCGATCGTGTAGTGGGCGGCCGGCGACACCGGGATCGGCTGGCGCGTCGGATCGATTCCGGCTCCGGCAAGCTCTTCATAGATGTTCGGGAAGCGAGCGGGGTCGAGACTGCGCATATCCAGCAGCACGTGATCCTCCCCGGAGTCGCGCAACCGTTCCCCGATCGCCCGTGCGACCTCGTCGCGCGGAGCAAGCTCGTCGACGAACCGCTCGCCGGCGCTCGTTACGAGCTTCGCGCCCTCCCCGCGAACGGCCTCGGTGATCAGGAATCCGTCCAACTCTCCCTCGAGCGACAGCGCTGTCGGGTGGAACTGGCAGAACTCGAGATCGGCAAGCTCGGCTCCCGCGTCGAGGCCCAGGCGCATGCCGGCGCCTACGGCTCCTCGCGGATTCGTTGTGCGCTGCCACATCGCGGCCCCGCCGCCGGCGGCGAGCACCGTCGTCGCGGCGCCGATCGGACCGGCGTCGCTCGCAAGTCCGGCGCAGCGGTCGTCGACGACCCACAGTCGAGATGCCGAGCATCGCTCGAACACCGTGATGCGCTCGTGGGCTGCGACCAGATCTGCAAGCTGCACCGTGATGTATCGACCGGTGGCGCTTCCTCCGGCGTGCACTATCCGGCGTCGAGAGTGACCGCCTTCCAGGCCCAGCATCAGAGCCCCGGTCTCGTCAGCGTCGAACTGCATGCCGCGCTGCTCGAGCTCGCGCAGGCGCTCGGGAGCCTCGTCGCAGAGAATTCGCGCACGTGAGGATGCGGTCGCTCCGCGCCCTGCCGCAATCGTGTCGCGCAGGTGCAGCTCCGTGTCGTCGTCGGGGCCGATCGCCGCGGCCAGCCCGCCCTGGGCCCAGTAGCTGGCCGACTGTGGCAGGGGCGAACTCGACACCAGCGCGACGTTCGCGCCGCACTCGGCCGCCACCAATGACGTGTACAAGCCCGCGGCGCCGGCGCCGATCACGGCCACGTCGAAGCTCAGCTGCCGGGGGAGGGCGGGGGCCGTCACGGGGGCAGTACGGTATCCGCCCCGGTCATCGGGACGCCTTCGTCTCGGTTCGATGGGAGAGGCCTTGGACCGCTACGTCTACCTCCATCATGCATCGTCGCTCGAGCACGACACGGGCGCGCATCCCGAATGTGCCGCGAGGATCGAGGCGATCGAGTGTCGCCTGGAGCGCGACGACTGGCTCGGCTTCGATCGCGAGCAGGCCCCGGCGGTAGCTCGTGAGACGCTGGAAGCGGTTCACCCGGCCCCCTACGTGGATTCGATTGAGTCGATCGCTCGAAGCGGCGGTGGCATGCTCGACATGGACACGATCGCCTCGTCGGGGTCCTTCGACGCAGCGCTGCACTCGGCGGGCGCGGCTGTGCACGCGGTCGATCTGCTGATCGAGCGCCAGGCGGGGGTAGCGTTCTGCGCGCTTCGACCGCCGGGCCATCACGCCGAGCCGGCGCAGTCGATGGGCTTCTGCCTGTTCAACAACGTCGCGGTGGCGGCGCAGCACGCGCTCACGCAGGAGGGGATGGAGCGGGTGCTGGTGCTCGACTGGGACGTGCATCACGGCAACGGCACCAACGACATCTTCTACGGAACGGATTCGGTGCTCTACATCAGCATTCACCAATCGCCGCTCTATCCCGGGACGGGCGCGGTCGAAGACATCGGCGTCGGCGACGGCGAGGGGTTCACCGTCAACCTTCCCGTTCCCGCCGGCTCGGGCGAGGCGACCTACCTTAGTCTGTTCGCGCAGGTGATCGCGCCGATCGCCCGCCTCTACCGGCCGCAGTTGCTGCTCGTGTCGGCTGGATACGATGCGCACCGCGACGACCCGCTCGCGGATTGCGAGCTGACCGAGGAGAGCTACGGAGCGCTCGCGTCGGGAATGCGAGCGCTGTCCGACGAGCTGGACGCTCCGCTCGGGTTCGTGCTCGAAGGAGGTTACGACTTGAACGCGCTGTCCGAAGCCGTCGCGACCACGATGCGCGGAGCCCAGCGCCCCCAAGCTGTGATCAGCGACGGGCGCGACGAGACTGTTGGCACTGCGCTCGAGCACCACGGCCGCTGGTGGCCAGATTTGGCCTGACGCCATCCTTGACGTTCGCGGCGTCGAATCTTGACTTTCAGGTCTGGATACGTGTGTGAATGACCATCACGCTCGCATCCTCTGCAACCACACCAGACAGGGAGGTCCTCGTGTACGAGACGATCGGCTACGTGCAGGCGTGGGTTGGCGAGCTGACATGTCGGCGTCGCCGCGCCGGCGCGGGTCAGCGTGGCCAGGGAACGGTCGAGTACGTCGGGCTCGTGACTTTGATCGCGGTCGTGATGTTCGGCGTAATCGCGGCGATGAAGAGCTACAAGATGACCGAGGGGCAGCAGCTCGCGTTGCTGTTGGTCAAGAAGATCGAAGAGGCCGTGAAGCAGGTGCGCTACTAGAGAAAGCCGGAGCTCCGCGGGGCGGCGATTGGTCGTCGCCGTCCCGCCCACGCCAGGTAGCATGCTGCGACTGTCGTGGGGCGACGAGGGAGGCTTGGTTGGCGCGCAGCGATGGCAGGGCCGCTGACGCCCTGCGACCGATCGACATCGACACGGGTTTCGTCGGCACGGCCGACGGTTCGGTGCTGTTCTCGATCGGCGGCACGCGCGTGATCTGCACCGCGTCGCTGGTGGAAGGGGTGCCGCGCTGGCGCGAGGGAACGGGCGAAGGGTGGCTCACCGCCGAGTACTCGATGCTGCCGGCCTCCACGGGTGAGCGCCGGCCGCGCGACGTGGCGCGTGGGCGCCCCGACGGGCGCACGGTCGAGATTCAGCGCTTGATCGGACGCTCGCTGCGAGCGGTCCTGGACGCACGCGCGCTGGGAGAGCGCACCGTGTACCTCGACTGTGACGTGCTCGAGGCGGACGGCGGCACCCGTTGCGCGAGCATCACCGGGGTGTACGTCGCGCTCGAGCTTGCCCTGCGCGGGCTGATCGACTCCGGCGACCTCGGCGAGTTACCGTTGCGTGATGCCGTCGCAGCGGTCTCATGCGGGCTGGTGGCGGGAGAGCCACTGCTCGACCTCCACTTCGGCGAGGACCAGAAGGCGGACGTCGACATGAACGTCGTGATGACCGCGGCGGGCGAGCTGATCGAGGTCCAGGCCACGGGCGAGGGCGTCTCGTTTCCGCGCTCGTCGTTCGACGCTCTGATGGAGCTTGCAGGAAGTGGAATCGCCTCGTTGCTGGACGCCCAGCGAACCGCTCTTGCCGGGTGAGTCCGAACGATGGCGCGAACGCGCGAGGTCGTACTCGCGAGCCGCAACCCCCACAAGCTGCGAGAGCTTTCGTCGCTGTTGGCACCGCTCGCGCTGGTTCGGCTGCCCGATGATGTCGAGCTGCCGGCCGAGGTCGGCGCGAGCTTCGCCGAGAACTCGCTGATCAAGGCGCGTGCGGCTGCACGAGCGACGGGGCGCGCGGCGCTCGCCGACGACTCCGGCATCGAGGTGGCTGCGCTCGGCGGCGCGCCGGGCGTGAGGTCGGCCCGCTACGCGGGCGAGCACGCCACAGACGAGCAAAACCTGACCAAGCTCTTGGACGACCTCAGCGACGCCGTCGATCGCCGTGCCGCCTACGTTTGCGTGCTGGCGCTGGTCGAGCCCGTCTCCGGCGGGTCTTTGCGGGAGACTGTGGTCGAAGGCCGCTGTGAAGGCATGTTGATCGACGTTCCGAGAGGAAGCGGTGGCTTCGGGTACGACCCCGCGTTTGTGCCGAACGAGCAAGCAGAGCAGAATTTGACCATGGCCGAAATATCGGAGGCCGCAGAGGCCGCGGAGTCCGCCCAGGCCGGGAAGGACGCGATCAGTCACCGCGGGGCCGCTGCGGCGCGCTTGCTGAGGCTGCTCGAGGGGTCCGCGTGAGGCGCGGCACGAGGCTGTTCGCCTCGCGACCGCGATCCGTGCTGACTCCGGCCGCGGTCGACGGCCCCGGCAAATCGAGCGTCGCGCGCCTGTCGATCGTCTCGAACTCGTTGCTGATCGTGTTGAAGGTCGCCGCCGGCGCGGTTACGGGGTCGATAGCGATCCTCACTGAAGCGATGCATTCCAGCATCGACTTGGTCGCGTCGGTGGTCGCGTACTTCTCGGTGCGCAAGGCCGATGAGCCCGCCGACGAGTCGCACCTCTACGGGCATGCCAAGCTCGAGAACCTCGCGGCGGCGATCGAGGGCATGCTGATCCTCGTCGGTGCCGGTGTGATCGTCTACGAGGCGGTGCGGCGTCTGGTCGCGGGTGGCGACCCGGTCCACTCGCTCGGAGTTGGAATTGCTGTGATCGCCTTCTCCGCGGCCGTCAACATAGTGGTGTCCACGTATATGTTCAGGCAGGCGCGGCGCCACGATTCGCCGGCGCTGGAGGGCGATGCGGAGCATCTACGTACCGACGCGTTGACGTCGGTGGGCGTGCTCGCGGGGCTCGTGCTGATCGAGATCACGGGCTGGCAACAGATCGACTCGATCGTCGCGTTGATCGTGGCGGGCGCGATCGTCTATGCAGCCTTGCGCATTCTCAGTCGCTCGTCGCGCGTGCTCGTGGACGAAGCGCTGCCCGCCGAGGAGCTGGACATCGTAAAAGCGCTGATCGAGACCTATCCCGGCCCCGAGCTGGTCGGGTATCACAAGCTACGTGCCCGACGGGCCGGCAGTCAGCGCTACGTCGACGTCCACGTGCAGTTTCGGTCTGACACCTCGTTGGAGCGCGCACACGAGATCGCGCACGAGCTACAGAATTCATTGCGCGAGCGCATACCCGCGGCCGAGATGCTGGTGCACATGGAGCCGGTGAGGAACCCGCGGTAGAAGCTGCGCGGCCTGCTAGTGGGGTCCGCTAGGCGCGTTCGCCAAGCAGATTGATCGCCGCCGAGAGCCCGATGAAGATCAGCACCGCGCTGTAGCCGTCGTATCCGTTGACGAGCAGCAGCAACGCGGCGATCGCGCAGATACCGGTCACGGTCATCCAGGCTATGCGGGCGATGGGCATTGGAGCGCTTATATTCTAAGTGTGTCACCGATGGCGGCCGATCAACACGAGTTGGCGCTTCGCTATCTGCTCCAGCTCTCGTCGGACATCCGCAGCGCGATGCTGTTGCGCGGCGGCGATCTGCTCGCAGCGGCACCGTCGCCGGCCTTGGACGCAAGCGTCGAGGCCGCGTCGGAGCTGGTGCGAATGGCGCTCGATCTGCGCAATGGCGAGCCCGAGGCGGTTGAGCTGGACGTGCTCTGCGAGTCGGAGGCCGTCTACGTGATCGCACGCGACGGGATCGCGATGGTGTGCGTGGCGGATCGCTTGGCATTGGCAGGGATCGTGCTGCACGAGATGCGCGCGGTGCTGGCCGATCTCGATGTCCCCGACGGGAGCGCGGGTCATTGAGGTACGCGGATATCGGTCGCGTGAGCGGATATGCAGGCGAGCTGCGAGCGGCGTTGCGCCGTCGCAAGCAGAGCCGCATTCCCCGCGTGCGCGTTCGTGTGGGGCACCGCGAGCCTCGGGTCCTGGAGGCATCGGCGGAATCCGATCGCCTGCTCGAGCTGGCGCGCAAGGTCGCCGGACACGGAGGCACCGGCGGCGGGAAGGTCGTGTGAGCGTCGGCGCTGCGTCGTCGCTGCTCGAACGGCCCGCGGTCGAGCGCTTGATCGGCCTGGCCCTGTCGAAGGGTGGAGACTTCGCGGAGGTCTTTGCCGAGCGCGTGGAAAGTTTTTCTCTCTCGCTCGATGACGGACGACTCGAGGGTGCACGGCGCGGATTCGATCTCGGTGCGTCGATTAGGGTGATCGCGGGCGAGTCCACATACTTCGGCTACGTGGACGGGACGGCAGAAGGCGATCTCGAGCGGCTGGCCCGGGAGGTGGCGTCGGCCGTGCGCCGGTCCACGGTGACCCCCGAGCCGCTGCAGGCCAAGCGACTTGCCGCGGGCCAGCGGATCGTCGATCCGCCCGGCGAAGTCGATGCGGCGCGCAAGGCGCAGATTCTCAGGGAGTGCGATGAGCGCGCGCGGGCCAGCGACGGCCGCATCGCGCAGGTGGCGGCCGGCTATTCGGAGATCCGACGCACCGTCGAGGTCGCAAACTCGCAGGGCCTGCATGCGGCCGACGACCGCACGCGCGTCGGGCTGCGAGCCCAGGTCGTGGCTCGCGAGGACGGTCGTGTCGAGACCGGCCTCGAGTCTCTGGCCGGCCACGCTGGGTTCGAGCTGCTGAGTACCGACCCGGCGCGCGTGGCCGACCAGGCGGCTCAGCGTGCGCTGACGATGCTCGGCGCTCGCTCGTCCCCGGCGGGCCCGATGACCGTGGTTGTCGGCAACGGCTTCGGCGGCGTGCTGTTCCACGAGGCCACGGGCCACGGACTCGAAGCCGACGCGGTGGGCAAGGATGCCTCGGTGTACTCGGGCCGGATCGGGGAGACGCTCGCCGCGGGAATCGTGACCGCGTATGACGACGGGCTCATGGCCGGCGAGTGGGGCACCAACGGCATCGACGACGAGGGCACTCCTTGCCAGTCCACCTGCGTGATCGAGGAGGGAGAGCTGCGCAGCTACCTGTACGACGTCACGTCCGCGCGCAAGCAGGAAGCCGCTCCGACCGGAAACGGCCGGCGGGAGAACTTTCGCTGTCCACCGATTCCCCGCATGACCAACACGTACATAGCTCCGACGGATATCGACCCCGAGGCGATAATCGCCGAGGTCGATCGCGGTCTGTACGCGGTCTCGTTCGCCGGCGGCCAGGTCGAGCCCGCCACCGGCGACTTCGTGTTCGGGCTGTCCGAGGGGTACCTGATCGAGCACGGCGAGGTGACGGCGCCGGTGCGCGGAGCTACGTTGATCGGGAACGGGCTCGACGTCCTGGGTCGCATCGACGCGATCGGCAATGACCTCGACATGAAGAGCGGTACCTGCGGCAAGGATGGACAGTCGATCCCAGTCGGAACCGGACAGCCGACCGTGCGTATCTCGGAACTGACGGTGGGTGGCACCGATGTCGGCTGAGCGCGAGCGGGTCGAGGCCGGCGCACTCGAGCGCGCGGCCGCGCAGGCGGTGGAGAGAGCACTCGAAGCGGGCGCGGCGCAGGCGGATGCCTACTGCGAGGACGGGTCAGAGTGCACGGTGCGTGTTTACGAGGGCACGGTCGAAAGCTTGACCGAGGCGGGCAGCCACGGCATCGGCGTGCGGGCTTTGACGGGAGACGGCCGCAGCGGCTACGCGTACGGCTCCGATCTCGGCGAGCGCGGCCTGGCTGCGATCGCAGGTGCGGCGCATGAATCGGCGACCGTCACCGATCGCGACCAGTCCGTGGGACTTCCCGACGAGTGCGGTCGCGCCGACGTGGGCGAGCTGTCGTCGCCCGACTTCGGATCGTGGAGTGCCGAGCGCAAGGTGAACATCGCGCTTGCGGTCGAGCGCGCCGCGCGCGAGCGCGACCCGCTCGTGTCCAACGTGGAGGACACGGTCTACTCGGACGGCAAGGCCACGATCGCGCTGGCCAATTCCGCCGGTTTCTGCGGCTCGTTCCAACGTACGCAGTGTTACGCGTACTCGTACGCATTTGCCGGCACAGGCTCCGATCTGATGACCGGCGTGGGCGTGGCCACGGGGCGTGACCCGGGCGATCTCGACGCGGAGGCAATCGGTCACGAGGCGGCCGATCGCGCACTGCAACTCCACGGCGCCGAGCAGCCATCAAGCCGGCGCTGTCCCGTGGTGCTCGACTCGTTCGTAGCGGCGCACTTTGCCGCAATCGTCGGGTCTCGTCTGTCTGCGGAGGCGGTACAGCGCGGGCGATCGCTGTTTGCCGGTAAGGAGGGCGAGCCTGTCGCCTCGAAGGCATTCGGCCTGCTCGACGACGGGACCGCGCACGGAGGACTTGCGACCCAGCCGTTCGACGATGAGGGATCGCCGACCCGCGGCACGGAGCTGGTTCAGGGCGGCAATCTCAAGACCTACTTGTTCGATTCGCGCTCCGCGCGCCGGGTCGGACGCGAATCCACCGGCAGCGCCAAGCGCGGCTCATATCGCGCGGCGCCCGGCGTCGGCTGCTCGAACCTGATTGTCGAAACTGGCGACCGCGGGCTCGACGACCTGATCGCAAGTGCCGGGGACGGTGTTTACGTGACGGCCGTCAAGGGCCTGCACTCAGGGGTCAACGCGATCACGGGTCAGTTCTCGGTCGGCGCCACCGGGAGGTTGATCGAGGGTGGCGTCCTTGGCCGACCCCTGCGCGGGTTCACGATCGCCTCCGATCTGCTCTCGATGCTCGCCGGAGTGGAAGCCGCGGGCAACGAAGCCCGCTGGCTTCCTTTCGGCGGCAGCGTGCGATCGGCGCCGCTGCTGATCGCCGAGATGGCCGTGGCCGGCTCCTAGAGCGAAAACCGCTTTGGAATGGGAAGCGGACGCGAAATTTGGCTTGTTCATGGGGTATCGGGTTTGTCATCGTCCGCGAGCGTTGCTAGGGTCGGCCCGATTTTGCCCACCTAGAAAGGGGGAGTAGTGACGAAGCAGGATTTCATCGAGCAGATCGCCGAGAGGACCGGGCTCTCCAAGAAGGACGCCACGGATGCCGTGGAGGCAGTTCTCGGCACGATCGAAGACACGCTGGTCTCAGGCGGCGAGGTCGCCTTCACGGGCTTCGGCAAGTTTCACGTCGCAGTGCGTGGACCGCGTCAGGGTGTAAACCCGCAGACTCGGGAGCGAATCACGATTCCGGGCGGCAAAGTGCCGCGCTTCAGTGCGGGATCGGCACTCAAGAAGGCTGTCAAGGGAACGTAGTAGCCCCGGATAGGGCAACTCCTTCTTCACAGGTGGTTCGTGTGCGGCCTTGGCTCGGAGCCGGGCCGCACGACGGCTTCGTGGCCACGGCGCGCCTGAACGCGACGTGCGGCGCCGTTCAATGAGCTTCGCGGATCGCCTCTCCGAAGCGGTACGTGAGCGCCAAAGTCAGGTCGTGATCGGGCTCGACCCCGACCCTGGAAGGCTGATCCCGGCCGCTCACGCCGCCGCCGGTGACGGATCTCCGGCCGAGCGCTCGGCGCGTGCGGTGACGGCGCACTGCGCGATGATGGTCGAGGCGGCGGGCACGGCTTGCGTGGCGGTCAAGCTCCAGAGCGCCTGTTTCGAGCGGCTCGGCGCGCCGGGCTGGTCTGCGCTCTCGTCGTGCGTCGATCTGGCGCGCGACGCCGGTTTGCTGGCGATCGTCGACGCCAAGCGCGGCGATGTTCCGCACACCGCTACGGCGTACGCGCAGGCGCTGGTGGGCGGTACCGAAACGCCGTGGGGTGAGGTTCGCGGGCTCGAGGCCGACGCCGTGACCGCAAGCCCGTTGCTGGGGAGGGACTCGCTGGCGCCGATCATCGCTGCCGCTCACTCGGCGAACGCCGGCGTGTTCGTGCTCGTGCGCACGTCGAACCCCGGCGCTTCGGAGATTCAGGACGTCACCCATGGCGTAGGAGAGTCACCCCTGCACGAGCGCCTTGCGCGAATCGTCGACGCGCTCGGGTCCGGCACGGTCGGCTCGAGTGGCCTTTCCGACGTGGGTGCCGTTGTGGCGGCTACGCAGCCGGACCTGCTCGAGCGGCTACGCCGCGACATGCCAAGCGCGATCCTGCTGATGCCGGGTGTGGGCGCGCAGGGAGGCGATGTGGCCGACCTTGCGGCGGCGTTTGCACCTGGACGTGCAGCCGGTCTGATCGCCGTTTCGCGCTCGATCGTGGATCCTGCGATCGAATCGGGCGATGTCTCCCGCGCACGCGATGCGGCGGAGCGGCTGCGCGAGCAGGTCTGGGAGCTGTCGGGCTAACATCACTCGGGCATGGGTGAACAGCGCAACTCGCTGCGGATAGTTGCTCCGGCGTCGCTGGCGGCGTTTGCGGTGCTGGTCGTGATCGTGCTGGCCGTTTCGCTAGGGGGGTCGGACGACGGAGGATCCAACGGTTCGTCGGACCAGCAGCAGACCCAGACGAAACGGACCGTGCGCCGCTCTTACACCGTCAAATCCGGTGACAACCTCCAGCTCATCTCGCAGAAGACGGGTGTGCCGGTCGCGCAGCTTCAGTCGCTCAACCCCGACCTCGATCCGCAGGCCCTGCAGACCGGGCAGCGGATCAAGCTCCGGTAGGTGCCGAAAGCCGGGCCAGCTGCCGGGCTGGTTGTTGCGCTCGTGTGCGTGGTGTGTCCGGCCGGTACCGGGGCCGCCGGACCGTCGTTGAGCGCCCGCGAAGCGATACTGGTCGACGCCACCGACGGCCACGTGATCTATGCGGACGACGCGAAAGCCCATGCGGAAATCGCGTCGGCGACGAAGTTGATGACAGCATTGATCTCGCTGGAGAAGCTCCAGCTCGATCGCGAGTTGGTCGCGCCGCCATACCATCCCGGCGCCGCCGAATCCGTCATCAACCTGCGCGCCGGCGAGCGCATGAAGGTGGCGGACCTGCTGCGTGCGCTGTTGCTCGAGAGCGCGAACGACGCGGCGGTAACCCTTGCGCGCGGCGCGGGCGGCAGCCAGAAGGGATTCGTCCGCATGATGAATCGCCAGGCACGCCGGCTCGGCTTGCGCAACACGCACTACGAGAACCCGATCGGGCTCGACGATCCGGCCAACTACTCGTCCGCGCGCGACCTCGCCAAACTCACGCGGCATTTGATGCGCAACAGTTTCTTCGCGCTCACGGTGGATATGCGGTCGGCTCGCCTGCTCAGCGGCGCATATCCGCGCACGATCGAGAATCGCAACGACCTCGTGGGCGAGTACCCGTGGATCACGGGTGTGAAGACGGGGCACACCGAGGAGGCCGGCTACGTGCTGGTCGGGTCGGCGACGCGCAAGGGCGCGAAGCTGATCAGCGTCGTGCTCGGTGCGCCTTCACAGAGCGCACGCGATTCGAGCACGCTGGCGCTGCTCGGCTACGGCTTCTCGCTTTACCGGCAGGTACGGCCGGTGCGCGCGGGTGCCACGGTGGCGAAGGCGAAGATCGAGTTCTTCGGCGACCGCGAGGCGAACCTCGTCGGCGCGCGCAGCGTGGATCTCTCAGTGCGGCGAGGCCAGCGGGTGCGAACCGTCGTGCGCGGCCCGGATCAGCTCGACGGGCCGATCGACAAGGGCAAGAAGGTCGGCACGATCGCGGTGCTGGTGGACGGCAAGCGCAAGCAGGTCGTCCCGCTCGTCACGGCCCAACCGGTGCCGGGCGCGAGCATCTTCCGCAAGGCAGCGCACTATCTGTTCAGGTTGCCGGTGCTGATCGTGGTCGCTCTCCTGGTGCTCGCGCTGATGGTGCGCAATCGCCGCCGCCGGTCGGCGGCTGAAGCCGCGCGCAGGCGCCGGCGGCGCACGGCGGGCCTTTAGCGCATTTTGCGGCATATGGGCTGGTGCCCGCTCGCTCCCCGTGGTTGTATAGGGAGCAGTGCTCACATGATCATCACGGTCACACTGAACGCGGCGATCGACAAGACGCTCGCCGTTCCGAGCTTTCAGATCGGAAGGCGTCATCGCTCGACCGAGCAACGCACGATGGCCGGGGGCAAGGGCGTCAACGTGGCGCGCGCGCTGAAGTATTTGGGCCAGCCCGTGATCGCGACCGGCTTCGCAGGGGGTCCGACCGGCACGCGCATCATCGAGCAGCTCACCGAGGAAGCGATTCTTTGCGACTTCGTGCGCATTCGCGACGAGTCACGCACCTCGACGGCCGTGATCGACCCGACCAGCGGCGTGCAGACGGAAATCAACGAACCGGGGCCGCTTGTGACAGAAGCCGAGGTATCGATGTTCATGGACAAGATCCTGTACCTCGCCAAGGGGGCTGACATCTGCGTGTTCGCCGGCAGCCTGCCGCGCGGCATCGAGGATCAGCTCTACGCGGGTCTGATCGGTGAGCTGCGCGACCTGAACGTGATGACGGTGGTGGACTCCGAGGGTGACCCGATGGAGCTGGCGCTGCGAGCCGGCCCCGGCCTCGTGTCGCCCAACTCGGCAGAGGCCGAGCAGCTCGTGGGGCACGAGTTCTCTGAGGATCAGGATCGGGTCCACGCGCTGTACAACCTCTGCGAGCTGGGTGCCGGCGAAGCCGTGATCACTCATTCCGAGGGCTGCTTCGCGCTGGTCGGAAGCGACTCCGAGCGTCAGCTCTACGACGTGCGAACGGAGCCGCTCGAGCCCATCTCCGCGATCGGTGCGGGCGACGCGCTGCTCGCCGGCTACCTGGCGTCGCGTTACGGAGGCGAGAGCCACTCCAACGCGCTTCGTTTCGGAGTGGCCTGCGGCGCCGAGTCGACCCAGCACCTCGGTGCCGGTGTGTTCGACCCTGCCGAGGCACGCAGGGTCGCCAGCGGAGTCGTCGTGTCGGAGCTCGACGAGCCGGCGCCGGTAGATGCGCAGGCGTAGATGCCGCGCGAACCCAGCCGCACCGCCGCTGCTAACATCGTTCGTCAGTTGCTTCGCCGCCACGAGACAGCTCACATCTGCCGACAATCGACCGGTTTCGTCAGCCCGCAGGACTAGGATCCCGGGATGGAGATAGAGATCGGCAAGGGCAAGAAGGGTCGCCGGGCCTACGGCTTCGACGACATCGCGATCGTGCCCTCGCGCCGCACGCGCGATCCCGACGACATCGACATCTCGTGGAACCTCGGTCCCTACCGATTCGAGCTGCCGCTGCTGGCAGCGGCGATGGACGGTGTCACCTCGCCGCGCACGGCTGGGATCGTGGGCAAGCTGGGCGGGCTCGCGGTGCTCAACCTCGAGGGCATCTGGACCCGCTACGAGGATGCCGACGCGCAGCTCGAACGGATCTCGAAGCTTCCACAGCCTCAGGCGACCGCGGAGATGCAGAAGATCTATCAGCAGCCCGTCAAGTCCGAGTTGATCGCGCAGCGGATCGAGGAGATCAAAGCAGCGGGCGTGGTTGCAGCCGGGTCGCTCACACCGCAACGCGTGCGCGGACATTACGAGACCGCGCTCGAGGCCGGGCTCGACGTGCTCGTGGTCCAGGGCACCGTGATCTCGGCCGAACACGTGTCGAACTCGGTCGAGCCGCTCAACCTCAAGGAATTCATCGCCGGGCTTGCGGTGCCTTGCGTGGTCGGCGGCTGCGCCAGCTACTCGACCGGGCTGCACCTGATGCGGACCGGCGCGGTAGGCGTGCTGGTGGGCGTTGGCCCCGGTGCGGCCTGCACCACGCGAGGCGTGCTCGGCATCGGCGTTCCACAGGCGACGGCGATCGCCGATGTGCAGGCGGCGCGCTCGCAGCACATGCTGGAGACGGGCCAGTACGTCAACGTGATCGCCGACGGCGGCATGCGCACCGGAGGGGATGTCGCGAAGGCGTTTGCCTGCGGCGCCGACGCGGTCATGATCGGTTCGCCGCTGGCGCGCGCTCACGAGGCCCCCGGCCACGGCTACCACTGGGGCATGGCGACCTTCCACCCGACATTGCCACGCGGCACACGCGTCGTGACGCTGCAAAACGGATCGATCGAGCAGATCCTGCTCGGCCCCGCAAACGAGAACGACGGCACCTTCAACCTGATGGGCGCGCTACGGACCTCGATGGCGACGTGTGGCTACGAGGACATTGCCTCGTTTCATCGAGCGGAGGTGATGGTCGCACCCGCGCTTCAGAGCGAGGGCAAGCAGCTCCAGCGCGAGCAACACGTGGGCATGGGCTCGAACGGCAAAGCACAGGTGGCGGCGGCGGTCGACAAGCTTGACGAGTAGGACGGCAGCGACTCTGTCCCGGGCCGGCGCGAGCGTTTCAGCGGCCAGGACGGATGAGGTGTTGGTGCTCGACTTCGGTGGCCAGTATTCCCAGCTGATCGCGCGTCGCATCCGCGAATGCGGCGTGTTCAGCGAGCTGCTGGCGCACGACACCTCGCTCGATGAGCTGCGCGCCCGCCGTCCGGCGGGACTGGTCCTGTCCGGCGGCCCGGCGTCGGTCTATGACGAGAACGCGCCGCGGCTGCGCAAGGAGCTGCTCGACCTCGGAATTCCGGTGCTTGGGATTTGCTACGGGATGCAGGCGATGGCGCGTGAGCTTGGAGGAAGCGTCGAGCGTGCCGAGGTCGGCGAGTTCGGCCGCACGGACCTGCGCGTGATCGAGCCGGGGCGTCTGCTGTCGGGGGTTCCCTCCGAGCAGAGCGTGTGGATGAGTCACCGCGACACGGTGTTCGAGCCGCCGCCTGCATTCACCGCGCTCGCCTCGTCTGTCGCGTCTCCGGTGGCGGCCTTGGAGTCGGTCGAGCGAGGGTTGTACGGGATCCAGTTCCACCCAGAGGTGGTTCACACGCCGTATGGCACCGACATTCTCAAACGCTTTCTCCACGAGATCTGCGAGTGCGAGGGAGACTGGAGCCCGGCTTCGCTCGTGGACGAGCAGGTGCGCTCGATTCGCGAACAGGTGGGAACCGGTCGCGCTATCTGCGGGCTCTCGGGCGGGGTCGACTCGGCTGTCGCCGCGCTGATCGTGCACCGCGCGCTGGGCGATCGCCTCACGTGCGTGTTCGTCGATCACGGCTTGATGCGCAAGAACGAGGCCGAGCAGGTGGTGGCTGCGTTTCGCGACCATTTCCACGTTCCGCTCGTGCACGTCGATGCCGAGGGGCGTTTTCTGTCCAAGCTTGCAGGAGTCTCCGAACCCGAGTCCAAGCGAAAGATCATCGGCGAAGAGTTCATCCGCGTGTTCGAGGAGGAAGCCGCCAAGCTCGAGGGCGCCAAGTTTCTCGTCCAGGGGACCCTTTACTCGGATGTGATCGAGTCGGGCGGCTCGGGCGCCACCACCGCGACGATCAAGTCGCACCACAACGTGGGCGGGCTTCCCGAGCAGCTCGGCTTCGAGCTGATCGAGCCCCTGCGCCAGCTGTTCAAGGACGAGGTGCGCGCTGTCGGGACGGAGCTTGGCCTGCCGGATCGCCTCGTGTGGCGCCAACCGTTCCCCGGACCGGGGCTGGCGATCCGTGTGATCGGCGGCGAGGTGACCAGGGAACGCCTCGACATCCTGCGCGAGACAGACGCGATCCTCCAGGACGAGATCCGCAAGGCGGGCCTCTACCGAGAGTTGTGGCAGTCGTTCTGCGTGCTGCCGGCGGTTCACTCGGTCGGCGTGCAGGGAGATGAGCGCACCTATGCGTACCCGATCATCATCCGGGCCGTGACGTCAGATGACGCGATGACGGCTGACTGGGCGCGGCTTCCCTACGAGCTGCTCGAAACCGTGTCGAGCCGGATCATCAATGAGGTCGAGCACGTGAATCGCGTGGCGCTCGACATCTCCTCGAAGCCGCCTTCCACGATCGAGTGGGAATAGTTCGGCGGCCGCCGTAGGCGGACGCTCCAGCATGATAGGGGGG
>JBBDJG010000013.1:0-31023 GCA_040880005.1 Solirubrobacterales bacterium
AGGTGCGGGTGCGGCGGTTGTTGACGCTTTTGGTCTGGGCATGTTCGAGCAACGAGAGGAGTACGTCGAAGCCTGATCGCTCGAGTAGTCGCGATCCGTGTACCACGTACCTTCGCGTCGCTGTCAACCCGTGTGCCAGCACCACCGGGAACCCGGAGCCGCTTCGCTCGACACACAGGCGAGCCGCGGCGTCGATCATCGTTGCGTCGGTCATCAGCTCGAATCTATCCGACGATGAGCACCGGCAAAGCGACGTGCTCGTGGTGCGGGGCGGCGATCGAGCCGCTCGAGCCCAGCGGTCACCGATCCCGCCTCGCGGATGGATTCTGCTCCGTCGGCACCTCTCCGCGTGGGCCAAGCAGGGCGGTCGCTGGCAGGCATGAGGGCGCCGAGTACGCGACAACGCCGCGAGGCGCTGTTACCCTTGATCGAGCCGATGTCGCGTTTTTCCAGACGCCCCCGCGCGGGCACTCGCAACTCGACCATGGACAAGTTCGTAATAGAAGGCGGATACCCGCTTTCCGGCACCGTGGTGCCGAGCGGGAACAAGAATGCTGCCCTACCGATCCTGGCGGCCTCGTTGCTGACCGACGAGGAGCTGGTGATCAGCAACGTGCCGCGCATCCGCGACGTCGATTCCATGCTGGCGTTGTTGGAGGATCTTGGAGTCAGCGTGCTGTGGCGCGACGACCACGAGCTGGCGCTGCGGGCCAGTTCGGTGAGCGGCGACGTCGACGCCTCGCTGGCCGAACGCATACGAGCCTCGTTTCTGCTCGCAGGCCCTCTGCTGGCGCGCTTGGGAGAGGTCCACATGCCACCTCCGGGCGGCGACTTCATCGGACGCCGCCGCTTGGACCCGCACGTCGATGCCCTGATCGCACTCGGCGCACAGATCGAGACGACCAGGCGCGGCTACGACATGCGCGCGCCCAACGGGCTCAATGCCTGCGACATCTTCATGGACGAGGCAAGCGTGATGGCGACCGAGAACGCGCTGCTGGCGGCCGCCCTCACCTCTGGCACGACCACGATCCGCAATGCAGCGAGCGAGCCACACGTGCAGGACCTCGCACGCCTGCTCGTCTCGATGGGGGCGGAGATCGACGGCATCGGCTCCAACGTGATGACCGTGCGGGGCAAGTCGAAGCTCAACGGCTCGCGACACACAATCGCCCCCGACCACATCGAGATAGCGAGCTTCATGGCGCTGGCCGCTGTCACAGGTGGCGAGTTGCGCATCAAGGACACCGTGCCGGAGGATCTCCACATGATCCGTATGGCGTTCGATCGACTCGGGCTGACATCACAGCTCGACGGTCGCGACCTGCTCGTTCCGCCGGAGCAGCGCCTTCAGATCAAGGATGACGTTGGCGATGCGATTCCCAAGATCGATGACGGCCCGTGGCCGGCTTTCCCGGCCGACCTGACCTGCATAGCGCTGGCGGTCGCAACGCAGGCTCAGGGTACGGTGTTGATCTTCGAGAAGATGTTCGAGAACCGTCTCTTCTTCACCGACAAGCTGATCTCGATGGGCGCTCGGATCGTGCTCTGTGACCCGCACAGAGCAATTGTCAGCGGTCCGAGCCGGCTTCATGGCGAGCGCATGGAGAGCCCCGACATCCGCGCCGGCATGGCGATGCTCATCGCGAGCCTGTGCGCGGAAGGAATGTCCGAGATCGGCAACGTCGGGCAGATCGACCGCGGCTACGAACGCATCGACGACCGGCTGCGCGATCTCGGGGCGCGCATCGAACGGCTCTCGACCGACCGGATCCCGACCTAGCGCAGCGGCAGCTCCGGCACCGCTTCCGGCAAGCCGGCTGGCGCGCGCGGGCCGATCGCGCAGGAAACTCGCCCGGCGCCCGATATCGTCCAACGGGCCCTGCCGCAGCATTGCCGCGCCGAAAGCGACTCTGAGATGACTTACCTGATTCCGCCTGGAACGCGAGACATCCTGCCCGACGAGATGCGCGAGCTGCGCCAGCTCTCGTGGGCGCTGCTCGGCGCCTTCGGGCAGTTCGGATACGGCGAGGTCTCGACTCCGACGATGGAGTACGAGGACGTGCTCGTGCAGGGCGACGAGCGCGCCGCCGGGGCCAGCTATCGCACGTTCGACGAGGCGGGGCAGGTGCTGGCGCTGCGTTCCGACATGACGATTCCGATCGCGCGGTTGGCCGCCACGCGCTTCACCGATCGCGATGCGCCGCTGCGCTTCTGCTATCTCTCGCCCGCGTATCGGGCGGTCACACCGCAGCGCGGCCAGCAGCGCGAATTTCTCCAGGCGGGCGTGGAGCTGATCGGAGTCGGCTGGCCTGAGGGAACGGTCGAGGTGCTCGAAGTCCTCAGCGCAGCACTCGATGCCGCGAAGCTGCCGCGCGCGCGCATCGGCGTCGGCGACGCCGGATTCTACCGAGGGTTGTTGGAGTCGTACGGCATACCGGCCGAGCAGGCCGAGCCGCTGCTAGCCGCGCTCGCGAGTCACGACCTCGTCGAGCTGGAGCGGCTGGCATCGGCGCTGGATGTTGGAGCGAAGCAGCGATCGGTGCTGGTCGACCTGCCTGGATTGCGTGGCGGACGCGGCGTCTTCGATCGTGCAGCCGAACTGGGTGGCACGGCGGCGGCCGATGCCGTATCCCAGCTGCGGGTCGTATCCGAGGGCCTCGAAGCGAAGGGGCTTGCCGACCGGGTGATCTTCGACCTCGGCTTGGTCCGCGATCTCGGCTACTACACGGGCGCGGTGTTCGAAGTTTACGATCCGGCGCTCGGCCACGTGCTGGGCGGCGGCGGGCGCTACGACGAGTTGCTCGGTCGCTTCGGGCGGCCGCTGCCGGCTTGCGGCTTTGCCCTCTACGTCGAGCGGGTGCACGTAGCCCAAGCCGAGGAGGAGCGCAGCGGCCAGGGTGGTCCACGATGACGGAAAAGCTCAAGCTCGCTGTGCCACGCGGTGCGCTGTTCGAGGAAACGCTGGCCATGCTCGACTCGATCGGGCTCGATTGCGCACCGGTGCGCGCGGTTTCGCGATCGTTGCTGTTCGAGCTGGACGGCATCACGATCGTGACCCTGCGCCCAAGCGACATCCCGACCTATGTCGAAGCGGGCGCGGCCGACCTCGGCATCACGGGCAAGGACGTCTTGATGGAGCAGTCCGAGCGCGTCGTCTATGAGCTGCTCGATCTCGGCTACGGGCGCTGCGAAATGATCGTCGCGACGCGCAAGGGGACGGCGGTGGCCGACGAGCTGGAACGGCGGCTGGGCGCCGTCCGCGTGGCCACCAAGTACCCGGAGATCGCCACACGTCACTTCGAGCAGCAGGGGCGACAGGCCGAGGTGATCGAGGTCAAGGGGTCGGTCGAGCTGGCGCCGGTCGTCGGGCTCGCGGACGCGATCGTCGATCTGACCGCTACGGGGCGCACACTTGCGGAGAACGACCTCGAGGTGCGCGAAACGATTGCGACGTGCACCGCACGCCTGGTCGCCAACCGCGTCGCGCACAAGCTGCGCCAGGCAGAGATCGACGATCTGGTCGGGAGGCTCGATGGCCGCTAGACGACTTGCTCTCCCAAATGGCCGCGAGCGAGAGTTGCGCGAGAGCCTTTGGAACATCACAGAGGTCTCTAGCGAGATCGAGAAAGAGGTAGCCGAGATTATCGCTCAACTGCGAGACATCGCCGAGAGTGAGCGAGATGGGGCGCTCTTGAAGCTCAGGCGACGCTTTGAAAGCGAGCTGGCCCCAGAGCAAACGCTCGTGCCACCGTCTCGCATCCGCGAGGCACTGGACAGCACCGAGGCGGGCTTGCAAGAGAGCCTCCGACTCGCCGCATCGAACATACGGCAGGTCGCGGAGGCGGAGCTTGCCGGTGATGTATCGCGATCGCTGCCAGAAGGACAGCAGATCACCATCCGCAGTTTGCCAGTCGATGCAGCGGGCGTGTATGCGCCAGGTGGGCGCGCTGCATATCCATCCACGGTGCTCATGTGCTGCGTGCCAGCCAAGGTTGCCGGTGTTGGGCGCATCGTGGTGACTTCCCCTGTCGATCCCAAGGGCCAGCCACATCGGTCCATTCTGGCAGCGGCAGCCATCGTGGGCGCCGACGAGGTGCATGCAATGGGCGGCGCTCACGCAGTGGCCGCCTTGGCTCTCGGGACAAGCTCGATTGAAGCGGTGGATGTGATCGTCGGTCCCGGAAACCAATACGTTCAAGAGGCCAAGCGGCAGCTTTTCGGGCTCGTCGGCATCGACAGCATCGCCGGTCCGAGCGAAGTCATCGTGCTTGCCGAGGCAACCGCAAACGTCAGAAATGTGGCTCTAGACCTTGCCGCCCAGGCGGAACACGGTCCGGATAGCCCCGTGATACTCGTTGGAACCGACTCCGACACACTGACCGATATCGACAGCGCCTATTCCGAGATCATCAGCGTCGTGCCTGGATTCGCTGGAGATCAGTTGACGATTGTCGACGCGGTTGACCTCGACAGCGCTCTTGCGTTCGTAGATGAGATGGCGCCAGAACATCTCGAACTGCACTGCCCCGATTCAGATCGGGTTGCAATGCGTGTTGGTTGCGCTGGTGCTGTCTTCCACGGCGAGGGCGCAGGCGCGGTCTTTGGAGACTATGTAGCTGGCTCAAACCATGTCTTGCCCACAAGGCGAACTGCACGGTTCGCGGGTCCGCTGAGCGCGAACACGTTTCGGCGCCGGCAAGCGTTGGTATCGTTGACCGCCGAGGCTGCGCAGGCCCTCGCGCCACACGCGGCGCGGATCGCGCGGGCCGAGGGTTTCCCGATTCACGCAGAGTCCGCCGAAGCACGAGCGCAGGAGCACTCATGAGCGAACAGGCACGCAGTGCCATCGTAGAGCGGCAGACCAAGGAGACCCAGATCAAGGTCGATCTAGAGCTGGATGGCGCAGGCGAAGCGGTGGCGGATACCGGCATCGGCTTCCTCGATCACATGCTGGACTTGCTCGCCCGCCACGGTCGTATGGACATCACCGTCAAGGCGACCGGCGACCTCGAGACCGGCGCCCACCACACCACCGAAGACGTCGGCATCGTGCTCGGCCAGGCACTCGACCGCGCGCTCGCCGACCGTTCCGGGATCCGTCGCTACGGCGAGGCCACCGTGCCGATGGACGAGTCGCTCGCCCGCTGCGCCATCGACGTGAGCGGACGGCCGCTGTGCGTCTACGAGGCGCAGTTGCCGGTCACCTCGATCGCCGGCTTCGACACCGAGCTGGCGGAGGAGTTTTTCCGCGCCCTCGCCAACAACGCGAAGCTGACCCTGCATCTGCGGGTGCTGGAAGGGAACAACGCCCACCACATGATCGAGGCGTCGTTCAAGGCCTTTGCGCGAGCTTTGCGCGAAGCTTCCTCGATCGACCCGGCCGAGCGGGGGGTTCCCTCCACCAAGGGCGTGTTGTAGCGATGGTCGCACGGCCAAAGATCGCCGTGCTCGACTACGGGATGGGCAACCGCCGCTCGGTCGAGAAAGCGCTCGACCGCGCCGGTGCTCGAGCCGTAATCACGCGCGATCACGGCGAGATAGAGGCGGCCGACGGGCTCGTCGTGCCTGGTGTCGGCGCCTTCCCGCAGGCGATGCGCAACCTCCGCGAGCTGGAGTTGGACGCGGCGATCGCGTCACGGCTTGCGGACGCCGTCCCCGTGCTCGGCATCTGCCTCGGCATGCAGCTGTTGTTCGAGGCCTCGAGCGAGAACCAGGGCGCATGGGGCCTCGGACTGTTGCAGGGACGCGTCGATCGCCTGGTCGCGCCGAACCTCAAGGTCCCGCACATCGGCTGGACGCCGGTTACCTGGCGCAAGAGGACGGCGCTCAATGAAGGGCTTCCAGACCAGTGCCCGTTCTACATCGTGCACTCGTTGGCAGCAATTCCGACCTCACCCGAAGACGTTCTCGGCACAGCCCTCTACGGGAACGCGTTCGTCGCCGCGGTCGAGCACGAAAATCTTTACGGCGTCCAGTTCCACCCGGAGAAATCGAGCACCCATGGGATCAAGCTGTTGGAGAACTTCACAGCGATCTGCGCCGCGGTCGGCGCCGAGGCTTGACCGGTGACGATCGAGCTGTATCCAGCCGTGGACGTGCTCGGAGGAAAGGCCGTACGCCTGGTCCAGGGTGACTACGAGCGCCCGGTCACCTACGACACGGAACCGCTGGAGGCAGCCCGCCGCTGGGTCGAGCAGGGCGCGCAGCGTCTGCACCTCGTCGACCTCGACGGCGCCCGGGACGGGCAGCCCGTCAACCTCGACCAGCTCGCGACGATCGCGGCCGCACTCGACGTGCCGGTGCAGTACGGCGGTGGCGTTCGGTCGCTCCAGTCGGTTGGCGCGGCGCTCGAAGCCGGAGCCGCCCGCGTCGTGCTGGGGACGATCGCCTTCAAGAGCGCACAGGTGCTTGACGCGACGCTCGATCGGTACGGCGCGCGCGTCGCGGTTTCGGTCGACGCGCGCGACGGCCGGGTCGCGACGCACGGCTGGCTTGAGGACTCCGGGCTGCGAGCCGATCAAGCGATTCTCGCTCTGCGCAAACGCGGTGTGCAAGTCATCGTCTATACCAACGTCGACCTCGACGGGACTCTGAGCGGTATCGACCAAAGGGAGGTGGAGGCGGTCGCGCAGGCGGTCAACGACGGCGAGTTGATCTGGTCCGGTGGGGTCGGCTCACTCGACGACTTGCGTACGCTTGCGGCCGGTCCTCCCAACCTCGGCGGCGTGATCGTGGGCAAGGCCCTCTATGAACGGCGCTTCACCGTGTCCGAGGCGATCGAGGCCCTTGCATGAGCGTGCTCAAACGCGTGATTCCGTGCCTCGACGTCGACAAAGGCCGGGTCGTCAAGGGCACGAACTTCGTCGGCCTGCGCGACGCCGGTGACCCGGTCGAGCTGGCCGAGCGTTATGACGCCGAGGGCGCCGACGAACTGGTCTTCCTCGACATCACGGCCTCTCACGAAGATCGCGACACGATCGTGGACATTGCGCGCCGCACCGCCGACAACGTCTTCATCCCGTTCACGATCGGGGGCGGCATCCGCTCACGCGAGGATGCCCAGGCGGTGCTCGACGCCGGCGCCGACAAGGTGTCCGTCAACTCGGCGGCCGTGGCGCGACCGGAGCTGATCAGTGAGCTGGCCGACGTGTTCGGATCGCAGTGCGTGGTGCTGGCCATCGACGGGAAGAGAAATTCCGGTTTTCCCTTAGACGGGAAAACCGGGAGCTCTGAGGGCGCGGGGTACGAGGTGTTCGTGAATGGCGGGCGCAAGGCGACCGGGCTGGATGCGGTCGAGTGGGCGCGCGAAGGGGTCCGGCAGGGGGCGGGGGAGATCCTGCTGACGAGCATGGACCGCGACGGCACCGAGAACGGCTACGAGCTCGAACTGACGCGCGCCGTCGCGGATGCGGTCGACGTGCCGGTGATTGCCTCGGGTGGAGCCGGCACGCTCGAGCACCTTGCCGAAGCGGTCGAGCAGGGCCATGCCGACGCGGTGCTGTGCGCGTCGATCTTCCACTACAGCACCTTCCGCGTGCGCGACGCCAAGCGCTACCTGAGCGAGCACGGGGTGCCGGTCAGGATGTAGTCGACTCGCCGCTCGAGCGTGCGAGCTTGTCCACCTCGTCGGCGCCGGAGAGGAGCTCCAGCCGCCACATCACCCCGTCCCTGCGCGTCAGCACGTGCACGTCCACTAACTCGACTCGTTCTCCGTGTCGTCCTGGTCGTCGACGGAACGGCGCTTTTTGATCTTCTCGCAGTTGTCGGCGATGCTGTCGAACTTGTCGGCGAACACGACGTCGTTGCCGTCGCCGCAATCGATCGTGTCCTTCTCGCCGTCGCGGACTCGGAACTTGTCGTTGCCGCCCTGCCCGTTCAGAGTGTCGCCGGTCTGATCGCCGCGGCCGTTGACGTCCCTGCGAGCCATCGCCCAAAGGCGGTCGTTGCCTTCGCCGCCGTTGACCGTGTCCACGCCTGCCATCGCAAACACTATGTCGTTGCCGGGCCCGGCGTCAACCGTGTCGTCACCCGCGCCCGCGCGAATGTGGTCGTTGCCTTCGCCGCCGTACGCGGTATCGTCGCCCTTGCCGGCGAGCACGAGATCAGGGCCACCGTTCACTGTCACGATGTCGTTGCCCGCGAGAGCCGCAACCACATCGCGCTGCTCGGTCCCGGTCAAGGTGTCCGCACTCTTGGTGCCGACAATCGTTGGTTTCGGTCCTCTTGCCACGGCCACGCTCACACCCACGGCCAGCAGCGCCAGTGCCGCAACAGCGATCGAGGCTGGTTTGGAGGCATTCATCGGAGTTTCTCCTTCGAGTCGTGTGGGGCCACTGTAGCCTGAAACGTACGACCGGGGCGCAGGTTGGCCAGTTAGGGGCGGGCACCTCTGGGCTCCAGGGCTGTGACGCTGCCGTAGCCCGTCAGGTAGATGCGCTGGCCGTCGGAAACGACGGGGTTATAGGCGCCGCGTGGGAAGGAGAAGACCCGCTTGCCGGTGCGCGCATCGACACCATGGGTCGACTTCGAATCGAGGTCAGCGAAGTAGGCCACGTGACCGATCACAGACACGCCGCCTGAGATGCGCCCGCCTCCCTGCGCCGTCCAGCGTGTGGAGCCGGTGCGAGCGTCGAGAGCGTAGAGCGTGCCGTCGTAGGAGCCGATGTAGACCGTCGGCCCGAGCTTCGGAAAGCTCGCCGCAGCCGGCGACGAGTACACGTAGCCGCCGGTCGACTTGCTCCAGGCAAGATCTCCCCCTTTCGCCCCGAAGGAGTAGATCTTGCTGTCGGTGTTGCCGGCATAGACCCGTCCGAAGGCGACCGCCGGTGTCGAGTAGAACTGGCCGGAGGAGAAGCCGAGCTTGGCGCCCGAAGTGCTAGCCGACCAGCGCCCATTGCCGGATTTCGCCCAGACGGCGTTCATGCGGCCGCTGTAGTCGCCGAAGTACAGCGTTCCGCCCTCGAGCGCCGGCGATGCTTTGATCGCTCCACCGACCTCGTGCGTCCACTTGACCGTGCCGTCGCGCGTCCTCAACGCATACAAGGTGCCGCTCTCGCTGCCCAGGTACAGCATCCCGTCGTTCACGATCGGCGAGGATTCGGTGCGGCTCGCAAGCAAGCGGCGCCAGACGCGTTTCCCGGTGGTGGCCCTGACCGCTTCCACTCGGCCCGTGCCGCCGCGCGAGCTGCAGTTTGCGTCCGCCGCCAGCACCGTCGTGTACACGATCCCGTCAGCGTAGGCGGGCGAGGACGCTGCGCAGCGGCCCACGCGCCGCTTCCACTCGACCTTGCCGCTGTCGGCGTCCAGCGCATAGAGGCTGCCGTTGTTTCGAATGAAGAAGAGCCTGCCGTCGGCGATGATCGGTGGGAACTCCATCAGCACGTTGCCGCCGTAGAGCCAGGTCCGCCGATATGGAGGGCGCAACTTGGCCGGGAGATACGCGCGGTGCGCGAGGTCGTAGTGGTAGAAGGGCCAGTCTGTTCCGGAGGGCGCGACCGGTTTCGGCGCCAGGGGGGTGAACTCGACCTTGGTGCCTCGCCGTACGTCGCCGGTCCTGGCGCTGATCACGAGGTAGGTGACGACCGCGAGCAGCAGTGCTGCGCCGACAGCGACCAGCCACCACGGCGGACGCCGCTTTCGGCTGCGCTCGGAGATAAACATTCCTTGATCCGCCACGCGCGAAGCGTAGCTATACGACCAGCCGCGAATGGTCACTTGATCGACGGCAGTGGCGCATCCTTGCATCGACACCGATTAGATTTGGGGAAGAATGAGCGGGAGAGCACAAGCCGATCGACTGTCGCCGGCCAGTTGGGACAATGGGCCGATGCGATACTGGCTGTTGCTCGTAGCGTTCGTAGTGCCCACGCTGGCACTCGGCGCGCTCGTCCTGGCACTCCGCGACGGCAGGGACGAGCTGGCCGGCAGCGTCGGCAGCGTTCCGAGCGCTGGGGATCGCCCGGTGGCGGTTTCAAGGGCCCGCCTCTCGCGGATCGGCACTTTCACGGAGCCCGTCTATGTGACGGCGCCGCCCGGCGATACGAAACGTGTTTTTGTCGTGCAGCAGAACGGCAAGATCATCGTCCTAGCCGGGGGGAAGCGACGCACTTTCCTCGACATATCCGGCAGCATCGTCCATGGCGGTGAGCAGGGCCTGCTCTCGATGGCGTTTGCACCCGACTACTCGACCAGCGGCCGCTTCTACGTCGACTTCACCGATCGCAAGGGGGACACGCGAATCCAGGAGTTCAAGCGCTCCTCGAACCCGAACCGCGCCGACGTCGGCAGCCGCCGCCAGGTCCTCTCCATCAACCAACCGTTCTCCAACCACAACGGAGGGCTGGTGCTGTTCGGCCCCGACAAACTCCTGTACGTAGGCATGGGAGACGGGGGCTCGGCCGGTGATCCTCGCGACAACGCGCAGGACATGGGCAGCCTGCTGGGCAAGATCCTACGCATCGACCCGACCCCCGCCAAGGGCAAGCGTTACTCCGTGCCCGGCTCGAACCCGTTCGTCGGCCGGGCGGGGCGCGATGAGATCTACACGTTCGGCATGCGCAATCCCTGGCGCTTCTCCTTCGACCCGCGCAACGGGGACATGTACATCGCCGACGTCGGCCAGGGCGAATGGGAAGAGATCAACTACGCGTCACGCGGTGCCGCATCAGGCAGGGACTATGGCTGGAGCTGTCGCGAAGGGCGCCACACGTTCGATAGCTCGCGTCGCTGTCCCGACCCGGTCGATCCGGTGCTCGAGTACTCGCACGCGGGCGGCGGCTGCTCGGTCACCGGCGGCGTGGTCGTCAACGACTCAAGGCTTCCGTCGTTGCGCGGACGCTACATCTACGGCGATTTCTGCAAGGGCCAGCTGCGCAGCTTCAAGATCGTCAACGGCCGGGCGACTGGAGACCGCTCGCTCGGTCTTCACGTGGACTCGCTGTCCTCGTTCGGCACCGACGGGCGTGGACGCGTCTATGTGACGTCCCTCAGCGGCCCCGTCTATCGAGTCCGCTAGTGGACCTCACTAGACCGGGCAGGAGGCGAGCGCTTTGACGACCTCGGTCTGATCACGCGCCTCGCCCAGCTCGTTCACGACCTTATAGGCGACCTTGCCGTCCTTGTCGATCAGGAAGGTGGCGCGCGTAGCCGCACCGATGTTGTCCAGATACACGCCATAGCTGCGTGCCACGTCGCCCTTGGGCTCGAAGTCGGACAGGAGACGGGCCTCGAGGCCCTCGTTGCGCTTGAAAGCCTTCAGGGCAAAGGGACTGTCGATCGACACTCCGAACACCTCGGCGCTGCCCTCGTCGAACTTGCCCTTCAGTCCGGACACGTCGTGCAGCTCCTTGGTGCACATGCCGCTAAAGGCGAACGGGTAGAAGACGAGCACCACGTTTCGGCCACGCAGGTCGGAGAGCGTCACCTCTGCACCCACTTCATCTCGAAGCGTGAAGTCGGGCGCATCAGAGCCAACTTCCACAGACATTGATTGAGCCTATCATCCGCCCGGAGTCGCTGAAATGCCTGCGCCCGAGCTGATACCCGACGAGCACGCGACCGCCGCGTTGCGCGAACGGCTTGCCAAAGCCGAGCCGCTGCAATCGCTGCTGCCGGCAATCCAGCACGCGGGCGAGTCCCGATGCGGCGTCTATCTGGTTGGCGGAGCGGTGCGCGATCTGCTGCTGGACGCCCCGAGCTTCGATGTCGATCTCGCCGTCGAGGGCGACGCGCTCGGATTCGCTCGCGATCTGGCCGCCGAGGTGGCAGGCGATGCTCGTCCCCATGAGCGCTTCGGAACGGCAGTCGTGGTCGCGGGCGACGTTTCGATCGACATCGCAACAACGCGTACAGAAAGCTATACGGAACCTGGCGCGCTGCCGCAGGTTGCCGCTGCCGGACTGGCTGATGACCTGGCGCGACGTGACCTCACCATCAACGCGATCGCCAGCTCGCTCAAGCGTGACGACCTCGGCGCCACCTGCGATCCGTTCGGCGGCTTCGCCGACCTGCGCGCCGGTCACATCCGCGTGCTGCACGACGCGAGCTTCATCGACGATCCCACACGCCTGTTGCGCGCCGTGCGCTACGAGGCGCGCTTCGCATTCAGTATCGAGCCGCACACGCTCGAGCTTGCGCATGCCGCGATCGCATCGGGCCGGGTGGGGACGATGGATTCCGCGCGCGTGCGCGATGAGCTGATCGACCTGCTGCTCGAGGAACGGGTCTCGCGCGCCCTGGAGCGCACCCACGAGCTTGGGCTCGACCGCGCGCTGCATCCTCGTTTGAGTGCAGACCAGCTTGCCAGGGAGCTGATCGACCGCTTGGCGGACGACCCGCTATTGGCACGACTCGCGCCGCTCTGCACGGCAATGGGTCGTAACGAGCTCGGTGCATGGATGGACCGCCTCAAGTTCTCGGCCGACCAACGCGATGCGGTGGTCGAGAGCGCAACCGAGGGGGTCACACTCGGCGCGCGGTTGAGCGACGGGGGAGATCTTGCCTTGTCCGAGCTTGCAGAGCTGTTACGGGGCAAGACTGAGGAGACGCTGGCACTCGCCGCCGCCGTGTCGCCACCAGCATCGGAGCGGGTCTCCGACTACCGGCAACGAGTCCAGCCGATACGACTCGAGATCAGCGGCGACGACCTGTTGGCCGCAGGCATCCCCGAAGGCCCGGCTGTCGGTCGCGCGCTGCGCGACGTTCTTGCGATGAAGCTCGACGGCACGGTCGTAGGCAGGGAAGAGGAATTGGCAGCCGCGTTGCGCGCAGCGGGCCGCAACGGGGCTTAGAGCCTCCCGTCAAGCGGGGCCCGTCTTCGCGCGGTCCGTGGCCAGCGCTAGTACCATGTAGCCATGGCTGTCTCAAGCGGTGATCGCCGTTTCATGCAGCGAATCGGCCGGTACAAGGCCGCGTCGCATACGGCGGCAGCGGCCAGGCATGTGGCGCTTCCCATGACGGAGCGTCTGCAGCGAAGCTGGGACCTCTACATGACGTATCGCTCCGCGGCGACGCGCGAGAAGCTCGACGACCCGGCCGTCTTCTACGAGCGAGCCCGAGAGCTGGGTCTGTACTCCGACGCAACCTGACCCGTCGATGTCCTCACTCGCCTCGCTTCAGAAGGCGCTGCAAAGCGCGGGTGTCAGCTATGCAGTGATCGGCGCGCACGCCGTCAACGCGTGGGTGGAACCTCGCTTCACCGGCGATTTCGACATCACCGTTCAGGCCGACCCCGATGCGCTCGAGCGGCTGGAGGAAGAACTCGCCAAAGAGGGCTACACGAGGGCCGGAGTCGAAGGCCAGCAGCTCGCCTCGGGGCCTGACTTCGTGCGTTTCACCTCCGACGATCTGGCGATCAGCCTGGAGGTGCAGCTCGCGAAGACCGAGTTTCAGCTCGAGGCCATCAACCGCGCTCGCCGGCCGGGTGAGTTTCAGGTCGCGACGCCCGAGGACCTGGTCGTGATGAAGTTGATCGCCTACCGGCCCAAGGACCGCGCCGATCTGGCCGGGCTCGTGGCGCTGCCCGACCTCGATTGGCACTACGTGGAACGCTGGGCCGGAGCCTGGGACGTGAGCGACCGTCTAGCCGCCGTCAGAAGCGGCGGCTAGCACTACGGATACCATGCCGCCATGCGCGAGCGCTGGAACGCCCTTCAGTGGGACGGCGAGCCCGGCCACTACGAGGTCTACTACCTGACGCTGACCGAGCCCCGGACCGGGGTCGGCTTCTGGATCCGCTACACGATGGTGGCGCCGCTGCCCGGCACCGGCGAGTCCCCGACGTGCTCGCTTTGGTTCATGGCGATGGATCGCAGCAATCCCACTGCCAACGTGGGACACAAGGTGAGCCTGCCGATCGCCGAGATGTCGGACAGCAAGGACCCCTTCGAGCTTCGCATCGGCGAGGCACGGCTCAACGACCATGGAATGTCAGGATCGATCGAAAAGGAGGGTGGGCGCTACACATGGGATCTGCGCTGGCAGCCAACGCTACCCGCATACGCTCACGTTCACCCGGCGCTGCGCGCAGCGCGCATCGCGAAGACGATTCTCTTCCTGCCACACCCCGATCTCGTGATCGAAGGCACGATAGACATCAACGGACGCAAAGTCGAGATCAGTGGGGCCCACGGTGGGCAGGCGCACCTTTGGGGCTCCAAGCACGCTGCGCGCTGGGCCTGGGCGCACTGCAACGACTTCATGGACTCGAACGGGAACGCAGTTGGCGACACATTCTTTGACGGCGTCAGTGTGTTCGTGCCGCGCTTTGGCCGCCAGATCGGGCCGACCACACCGGTCGTCGCGCGAATTGACGGTCGTGACCTGGTCTCCAATGGGCCAATAGCCGTACAGCGCAACCGAAGCGACTTCGATCTCACGCACTGGTCGTTCAGCGCTCGCGAGGGCCGCCGCCGACTCACGTGCGCCGTCCGTACGCGAATCGAGGACCTGGTCGGCGTCACCTATCACGATCCCGACGGGGATCTCGCCTACTGCTACAACACCGAGGTTGCCGACGTGAAGCTGGAGCTGTTCGAGCGCGCTGCGCGACGCAACGATTGGAGCAAGATCCGCGATCTGCGCTCCAACGGGCATGGCCATTTCGAGTACGCGCAGCGCGAGCCGATCGAGGGCGCCAGCCTCCAGGTCGGATGAGCACCGCGCAACGGGATGTCGTCGAGCCGTTCCGGTGGTGCGAGGTGGGGGAGATTCGCTGGTTGGCAGCCGACCTCGGCCACGCGCAGGCGGCCTTCAGCGGTCGCACCGGAGGGGTGAGCAAGGGCCCGTACAACTCACTCAACCTGGGCATGCCGACCGATGACGAGCCAACGCTCGTGCGGCAAAACCGGCGACTGCTGGCCGAGGCGTTGGGGCGCGACTTGGCCGGCCTCGCGGTCGGACGCCAGGTGCACGGTACGGCGATCGAGGTTCGTGACGCCCGTCCTGCGACGGACGCCTCGCTTGCCGAGGCCGACGCACAGCTTGCACTGAGTGAGGAGGCGACCCCGCTCGTGCTGGTCGCGGACTGCGTACCGCTCGCGCTGGCAGGCGCGGGCGCGGTCGCGATGGTGCACTGCGGCTGGCGCGGGCTCGCCGGCGGGATCGTCGAGCGCGCCGTCGCCACGCTCAGCGAGCGAGCGCCATCTGAGCCTGCCGCGATGCGCGCAGCGATCGGTCCCGGCATCGGGTCGTGCTGCTACGAGGTCGGGGGCGAGGTGGCCGAGGTGTTCGCCTCCAGCGGACCCACGCTTGATCTGCCGGCGATCGTGCGCACAAGACTGCGACAGGCCGGCTTGCCGACAACGGCGATCGTCACATCCGGGCTTTGCACGTCGTGCAACCGCGGCCTGTTCTTCTCTCATCGCCGCGACCGCGGCGTCACCGGCCGCCAGGCGGGACTTGCTTGGCTTCGCTGATCGAGTCGATCGAGGTCGAGACGGTGCGCGCGAACGTGGCAATCGCGCGCGAGCGGATCGCCGACGCAGCCGTCAGGGCTGGCCGCGATTCCGCGCAAGTCGAGCTGCTGGCCGCAACCAAGTACGTGCCGCTCGAGCTGATGGGCAAGCTGGTCGAGGCCGGCATCGTGCTTGCCGGAGAGAACACTGCACAGGACCTCGCTGCCAAGCACGAGCGTCTCAGTAATCGCATCACCTTCGACTTCATCGGCCATCTCCAAAGCCGCAAGACGAAGGACGTGCTGCCACTCGTACGCCTGATCCACTCGGTCGAAAGCGCCTCGGTCGTAGCGCGGATCGAGCGCCACGCGACTGCCCCCGTCGAAGTCTTGCTGGAGGTCAACGCCTCTGGCGAGCAATCCAAGTTCGGTCTCACCCCGTCGGACGTCGACCCATTCATAGATGCCGCGTCCACGGAAGCTCCCAAGGTGCGCTTCGCGGGCCTGATGACGATGCCGCCGTTCACCGACGATCCGGAACGTGCGCGACCGTGTTTTTCCGCCCTGTACGACCTCGCGCAGCGACTGCGGCGCGACTGGGGCCCGCAGCACGGCTTCAAGACTCTCTCCATGGGCACCAGCCAGGACTACGAAGTGGCGGTCGAGGAGGGCGCGACCATCGTCCGTCTCGGAGCCGTGCTCTACGAATAGAGTGGCCCAGAGCAGCCCGGGGACGCCGATCTGGCTCGGCGATGCTTTACTTAGGGGCGGCAGCTAGTGCAGGGATTTTCCCCGGCCAAGCGAAGAAAGCCCCGAAACGACCTTCAGCAACCAACTATGGCCCTCAGAGACACCTGGCACCGGGCGCTCCAGTACTTCGGATTGGCGGAGGATGACCGCTACGTCGACGAGGAGGAGCCGCTCGACCCCTTCGAGCCCGAGGCAGAGCTCGAGGATCGCTATCGCGACCGCACGCAGGTGCGACGCGTAGGCGGGCGCCGCCGCGACGAAATCGACGACATCTTCGCCGACGATGTCCCGGCCCGCTCGCAGGCACGAGTCCTTCGCTCTGTTTCCAATGGACGCGGTGGATCCGTCCAGGTACACCTCGTGATCCCGAAGAACTTCAACGACGCCCAGCAGATCGCGGACAAGTTCAAGGACGCCGTACCCGTGATCCTCAACCTCCAGGGCGCCGACACCGACCTCTCCAAGCGATTGATCGACTTCGCAAGCGGGCTCACGTATGCCCTCGACGGCGGCATGCAGCGGATTGCCGACAAGGTCTTCCTGCTGACGCCGCGCAATGTCGAAGTTTCCGCCGAAGAGCGTGCGCGACTGCTGGAGAAGGGCTTCTTCAACCAATCGTAGGGTTGACCTGGCCATGATCGTCGGGCTGATCGGGGCCGGAAACATGGGGGGTGCGCTTGCACGTGGCTGGGCATCGGCCGACACGGGCCCCGACAAGCTGTTGATCGCCGACGCGGTCGAGCAACAGGCGCGTGCGCTGGCCGACGACGTCGACGGCAAGCGAGCCAAGTCCAGCGTTGAGCTGGCGCAGGACGCCGACGTAATCGTGCTCGCCATGAAGCCGGCGGGGCTGCTGCAGGTTGCGTCCGAGATCCGTGTCACGGTCAGCGAACGGCGCTTGCCGATCGTGTCGATCCTCGGCGGTACCGGCATCGCGCGCATCGAAGAGGCGTTCGGGCCTGGAGCTCCCATAGTGCGCTTCATGCCGAACATAGCGGCCGAGGTCCGTGCGGGCACGTTCTGCTACACGTCCAACGAGGCACTCGACGAGCGTACGGAGAGGGCCCTGCTCGACCTGTTCGGCCTGCTCGGCGTTCTTGTCTCGGTTGACGAACGCCTCATGGACGCGGCCACCGCGATCTCCGGCTGCGGCCCCGCCTTCTACGCCATGGTCGTGGAAGCATTGGTCGATGCCGGCGTGAAAGAGGGGTTGACAGCTCGGCAGGCCAGCGAGCTGGCAATCACGACCATGGCCGGGACGGCTGCCCTACTCGAGCGCCACGAAGGCGACACTGTGTCGCTACGGCGCAAGGTGACGTCGCCCGGCGGTACCACCGCCGCGGGCGTGGCTGCGCTCGAGCACCACCATCTGCGCGTGGCCTTCATGGCGGCGGTCGAGGCGGTCGTGCATCGCGCGGACGAGCTGCACCCGCCGGCGGCCGGCGACAAAGGCCGATCGACATGACGACCGCGGTAGTCGACCGCTTTGACATCGCCAACTACGTGGACATGCTGTTCGTCGTCTACATTGTGCTGCTCTTCGTGCGCATCCTGCTGTCGTGGATTCCACGCCTTCCCTACAACACGCTGCTGAACGGCCTGGTCAAGTTCGTCCATGACACCACAGACCCTTATCTGAACGTCTTTCGGCGCATACTCCCGCCTCTGGGGCGCGGTGGCTTCGCGCTCGATCTCAGCCCGATCATCGCGATCTTCGTGCTCTGGTACTCCCGGGAGTTACTCGTCGCTCTAATCAGGCCCGGATAGATGGAGGCTGTCAGCGGGCGTGCCGACGGCGCGCTCGTATCCGTGCGACTGAAGCCGCGCGCGACCAGCGATCGCATCGGCGGTGTGCGCGGGGGGGCGCTACAGGTGCACGTCAAGGCTCCACCGCTCGAGAACCGTGCCAACGACGCGCTGCTGAAGCTGCTCGCCAAACGGCTGCGCCGTCCTCGCTCCAGCCTCGAGCTGGTGCGCGGTGCTCGCGGGCGCGACAAACAGGTGCTGGTCCGGGGCGCCGACGTGGCCGAGGTGAGCCGTGGGCTCGGCGGCGATGAGTGACCTCGACCCAGCGGCAGCGGGGCCTCACTCGCGCGCGGCGGTGTTCGGACGCGCGGTCGCGGTTGCTCTCGCGGTGGTGGGCATCGATCAACTCGCCAAGCAGATCGCGATTCACGCGGTTGAGCCGGGCCATCCGTTCGAGATCATGTTTGGAATCGAAGTCGCCAACGTGCGTAACCCGGGCATCGCGTTCGGCTTCCTCTCGGAAAGCGACGGGGCGATACTGGCCATCACGGCCGGGGCCATCGCCGCAATGGTCGCCTACCTCGCGATGCATTACGCGCGACCCGGGCTGTGGCTCGCGGTCGGCCTGCTCGCGGGGGGTGCGATTGCGAATCTCACCGACCGGCTGCGGGTCGGTGAGGTGATCGACTTCATCGACTTCCCGCTGTGGCCCGCCTTCAACCTGGCGGACGTGGCGATCGTGCTCGGCGCCGTGGGCCTCGCGCTCACGTTGATGGGTCCCGATGAGCAGCGTGCGTGAGCCTGTCCGACTGACGGTTCCGGCTGACGCCGCGGGGCGACGGCTCGACACGTGGCTGGCGCAGGCGCTCGCCTCCTACTCACGTAGCGAGTTGGCGCGCTCGATAGACGCGGGGCTCGTAAAGGTTGACGGTCATGCCGTAACCCGGAGCATGCGCCTCGCCGGTGGCGAGCACGTCACGATTCGGCCCGTCGAGCCACGTTCGCAGATACCCGCAGCCGCCGAGCCGCGAATCGTCTTCGAGGACGCGTCGCTCCTGGTGGTCGACAAGCCCGCCGGGTTGGTGGTGCATCCGGCCCGTGGCCACCGTGCCGAGACTCTCACCGAGCTGCTCGAGCGCAACGCCGACGGTCGATGGCGCGCCCACCCCGTACATCGGCTCGACCGCGACACGTCGGGCTTGATGGTGGTGGCAAAGGAAGAGCGCACGCGTGCCCGGCTTGCGCTTGCACTCCGCAAGCGCGAACTGGAGCGCGAATACCTCGCGCTCGTGGCCGGGCGCCCCGCAACCCGCAGCGGAACCATCGACGCTCCGCTCGGTCGCGACCGGGTTCGGCGTACGCGTACCTCGGCCGACACCGCCAAAGCGCGACGGGCCGTCACTCATTTCGAGGTCGAACAGCCCGTGGGGCAATACACGCTGCTGCGAGTGTGCCTCGAAACGGGACGCACGCATCAGATTCGCGCGCACCTGGCGATGATCGACCTGCCGGTGGCGGGCGACCCCGACTATGGCGGGCGTGGGGCTCTCGAGCTGAAGCGCCAGTTCCTGCACAGCGCGCGGCTGGCGCTGACGCACCCGGCGACCGGCGACCGCCTGGAGTGGCGGTCAGATCTGCCCGTAGATTTGACCGAGGCGCTCGAGCGGGCTCGTCTGGGCGAGGACCACTAGAATGAACCCTCGTAATCGACCCCGATCACGCGGCAGCGGCCCTGCCCGGCCTCGGCAGAAGCAAGAACTTCCAGCCGAACGGGCTCCGTCAAGCCGGCGGTCGGATTGGCGTCGCCAGACGCCTGCCAACACACAAAAGGGAGATCGATGGCTGACGCTCAGGTAAGCGTGCAGGAGTTGCTGACGGCTGGTGTCCACTTCGGACACCAGACCAGGCGCTGGCACCCCAAGATGCGGCGCTACATATTCGGGGAACGCGATGGCATCTACGTCATCGACTTGCTGAGGACCGAGGTGCTGCTCGAGCGCGCTCGGGCCTTCGCGGAGGATCTCTCGGCCCGCGGCGGCATCATTCTGTTCGTCGGAACCAAGAAGCAGGCCAAGGACACGATCAAAGAGGTCGCGCAGGAAGCGGGCATGCCGTACGTCAACGAGCGCTGGCTGGGTGGTCTGATGACGAACTTCCAGACGCTGCGCAAGCGCATCGATCGCTTGCACGAACTGCGCGAGCTGTCGGAAGCCGGCCAGCTGGCGCTGCTTCCGACGAAAGAGCGCATGTCACTCCAGGCCGAGCTTGCAAAGCTCGAAACCAATCTCAGTGGCGTGGCGGACATGAAGCGGCTGCCCGACGCGCTGTTCCTCACCGATCTGAACGTCGAGGAGATCGCGGTGCGCGAGGCCAATCGCCTCGGCCTGCCCACCATGGGGCTCGTCGATACGAATTGCGACCCCGAGCTGGTCCATTACGTGATTCCGGGCAACGACGACGCGATGCGCTCCAACGATCTGGTGATTCGGGCGATCGGGCGCGCCGCAGCCGATGGTCGCGCACGCTTTCTCAAGGACGAGGAGGTTCGTCGCAAGGCAGAAGAGGAGCGACAGCGACGCGAGGATGAGGAGCGGGCAAAGCGCGAGGCCGCGGAGAAGGCAAAGGCCGAAGCGGAAGAGAAGGCCAAGGCCGAGCAACGCGTCAAGGCCGAGGCGGCCGCTGCCGCGCAGAAGCAGCAGGCCGGCGAGACGGCCGGCGAACAGACACCACCGACGGCCGCACCGACGGCCGCACCGACGGCCGCACCAAAGGCGCCACCAAAGGCCGCACCGACGACGTCCCCGGCGCCAGCCGCGGCAAAGGATTCCGCCAAGTGAGCGTCGCTGCAAGCGAGGTGAAGACGCTGCGCGAACGCACGGGCGCCGGCATGATGGAGTGCAAGAAGGCACTCGAGCAAGCGGGCGGCGATGTCGAGAAGGCGATCGAGATCCTGCGCGTGAAGGGTCAGGCGAAGGCGGCCAAGCGTGGCGAACGCGAGGCCGGCGAAGGCGCGATTGCCCACTACGTACATACCAACGGCCGCGTGGGAGCGCTCGTGGAAGTCGACTGCGAGACGGACTTCGTGGCGCGCAACGACGACTTTCTCGAGTTCGCCCGTGACGTCGCGATCCACGTGGTCGGCCTGGGACCCAAGTACGCCTCGCACGAGGAGGTGCCCGAGGATGTCAAACAGGCCGAGCTGGAGCTGTTCCAACAGCAGGCGGACGACTCAAAGTCTCCCGAGATCCAGCAGAAGATCGCCCAAGGCAGGCTCGGCAAGTGGCTCGCGGAGATCGTCTTGCTAGATCAGGTTCACGTCAATACCGACAAGTACGACGGCCGGACGATCGAGGAGCTGCGAGCGGAAATATCGGCACGCACGGGGGAGAACGTCGTGATCCGCCGCTTCGCCCGCTTCCAGGTCGGGGAGTAGCCCGGCGCGGCCTGATCTTGCGAACCGGGGCGGATATTTTTCCAGTCAGTGTCTGAGACGGCCCAGAAGAACGGACGACCCGCGTTCCGGCGGATCTTGCTCAAGCTCTCCGGCGAGGCGCTGATGGGCACTGCGCCCTACGGCGTCGACGCGCAGCGAATCCAAAGCGTCGCGCGTACCGTCATGCGCGTCGTCGAACGAGGGGTGGAGATTGCCATCGTGGTCGGCGGTGGCAACATCTATCGCGGCCTCGAGGGCACCGCCGAAGGGATGGACCGTGCGAGCGCCGACTACATGGGCATGCTCGCGACGGTCCTCAACGCACTCGCTCTCCAGGACGCGCTCGAGCACGAGGGAGTCGTAACGCGTGTGCAGACGGCGATACCGATATCCCAGGTGGCCGAGCCATACATCCGCCGGCGAGCGATTCGCCATCTCGAACGCGGACGCGTCGTGATATTCGCCGCCGGGACCGGGAACCCGTTCTTCACCACGGACACAGCGGCGGCTTTGCGCGCCCTCGAGATCCATGCAGAGGCGATCCTGATGGCCAAGAACAACGTCGAAGGCGTTTATGATCGTGATCCGAGCCAGCACGCAGACGCGAAGTTTCTGCCGACGATCACGCACCACGAAGCGATTGAGCGCAATCTCACCATCATGGACTCGACCGCGCTCTCGCTGTGCAAGGACAACAGGCTGCCGATCTACGTGTTCAACATGGCGGATGAAAAGAACATCGACCGCATCGTGTGCGGCGAGCGAGTGGGGACGGTGGTGAGCGCTTGATAGACGACCTGCTGAAGGAAGCCAGAGCCCGGATGGAGAGGTCGATCGAAGCCACGCGTCACGAGCTGGCGACGGTTCGCACCGGCCGGGCGTCTCCGCATCTGCTCGACCGCGTGAACGTTGACTACTACGGAACACCGGCGCCCTTGAAGCAGATCGCTCAGGTGGCCGCCACGGAGGCCCGCCTGCTGACGGTGACGCCGTACGACAAGTCGGCCATCAAGCAGATCGAGAAGGCGATCATGGAATCCGACCTCGGTCTTGTGCCCAACAACGACGGAAACCTGATTCGCCTGTCGATCCCCGAGTTGACCGAGGAGCGGCGCAAGGAGCTCGTCAAAGTGGTTCACGGCATCGCCGAGGAAGGGCGCGTCGGGATCCGCAACATACGGCGCGACTGCATGCAGGACCTGCGTGAACTGAAGAGCGCCGGTGAGGTTGGCAAGGACGACGAGCATCGGGCCGAGGGCGAGCTGCAGAAGATCACCGATGCCGAAATCAAAGGCATTGACGGCCTCCTCAAAGGCAAGGAAGAAGAGATCCTGGGCGGGTGACGGACGCCCCCTACCCAGACGTGCCCCGGCACGTCGCGATCATCATGGATGGAAACATGCGCTGGGCCGCCGCTAACGGCGTCACAGCCATCGAGGCGAACCGCGCCGGGGCGACCAACCTCAAAAAAATCGTGCGCGCCGCGAACGATCTGGGCGTCCGGCAGATCACGGCATTTGCCTTTTCGACCGAGAACTGGAGCCGTCCGATCGGCGAAGTGAAGGGGCTGATGGCCCTGTTCGCTCAAAAGCTTGACGAGGAGGCTCCCGAGCTCGATCGCGACGGCGTCAGACTGCGCTTTGTGGGCGAGCGCGATCGTGTTGCGCCCAAGCTGCTCGAGAAGATGGAATGGGCGGAGCAACTGACCGAACGCCACGACGGGCGGTCGCTGTTCGTCGCGTTCGACTACGGCGGTCGCAGCGAGATTCTTCGGGCCGCTGAGCGCTATGGCGGTGGAGGCGAGCAGGAGTTCCGCAAGCATCTCTATGCGCCCGACATGGTCGACCCCGACCTGATCATCCGCACCAGTGGCGAGTTGCGGCTGTCCAACTTCTTGCTCTGGCAGGCCGCCTACTCGGAGCTGTATTTTTCGGACAGCCTCTGGCCCGACTTCGACCGAGCGGAACTCGAGCGCGCACTTGCCGACTACGCCATGCGCCAGCGGCGCTACGGAGCGCGCTGATGGAGCAGCGGAGCTCGTCCCAACGGCCTCGTAGGCCCACTGCATCGCGGCAACGACGCGGCTCGGCCGGACCGCCCACGCGCCGCCGGCGACGAAGCACGACGGGCAGGCGCGTACTGGTCGCGATGCCGTGGATAGTTATCGCGCTGGTCGCGATATACGTGGGCGAGCCGCTGTTCCTCGCGCTCCTGCTCGTGCTTGGCGTAGCGGCGCTGGGCGAGTTGTACGGATTGCTGCGCCGCGCGCGGCCGGTTGCGCTGGCGGGCATTCTTGGCATGGCGGCGCTGGTACTCGCCGCACACTACGGCGATCAGTTTCAGATGGTCCTTGCGCTGGCCCTCTCCGTGCTGGTGACGTTCCTGCTCATGCTGGCGCGCGGCACGCGCCGATACGCGACGCTTGCGATCGCCGTCACGATGTTGGGGGTCGTGTGGGTCGGCCTCGGACTGGCTCACGCCGTACTGCTGCGCGATCTCGACCATGGCGACGGGCTGATCATCGACGTCTTGCTCGCCACCTTCATCGGCGACACCGGCGCGTACTTCGGCGGGCGCCTGTGGGGCATGCGACCGCTCGCGCCGCATATCTCGCCCAACAAGACGGTCGAAGGCCTCATAGCAGGCTTCATAGCCGGCACGCTCGCGTTCTGGCTCGCCGGCCTCTACCAGGACTGGCTGTCCGGCCTCGATGCGCTGGCAATCGGCGCGTGTGTCGCGGCGGTCGCGCCTCTGGGCGACTTGTTCGAGTCGTTGATAAAGCGCGACCTCGGCGTCAAGGACACCGGTCGCTTCTTTGGTGTCCACGGCGGTGTTCTCGATCGACTCGACGCAGCCTTCTTCACGGTCGTGGTTGCCTACTACATGGCCGTGGCTTTGATATGAGCCGCCCGGCTGCCTTGCCGTCCTAAAATGGCCTCATGCGCAGGATTCTGATCCTAGGGGCGACCGGCTCGATCGGACGGCAGGCGCTCGAGGTGATCGAAGCCAGCGACGACCTGGAGGCGGTCGGCCTCAGCTCGCACCGGTCGTGGCAAGACACGCTCGAGCAAGCTCGGCGGCACGGCGTCGGGCGCGTCGCGATCGTGGACGAACAGGCCGCAGCGCGAGCCGCGCTCGAGTGGGGCGGCGGCGAGGTGCTGGCCGGGCCCGCCGGCCTCGAGCGCCTGATCGCCGACTCCAACGCCGACCTCGTGCTCAACGGAATCGTCGGCTCGGCTGGGCTTGGCCCAACAGTCGTGGCGCTCGGAGAGGGCATCGACCTCGCGCTGGCCAACAAGGAAAGCCTGGTCGTGGGGGGCGAGCTCGTCACCCAGCTTGCCGAGGCGACCCGAGCGAAGCTCCTGCCCGTGGACTCAGAGCACTCCGCGCTTTTTCAACTGCTGGAGGGGCGCGCCGCCGGCACGGTCGATCGCCTGATCCTGACCGCTTCGGGCGGGCCCTTTCGCGGTCGCAGCACCTCCGAGCTGACCGACATCACCCCGCAGGAGGCGCTGGCTCATCCCACATGGGAGATGGGAGGCAAGATCACGATCGACTCGGCGACGCTCATGAACAAGGGCCTGGAGCTGATCGAAGCGCATCACCTGTTCGGCTTCTCCTACGAGCGCATCGACGTCGTCGTTCATCCGGAGTCGATCGTGCACGCGATGGTGCACCTCAACGACGGCGCGTCACTTGCGCATCTGGGGTATCCGGACATGCGCGTGCCGATCTCCTACGCGCTGCACTATCCCGAGCGAGCGGACTCGCCGGTCGATCAGCTCGATCTTGCGCGCGTCGGAAGTCTCACCTTCGAGGAGCCGGATGTCGAAGCGTTCGCTTGCCTGCGCCTTGCACGTGACGCGGCCCGCGCCGAGGGCACGGCGCCGTGCGTTCTCAACGCGGCCAACGAGGTAGCGGTGCATTCGTTCCTCACCGGCGGGATCGGCTTTCTCGGCATACCGCAGGTGATCGAGGGCACGCTCGAAGACCTGGGAGCCGTTCCGCTGACCGGTTTCGAGCAACTCTACGAGGCCGATACCGAGGCTCGCCACGTCGCCGCCGGACTCGCGGATCGGCTGGCGGTGAGCGCGTGAGCGGCTGGCCCGCCGCGGTGCTCGCGGCAGTTGGCTTCATGGTGCTGATCGTGCTTCACGAGCTCGGTCATTTCATGGCCGCCAAGCGAACGGGCATGCGCGTCGAGAGGTTCGCGCTCTTCTTCCCGCCTCTCGTCTTCAAGAAGAAGGTGGGGGAGACCGAATACGGAGTCGGCACCATCCCACTGGGTGGCTACGTGAAGATCACCGGGATGAACCCGGACGAGCACTTCGACTCGCCCGACGTCGAACGCCGTGCCTACTACCATCAGCCGGTCTGGAAGCGCATCGTCGTGATTGCCGCAGGCCCGGCGATGAACCTGTTGATCGCATTCGTGTTGCTGTTCGCGCTCGCCTTCGGGGCTGTCAAGACCACGAATCGGACGGTCGTGGGCCAGGTGGAATCCGGCTCGAGCGCGGCCGGCGCACTCGAGCCGGGCGATCGCATCCTGTCCGTCGACGGCAGGCGCGGCGATCAAGCGCAGCAGGCGCAACAGATCGACGCCCATCGATGTGCCGGAAAGCAGGTTGACGGCTGCCGATCGGCAACGCCCGTCGTGTTGCAAGTTCGACGTGGCGGAGAGACTCTGACAGTGCCGATACTCCCCGAGTTCCAGGTTCAAGAGATCGACCGAATGCGTCTTGGGTTCACGTACGCGGGCACCCGGCAAACAGTCGGGGCGATCGACGAGGGCTCTCCGGCCGACGGAGTGCTGCGCCGCGGCGATCGGATTCTGTCGATCGACGGTCGCAGCGGCAGCGAGGCCGAGCTTGCCGAGCAGGTCAACTCCCATAGCTGCGTCGGCGCACGGCGAGACAACTGCCGCGCGACCGATCCCGCGGTCGTGCGCGTAGAGCGCAACGGGCAAACACGCACCTTTCAGGTCTACCCTCGCTTCGACGCCTCGATAGAGCAGATGGTCCCGGGCTTCGCCTACGGCGTTCCTGCGCATCCGAGCGTGTTCGGCGCCACCGAGGCCTCTTTGAGCACGATGTGGAAGATCACCACGGGCACCGTGAGCGCGATAGCTCGCATCTTCCAGCCCGAGCAACGCAAGCAGATCTCAGGCGTCGTCGGTAGCTACGAGTACACGCGCAAAGCGATCGAAGTCGATTGGAGATTGGCTTTGACGCTGCTTGCGATCATCAGCCTCGCGCTGGCGATCATCAACCTGTTCCCGTTTCTGCCACTCGACGGCGGGCACATCTTTTGGAGCCTGGTCGAGAAGGTTCGCGGGAAGCCCGTTCCCTTCCGGCTGATGGAGCAGGCCAGCGCGATGGGGTTCGTGCTGGTGCTGGTCCTGTTCGCGGTCGGCCTGACGAACGACATCGGCAGGCTCACCAACGGTGGCTTCGGCCCGCGCTAGTGGTTCTGTCCGTAAGTTCGGACGGTTATTCGGCGAGCGAAACCCGAGCGTGTCGAGGACGCAGGGAGCCGACATAGCAGCGCTATGGCGGCGACCGAGGACGAAGACAACGCGACGGGTTGCAGCCGCCGATAATTGGTTGAACTTATGGATGGGACCACTAGCACTTGGCGCGCGGGTAACATGCTCGTATGCCTTCCAAGCGCCAGATATGGGTCCGCGACGTGCCGATCGGCGGAGGAGCTCCGGTCGTCGTACAGTCGATGACCAAGACCGATACGAGCGACGTTGACGCAACGCTCGACCAGATCGCTCGCATGGTCGATGCCGGCTGTGAACTGGTGCGCGTTGCCGTTCCGCGCGACCGCGACGCCGTGGCGCTGGAGACGATCGTCAAGCGCTCGTCGGTGCCGGTGATAGCCGACATCCATTTCAATCACACGCTCGCCCTGAAGGCGCTCGACGCCGGAGCCGACTGCATACGTCTCAACCCCGGCAACATCGGCGGACGCGAAAAGGTCGCCGAAGTCACGCGGCGCGCAACCCAAGCAGGGGTCCCGATGCGCATCGGAGTCAACTCTGGCTCGCTACCCAAACACCTGCACGAGCTGGAACGCAACGATCCGGTGGAGGCGCTCGTGCGCGCGGCGCTGGAGTTCGTCGAGCTGATGGAGGACCTCGACTTCGAGAATTTCAAAGTCTCGATCAAGTCGACCAACGTGCCGCGCACGATTGCGGCCAACCGGCGCCTCGCGACGGAGATCGACTACCCGATCCATCTCGGCGTGACCGAAAGCGGCACGAAATGGTCGGGCTCGCTGCGCTCGTCGATCGGCCTAGGGACACTGCTGGCCGACGGCGTCGGTGACACCATTCGCATCTCGCTCTCCACCTTCCACGCCGAGGAGGAGGTCAAGGTCGCCTGGGAGATCATCAAGGCGCTGGAGCTGCGCCAGCGTGGGCCGGTGCTGATCGCCTGCCCCACCTGTGGCCGCCTCCAATTCGACATGGACACGGTCGTGACCGAGATCGAACGGCGGCTCGAGGCCTACGACCAGCACATTGAGGTCGCGGTGCTGGGATGCGCGGTGAACGGCATCGGCGAGGCGTCACACGCTGACTTCGGCATCACAGGAGCCAAGAACGAGGGCATGATCTTCGCTCACGGCAAGCCGCTGCGGAAGGTTCCGCAGGATCGGCTCGTCGACGAGCTGTTCGCCGAGATCGACCGATCCCTGGCGGTAGGCGACGTCGAGTCGGATGATCGCAAAGCGGCCGAGGCGGCAGACTGGCTGGCGCGAATCGAGGCCGAGAACGCGGGCGAGATGACACCGGAGCGGATCGCCAAGCTGGAACGGGAAGCGTCCGGGGCGAATGACGTGACCGCGCCGCCGCTGGAAGCGGAGTCGGTCTCAGGGCGTCGCTTCAACCGCGCCCGGACCTGAGGCCCCGAGGCGATCGCGCAAGTAGAAGACCAGTACCGCGACCATCACGACGTTCACGAACACCACGTGCTCGAGCGACCCGTAGGCGCCGAACAGCGACTCGGCAAGGTCCAGATCGACGTCGCGGAACTCGACCAGAACCGCTCCGGCCGCGAGGATGGACAGGAACCACAGCACCGTCCAGCGCCAAAGCGACATGCCTATCAAGAAAAGGAACGGCAGGGTGATCAGCAGCATGCGGTTGAAGCCCTCGTCCGGCAGCGCGATATACGAGCAGAACACGCTCAACACGACCGTGTCCTTGATGTCGATCTTGCGCAGGAGATACAGCGCATAGACAGTGCCAAGGGAGAGCGGCCAGAAGACGCGCGGTATCAGCGTCGAATACAGGTTCACCTCCGCCAGCAGTTGTGTGATGGCAGCGTGGATCGGAGGGTCGATCGATATGCGGTCGCTACGACGCGCGAAGGCGTCCAGGCTGTCGGGGAGGTAGGGAAGCTGGGCAAGGGCGACCACGCCCACGAACGCCAGGCACGCCGCTACCGTCCAGCCGCGCGAGCGCAGGCGTGCGCTATGCAATGCAAGCGCGGGAGCGAACACCACGCTGTACCACTTCAGGGCGGCAAGCGCGATCGCTGAGCCCCACGACAGTGCGAGCCGGCCCGCATCGAGCCCAGCGAGTACTCCGATCGTGCACAGCAGCAACAGCGCCTTGTCGTCGGCAAACCCTGTCCACGCCTCGAGCATCAGCGGGTTGAATGCGTAGAAGGCGATGAAGTTGGCCCGAAATGTGCGCGAGCGCGGATACCACAGGCCGACCGTGGCTATCACCGCGCCGTCCGCCAGCGCAAAAAACACGCGAAGCGTGTCGGGCGAATCGTGAATCTCGAGCAGCCCCGCGAACAGAAGCAGCTCGGGTGGCGGATTGTCCCCGTAACGCGGATCGAACTCGCCGCCGGGAGGTGCATCGTATGGGTTGACGCCGCGGGCGATCAGCCCACCGAAGTAGTGGAAGATGCGCAGGTTGAAGCCCCCGCCGGTGACGGCGATCACGACCGCGCGCGCCAGCAGCGCAAGCGCCGCCGTGGCCAGCACGGCACGTCGCCATTTGCGCGCGTCCCAGGATTCGATCCTGGCCTGGATGCCGGATAGGGTCGGCTTCGTCACGGTCGGTGAGGTCGGGCGCGAACCCTACCTTCCGCTCGCGAGCCTCAGAGCTGCGGCTTGGCGGTGCGACTCATTCCGACCTGAACCTCCTGGCCGGTGGCCGCATCGGTCACGAAGCCGATGAATCGATAACTCGCTCGCGCAGAGCGTTTGACCCGAAAGTATCCGAACGAATCCGTGGGGAAGGGAGCGCCCACATCGACGAAGCCACCGGCGCTGCGACGCTGGAGCTGCACGAGCCGAGACCCGCCGCTGGGTCGCACGCGTCCCCACACCGTCACACCGCCGCGGACCTCGCGCACCACGAGCGGCAGTCTGTAGGCGTCGAATGACGGCTTCCTGACGCCTCCTACGAGCCGCAGGCCGGTCTGGAAGCCCGACCACTTGACGGCCGCCGATCCGGCACGAGCCGGGTCGTCGTAGAGCAGATATTGCGAGTAGCTGCGCACCCGAGAGTTGCGGTACGAGATCTCTTCGGCCGTATTGATCAGGCGCGCTTGCGCCTGCAGACTGATGCCGACGAACGGATCCGGCGGATGGGACTGAAACCCGAACTCGGTGCTGTAGATCGGCAGACGGACCGGCAGCCGGCCCGCGCGCGCTGCCTTGTCGAGCGCCGACGAGAGACGGCCTATGACGCTGATGTTGACGATGTCGCGACCCTTGGGTGGATGCGTATTTCCGGCCTGTGCCCCATAGGGGTGGTGGGCGAAGCCATCGGCTTCGACCTTCTTGAAGTTCTTACAGCCGGCCACGGTGGCACGCCTGCCCCGCAATGGACGGTAGGCAGGGTCCAAGCAAAGCCACTTGCGCAGAAATGCGAGCGGCCCGATCACCTTGGTGTCGGTTCCCACTGGCGCCAGTTCGCCGACGAACACCTTCGCGCCCGACGCGATCTTAGATCGCAATGCCGGCAAACCGCGTTCGACCATTCGCCGGTAGATCCGAGGGGCGAACTCGCGTGGCTTCAAGAAAAGCGCATGGCTCGGCTCGTTCCACAAGGACCAGTGGTACACGGCCGGCAGGCCCGCGTAGTTGCCGGAGTAACGCTTGCCGACGGCCCGGGCGAAGTCGGCGAACTTGGTTGAGTTCACCTTGTAGTTGCCGCCGCGCCCGCCGCCGGTCGCCCAGCGCGGTGCCGCCGGCGCAAGCGTGATCAGGACCCGGAAGCCCATCGCCTTGGCACGGACGACCAGATCGTCGAACGGCCCGAACCCCGGATAGGCGCCAGGGTCGGTGGCGTCGAAGGCGGGCATCTGACGCGCTCCCGGGTCGGGAGCGACCTGTTCCCATCCCACGCCCACGCGCAGCGTGTCCGCACCAAGCGCTTTGATCTGGTCGAGCGTGCCCTGACGCGTCTGCGTATCTGCAAGTGCGAGATAGCGGCCATCTTCGAAGATCGACCATTCGGCCTTGCTCGCGTCGGCCGGCGCCGCCGCAACGGTACCAAGCAATATCGCCAGTGCCATCGAAGCAAGCGCCCGTGTGATGCATCGCTTATACGAGAGCGCGCTCATCCCCGATTCATGGTAGTTGCGCCAATGGCAGCTCACGCCGGTTGGCCAGCTATCTAGTACTCGCTCCGATTGATCCGCGACCTCATGCCACGAGCACCTTACCGGTG
>JBBDJG010000014.1:0-30309 GCA_040880005.1 Solirubrobacterales bacterium
GAACTAACGGAACGAACGGTGTTGACGGAACCAACGGTGTTGACGGAACTAACGGAACGAACGGTGTTGACGGAACCAACGGTGTTGACGGAACTAACGGGGCGCAGGGTCCGGCTGGCCCGGCTGGCCCAACTGGACCGGCAGGACCGCAGGGCGACCCGGGTGTCGACGGAACGAACGGTGTTGACGGAACGAACGGCATTGATGGGACAAACGGCGTTGACGGGGCAAACGGTGTTGACGGAGCCGCCGGGGCGCAGGGACCACCCGGCCCCGCAGGCCCAACTGGACCGGCAGGACCGCAGGGCGACCCGGGTGCTGACGGAACGAACGGTGTCGACGGAACCAATGGGACACAAGGGCCGCAGGGCGACCCGGGTGCCGACGGAACCGATGGGACACAAGGGCCGCAGGGCGACCCCGGACAGGACGGAACCGATGGGGTGCAAGGGCCGCAGGGCGACCCGGGACAGGACGGAACCGATGGGGTGCAAGGGCCGCAGGGACCGGCGGGGCCTACCAACGTGACGGTTCGGACCAACGCGGTCACTAACACGAGCACTATCAGCGTTTCGTGCAACTCCGGCGAGAAGGCGGTGGGCGGCGGCGGTACCAGCAGCAACCTGAGCAACAGGGACGTTTCAGAGTCGCTTCCGCTCAACGGCGCCTCACCCGCGGTCAGTGGCGACACGCCCGATGGCTGGCGCTTCTCGATAAACGGCGGCAATGCCAACCTGACGGCCTATGTGCTCTGTGCCAGCTAGAGCGGAGTCCCAGACTGACGCGATTTGCGTGACCGCTCCATAAAACGACACGCAAGTCAACACCAACCGTGCAACGCCCCGGCAGCGCCGGGGCGTTGCCCTTCTAGCGAATCTCGGCAGGAGCCCCGAACGGGCGCAGCGCCTCCGGCACTTCCACGCTGCCGTCGGCGCGCTGGAAGTTCTCCATGATCGCGATCAGCGTACGACCGATCGCGACGGCCGTGCCGTTGAGCGTGTGCAGCGGCTCGGGCGAGCCGCCGTCGGGGCGGTGGCGGCACTTCAAGCGGCGTGCCTGATAGTCGGTGGTGTTGGAGCACGAGGTCAGCTCGCGATAGCGGTCCTGGCCCGGCAGCCACGCCTCGAGGTCGTACTTCTTGGCCGCCGACGCGCCGAGGTCGCCGGCCGCGATGTTCACGACGCGATATGGGATCCCCAGCTCGCCGACGATCTCCTCCTCGATCGCGAGAATGCGTTCGTGCTCGTCGCGCGAGTCCTCGGGCTTCACGAACGCGAACATCTCGACCTTGTCGAACTGGTGCACGCGGAAGATCCCCCGCGTGTCCTTGCCGCCGGCACCGGCCTCGCGCCTGAAGCAACTCGAAAAGCCCGCATAGCGAAGCGGCAGCGCGTCGTCGGCGACGATTTCGTCGGCGTGCAACGCGGCGAGCGTCACCTCCGACGTTCCCGTCAGGTACAGGTCGTCGCCGGCGATCTCATATATCTGTGCCCGATCGGTCGGCAGAAAGCCGGTCCGAAACAACGCTTCCTCGCGCACCAGCACCGGTGGCACAACCGGCGTGAAGCCGTGCGCGGCCAGCTTCGCCATTGCGAACTGCACCAGCGCGAGCTCGAGCGTGACCAATGCCCCCTTCAGGTAGGCGAAGCGCGCGCCCGACGCCGCGGCCGCCTTCTCCATGTCGATCACGCCCAGCGCGGTCCCCAGGTCCAGATGGTCACGCGGATCGAACCCGAACGCGGTCTGCTCACCGACCTCGCGCACGACCTCGGCGTCGTCCTCGGTTTCGCCGTCGGGAGCGCTCGAGTCGGGCAGATTTGGAATCGCCGACAGCAGCTCGTTGAGCTGCTCGTCGATCTTCGCCAGCTCGCCCTCCAAGCGCTTCACTTCACCCGCGATCTCGCGCATCTGCGCGATCGCGTCATCCGCGCTGCCGCCGGCTCGCTTGGCCTCCGCGATCGCGTCGTTGGCCGCGTTCTGCTTGGCGCGGCGCTCCTCTATCTGGGGAAGCAGGGCGCGCCGCTCGGCATCGAGCGCCACCAGCTCGTCAACTGCTTCCGCGCGGCCGCGGCGCGCCAACGCATCCTTGACGGACTGCGGATCGCTGCGGATCAGCTTGAGGTCGAGCGTGGCCCGCCCCTCTTACTTGCTGGTCGAGCCCGGGCTCGAGCTGGGCGGATTCTGCGGCGAGGTCGGAGCCTTCGCCTTGGAGCCCGCGTACTTGGCGACAAAGTCGGCGACCGCCTCTGCGTCCTTTCCGACCACGATGTTCTGTGGCATGATCGCGCCGGAGAAACCTCCGTTGCGGATCGCGAACAGAACCTGGTTGCGATCCTCCTTGCGATAGTCGAGGTTGGGACCCGTCGGGCGCTGGCCGTTGGAGCCTTCGGTAGCCGCCGCTCTCAGCGTGTGGCAGCCGGAGCAACGCTCGGCGAACAGCTGCGAGGCGTGGTTTTCCACGAGCGGCTTCTGCTCGCCACAGCCGCCTGTCAGCAGCGCCGTGGCCATGACGGCCGCGACTGCAAGGAGTTGAAAGGTTCGCTTCACGGACCCGCTCACGGGCGGAGATATTAAAGGGAAGCCCTACAGAGCGTTGAAAACCCGGCGACCCGGTGTCGGCTGGGCACTTCGGCTCTTCGGAGTCAAGGATTGCCTCGGGCGCGCGGACCTCCACATTTGGAGGGGCAGCGTCCGCAACAACGGCGGCGAATGAGTCGGCGCCGGGGTCTTTCTTGGCGGCCTGCGCCCCGTGTGGCGAGCCAAACTGCGCTCGTGCCCGCTATAGAGGTCAAACGTCGGTGTCGCGCCGAACTGCAGCCAACATCATTCAGGATCTCACCGAGACAGAACCCGCGACGGGCCGGACTTTCTAGTACAAAACAGGAATCCGTGGTGTACAAAACTGGAATAGATCTGCAGCCTAAGATTGCGTGGTGAGCACCGTCGATCCCCGAGCCTTCCGCGAGGCATGCGGCCGTTTTGCAACCGGAGTGGCGGTGATCACCAGCTCCGGCCCCGAGGGGCCCTCCGGCATGACGGCCAACGCGGTCGCCTCGCTGTCGCTCGATCCACCGCTGATTATCGTCTGCTTCGATCGCGCGTCGCGCACCCTCGCGGCGGTCGAGCACTCGCGCCGCTTCGGCGTCAACTTCCTATCTCACGAGCAGGAGGAGCTGGCGGCAGTTTTTGCCTCCAAGCGACCCGAGGCGGAGAAGTTCGAGGGCGTCGAATGGGACGAGCGGTCGCGCGTCCCGGCGCCGGCCGGCTGCGTCGGCGGGATCGCCTGCGAGCTGCGCGAGCTGGTCCCGGGCGGCGACCACCTGATCGGCGTGGGCGGCGCGATCGACGTCTGGACCGGGCCGGGCGAGCCGCTCGTTTTCTTCGGCGGCGGCTACTGGTCGCTGCGGGAGCCTGAAACCGCTCCTCCAGAGGTCGACAAGGCTTTAGAGGGTCCGTCCAGCGACCGAGAATAAGTGATACCTCCCTCGCCGCGCTGTGCTTCGCTGTGGTGGGCATACGATGAAACGCTTCCTCCTCATCCTTCCGTTCACGCTTGCCACGTTCGTGGCGCCCTCGGCGGCGCTCGCGCTGCCGCCGCTCGGGGGATTGACGCAACTCGCGGGGGCCGACGCGTGCTTCAACGTGTCGGGAAGCAACGGCTGCCGGACGAGCGCCACGCTCGCGTCCGCCAGTGATCCGATCGTGAGTGCGGACGGCAAGTACGTGTACGTGGTCAGCGAGAACCCCTCGGTGATCAGCTTTTCCCGCAATTCCGTCACCGGAGGGCTGACCCAGATCGACTGCGACGGAGGCGGAGGCGCGTGCGGCTCGATCGAGGCCATCTCGGCCACAGCGGGGGCGCTCAGCCCGGACGGACGCAACCTGTACGTGGTCGACCCCGTGGGCTCGGTGCTGTTCTTCGCCCGCAATACGTCCACGGGCACCGTCACCTACAGCGACTGCAAAACCTCGGCCCCAGGCCCCTCCTGCAGCCCACCGTCCGTCCCGTCGGCGCTATTGGACGGAGCGACCGACGTCCAGGTGAGCCCAGATGGCAAGAACGTCTACCTCGCCGGCAAGTCGCAGCATTCGCTCGTGCGCTTCGACCGCAACCAGACCACCGGCGCGCTCAGCTTCGTGTCTTCGAACTGCTTCAACCAGAGTGGGAGCGACGGCTGCGCGGCGCAAAGCAGCCTCTCGTCGCCTACCGGCCTCGAGATCACGCCCGACGGCACGAGCATCTACGTCGGCAACAGTGGCTCCAAGGTGAGCATCTTCGGCCGAGCCGCAGATGGCCTCGTGACCACGGCCGGTTGCTTCGGCGCGGCCGGGTGCGCCGCCGTGGGACACGACCTCGCCTCGATCGAATCGCTCGCACTGAGCGCCGACGCTGCAAATCTCTACACGACATCGCGCACCTCCGACACGGTGGCGATCATCGACCGCTCCCTGGGCGGCACGCTGTCGCAGGATGCCGGAAAGGGTGGGTGCATCAGCTCGACCTCTGCGACCTGCACGGCGAACTCCGGCGTCGTCGATCCCAATTCGATCGCGACCGCGCCTGGCGGCGACAGCACGTACGTTGGCACGGCCACAGCCTCCGGCGACTCGATTCTGGTCTTCGGCCGCGCAGCCGGCGGCGACCTCACCCAGCTCGCCACTCCCTTCGGTTGCGTGAAGGCCTCGACCGCCTCCTGCACCGCGGGCAAGGAGCTGGACGACGTGGCGGGAATGGCGGTCAGCCCGGAAGGTGACAGCCTCTACGCAGCCGGGTTCACCTCGGGAGCGCTCTCGATCTTCTCGCGCGAGGTGGCGCCGAGCTGCAGCGACGTATCGCAGACATTTCGCAACGACACCGGTGGCGACGTGCCGCTGACCTGCACGGACCTCAACGGCGATCCGATCACCCGCGCGATCGCGACGTCGCCGGCACACGGTGCGGTCACGATCAACCAGGCGACGGGACGCGCCAAGTACACGCCGAACAGTCGCTATCACGGCGCCGACAGCTTCACGTTCGTCGCCACGGACGGGTCTGTGACCTCCGACCCCGCCACGGCCAGCATCACGCTGACCGATCGCATCGGCCCGCTGGTGGAATACCGGGGCCGGAGCTCGTTCAGGTTGAACGCGAGCGCGGTCGTACCGGTCAAGCTCAGGTGTCCTGTCAGCGAGGTCGATGGATGCCCGAAGGGCAAACTGAAGATCGGCTCGAGCCGGCGCATCAAGATCACGTTGAAGCGCAAGCTGACCTTGGGTAGTGCGAAGTTCTCCCTGCGCGCGGGCCAGACGAAATCGGTCAAGGTGAAGCTGTCACGCACCGCTCGCCGCGTCGTCAGGCGGCTGCGCGACGTGCGCGTGATCCTCACCGCGACATCGCGTGACAAGGCGGGCAACACGGGCAAGGTCACCAAAGCCGCGCACGTTCTGCGCCCGAGACCGCGGCGCTAGCGGGGACCGCAAACTCAACGACGAGGGGGCTACGCCCCCTTCGATCCCCCCTCATGCTGGAGCGTCGGCCTACGGCCGCCGCAAACCTAAAATAGGCCGCCGCTCGTCTGGGCGGCGCGAAACGCGAACGCCAGGATCAGCAGGGCGGCGATCGTCATCAGGCCGGTCTCGCGGCGAACGATGCGCAGAGCGATCGAGCGCTGCTCGGAGTCCGAGAGCGTCTCGAAGTCAACGCCGCCGGGCAACTCCTTGCGGGCCGAGCCGGCCCGCATCGACTCCGCGGCGAAGCTGACGACCAGGGCGCCCAGCCCGTAGAGGTAGTGGACGTCGCGAACGGTCTCGTGCCCGGACGCCAGCAGCAGCCCCCCGAGCAGAATCTGGAGCACCAGAACCACTTGTGCCGCCCTCAGCAGATACCAGAACCACACCGATGGACGGCTGGCCATCCACGCGGCCGCGCCCCACACCGTTGCGGCGAGCGAGAACACCAGCAGCGCGACTCCCACGACGAGATGAACCTCAGCCACTGAGGGTTCTCCGTCGCGGATGCGAGATTGAGACTTTGAGCACTATGTAACACATTGTTACAAGCTTGGTGTATAACACGCTCCAGAGCGGAATCTTAAAGCGGAATTCCGCGCTGCCCCACCCCGTGCTCGATAGCTACCTGCCAGTCCTCGTGTTCGCGGGCCTCGGCACCATCGTCGGGGTCGCGTTCACGACGCTCAACTACGTGCTCGGACCGCGCAGGCCGGGCAAGGTCAAGTCCGAGCCCTACGAGTGCGGACTTCCCTCCGACGTGCAACGCGGGTTCCGCTTCGGGATCAGCTTCTACCTGATCGCGATGCTGTTCATCCTGTTCGACGTCGAGGCGATCTTCCTCTATCCCGTCGCCGTCCACCTGAAGGTGGCGGGGGCATTCGTACTGGGCGAGACCGCGGTATTCGTAGCGTTGCTGGGCGTGGCATTCGTGTACGTGTGGCGTCGCGGGGCCCTGGAATGGAAATAGAGCGAAGGAAAGCGCGCGACATGCTGCGCGGCGACCTCGCCGACGCCGACCTCGAGCGCTACGTCACCGAGCGCGTGCTGACCACCAAGCTCGAGACGGCCCTCAACTGGGCGCGATCCAACTCGCTGTTCCCCGCCACCTTCGGGCTCGCGTGCTGCGCGATCGAGATGATGTCGATCGTGACGGCACGTTACGACTCGGCGCGATTCGGGTCGGAGGTGTTTCGCGCCTCGCCACGCCAGGCCGACCTGCTGATCCTGTCCGGCCGCGTCTCGATCAAGATGGCACCGGTCATCCGGCGCATCTACGACCAGATGCTCGAGCCGAAATGGGTGATCGCGATGGGCGCGTGCTCGTCCAGCGCGGGCGTGTTCAACAACTACGCGCTGGTCGCGGGTGCCGACAAGTTCCTGCCGGTGGACGTCCACGTGCCCGGCTGCCCCCCGCGACCGGAAGCGCTGCTGCACGGCATCCTCAAGCTTCAGCGCAAGATACGCGACGAGCCTGACCTCGGCTGGCGCGAGCGCTACAACTCCGCCTGCACCGAGGAAGCCCCGCATCCGAACATTGCCGGACCCTCGGCAGAGAGGTCGAACCGGCCGTAGGCCGGTCGACCCAGTTATTCATGGACACCGCCGGACTGGAGCTGATCGCCAACGAGCTGCGCGACCGCTTCGCGGGATCGATCGTCGATACCTCCTACCACCGCGAGGTCGCGACGCTGGTCGTTGACCCGGCGCAGGTCACGGGCGTGCTCGGCTGGCTGAAGGACGAGCCCGAGCAGCGCTACGACTTCCTGGCCAGCCTGCACGGCTCGGACTATCTGCCGGCGACACCGCGGTTCGGCGTTCACTACGAGCTGCTCAACATGGAGCGCGTCGAGCGAATGCACGTCAAGGCGGTGCTGGAAGATCCTGGCGCTCCCGAGTTGCCCGAGATCGACTCCTGCGTCGAGCTGTTCCCGACGGCGAACTTCCAGGAGCGCGAGGCCTACGACATGTTCGGGGTGCGCTTTCGCGGCCATCCGGACCTGCGCCGCATCCTGATGCCGGACGATTACGGGGGATTCCCGCAGCGCCGCGACTTCCCGATCGGGGGCGAGCCGGTCCTGTTCACGCATAGCGAACACCAGGTTCCGAGGTGGTACGAGTGATGGAGAAAAGGCCGACCGCGCTTACGCGGCCTCCAGCCGCTTGCGCGGTCGGGTTTGCGACGGGATGAGCTGCTGATGGCCCCAGACATGCAGACACGCACGCTCGGTCAAGGGATCACCGCCGAGCCGGCGCGCGATGACGACACCAACCAGGAGCTGCTCACGATCAACTTCGGGCCCCACCACCCGGCGACGCACGGGGTGCTGCGGGTGCTGGTGACGCTGCGCGGTGAGGTCGTGCTCGACGCGCAGCCGATCATCGGCTACGTGCACACGGGGATCGAGAAGTCCTGCGAGGACAAGTCCTACTGGAAGGTGATCCCGCTGGTCGAGCGCATGGACTACCTCGCCTACTACTTCAACGCGCTCACCTACTGCATGTCGGTCGAGAAGCTGCTCGACGAGCCGGTTCCCGAGCGCGCACAGTACCTGCGCGTGATCCATTGCGAGCTGAACCGCATCCACTCGCACCTCGTTTGGCTGGGAACGAGCGCGCTCGACCTCGGTGCCATATCGATCTTCTGGTACTGCTTCACCGAGCGCGACAAGATTCTTGACCTGTTCGAGTACTCGTCCGGCCAGCGCATGCACACGCGCTACATCCAGGTCGGTGGCGTGATCGAGGACATTCCCGCCGGCTGGGCGAGCAAGGCGCTGGAGTTCACGACCGACATGCTCGGGCGCTGCGACCAGTACGAGGCGATCCTCGATCGCAACGAGATCTTCCTCCAGCGCACCAAGGACATCGGCGTCGTCTCGACCGAGCGGTTGCTCGAGCTGGGCGTCACCGGGCCACTGCTGCGCGCGTCCGGGCACCCGTGGGATCTGCGCAAGGCGGCGCCCTACAGCTCCTATGACGACTTCGACTTCAAGGTTCCGATCGGCACAGTGGGCGACTGCTACGACCGCTACCGCGTGCGCATCGCCGAGATTCGCGAGTCCTGCAAGATCATCGACCAAGCGCTCGCGGGGCTGCCCGAGGGGCCGCACATCACGACCAATCGCAAGGTCGCGCTGCCGCCACGGCACGAGCTGGCGACTTCGATGGAGGCGCTGATCCACCACTTCAAGCTCGTCACGGAAGGCTTCCGCGTGCCGCCGGGCGAGGCCTACGCGCCGGTCGAGAGCCCGCGCGGCGAGCTGGGTTGCTTCGTGGTCTCAGACGGCTCCTCGAAGCCGTCGCGCGTGCATATGCGCGACCCGTCGTTCGTGAACCTGCAGGCACTGCCCGACATGGTCAGGGGCGGCTACATCGCCGACCTGATCGCGAACCTGGCGATGCTCGACCCGATACTCGGGGGCATCGACCGGTGAATCCGCCGCGCGAGGGTCGAGCATCATCGATGTTTCTCGACCCGATACTGGGAGGCAACGACCGGTGAGCAAGTTCGACCATTTGCGCGGGGTGCCCGGCGCTCGCAACCGGCTCGCGGCCCAGGTCTGGGAAGGTGCGCGCGTCGAGGAAGGCCCGGCAGAGATTCCGGAGCTGGCCGCGGTCGCGGTCCCCGATCGGCTTCGCGAGACGATCGAGCGCCACATGACCAAGTACCCCGACCGTCACTCCGCGGTGCTTCCCGCGCTGAGTGCAGCGCAGCGCGAGCATGGCTGGCTCTCGCCCGAGGCGATGAACCAGGTCGCCGCGGTGATGCGCGTCACTCCCGCCTACCTCGAGTCCATCGCGAGCTTCTACGACATGCTCGAGCTGGAGCCGGTCGGGCGGCACACGATCTACGTGTGCACGAACATCTCGTGCACGTTGCGCGGGGCGCAAGACTTACTGGAGGCGCTCTCGCGGGCGACGGGGTCGCCGATCGGCGGATCGAGCCCCGACGGCGAGTTCCGTCTGCGCTCGTTCGAGTGCCTCGGCGCGTGCGACATCGCGCCGATGGCGTCGATCGAGGGGCAGTACCGCGGACCGCTACGAGCGGCAGATGCGACTGTGATCGTCGAGCACCTGCGAGCGGGTGAACCAGTTGAGAAGTTGCTGGAAGAAAAAAGTTCCGGTTTTTCCTTAGGCGGAAAAACCGGGAGCTCTGAGAGCGCGAGGGAGTCTGCGCTCTTGTTCGAGCACAACGTCGAGCCGGAGCTGCACCGCATCGATGTCTATGAGCGGCTGGGCGGTTATCGCGGGCTGCGCAAAGCGCTGACGGAGATGGATCAGGACTCGGTGCTCGCGCAGCTCGAGCAGTCGGGGCTGCGCGGGCGCGGCGGCGCCGGCTTCTCGATGGGCAAGAAAGCAGGCTTTCTGCCGCACGGCCCGATGGACAAGTACCTGTGCTGCAACGCCGACGAGTCGGAGCCGGGCGCCTTCAAGGATCGCGAGTTGATCCACCGCAACCCGCACCAACTGATCGAAGGCTGCATGATCGGCGCCTACGCGGCCGGGGCAAGCCGCGCATTCATCTACATACGCGGCGAGTACGCCACCGAGGCCGACATCCTCGACGCCGCGCTCGCCGAGGCCGAGGCCAAGGGATACGTCGGCGACGGGATCATGGGCTCGAAGTTCTCGTGCAACCTGGTCGTGCACCGCGGCGCCGGCGCCTACATCTGCGGCGAAGAGACAGCGCTGCTCGACTCGCTCGAGGGCAAGCGCGGCAACCCGCGCCTGAAGCCGCCGTTCCCGGCCAACCAGGGACTGTTTCAGGGCCCGACGCTGATCAACAACGTCGAAACGCTTTCCAACACGCCGCACATCGTGGTCAACGGCGCCAAGTGGTTTCGCGAGCACGGCACCGAGAAATCGCCCGGCACTAAGGTCGTCTCGGTGTCCGGCAACGTGCAGCGCCCGGGCAACTTCGAGGTCGAGTTGGGCATCCCGGCACGGGAGATCGTCTATGGCCTGGCGGGCGGACCGCCACAGGGGCGCCGGGTGAAGTGCTGGTTCCCGGGAGGTTCGTCGGCGCCGGTGCTGACCGAGGCCGATCTCGACCTCCCCTACGACTTCGAGAGCATGGCCGCCGCCGGCTCGATGCTGGGCTCGGGCTCGATCATCGTCGTGGACGACTCGGTCCCGATCGTGTCGGTCGCGCTGCGGCTGGCGCGTTTCTACCGTCACGAGTCTTGCGGCAAGTGCGTGCCGTGCCGTGAGGGCACAAACTGGACCGTGAAGCTGCTCGAGCGCATCGACTGCGGCGAGGCGACACCGATGGACCTCGACGTGATGGCGAGCGTGCAGGGCAACATCACGGACCACTGCCTGTGCGTGCTGGGCGACTCGATGGCCGCGCCGGTCAGCTCGATGGTTGCGAAGTTCCGGCCCGAGTTCGAGGCGGCCCTTACAAAGCTCGCGCCCTCAGAGCTCCCGGTTTTTCCGTCTAAGGAAAAACCGGCTATATCCGGAGCCTCATGACGCCCCCTCCCGACACCCGCGACTGGATCACGTTCACGATCGACGGGCGCGAGGTGCGCGCGCCGCAGGACGAGTGGCTGCTCGAAGCGGCCAAGCGCGGCGATGTCGAGATTCCGTTCTTCTGCTACGAGCGCAAACTCGTCGATCCCGTCGGAGCATGCCGCATGTGCCTGGTCGAGATCGAGGGCATCCCCAAGCTCCAGACCTCCTGCTCCACGCCGGTCAAGGACGGCATGGTCGTCCATACCGAGACCGACAGGGTCAAGCAGTCGCAGCGCGGCGTGGTCGAGTTCCTGCTCGTCAACCATCCGCTCGACTGCCCTGTGTGCGACAAGGGCGGCGAGTGCCCGCTGCAGGACATCTCGTTCGGCTGGGGCGACGGCCACAGTCGCGTGGTCGATCCAAAGCGCGTGTTCCCGAAGCCGATCGCGCTTTCGCCGCTGGTCGCAATCGACCGCGAGCGCTGCATCCTCTGCTACCGCTGCGTGCGCTTCTCGCAGGAGGTTTCGGAGGATCACCAGCTCGCCTTCCTGGAGCGCGGCGACCACACCTTCGTCGGAACGTTCGACGGACACCCCTACGTGGCGCCGTTCTCGGGCAACATCACCGAGCTGTGCCCGGTCGGCGCGTTGACATCGACGCCCTACCGTTTTCGTGCTCGCCCCTGGGACATCGAGCAGGCCGGCTCGATCTGCACGCTCTGCCCGAGCCAGTGCAACGTCAGCTTCACGGTGCGCGACGAGCGCGTCGAGCGCGTGCTGGCGCGTGACAACGACGAGGTGGACAACGGCTGGCTCTGCGACAAGGGCCGCTACAGCTTCCAGACGATCGACTCCGACGAGCGCATCACCCAGCCGCTGGTCCGCGACGGCGGCTTTCTGCGGCCCGCGAGCTGGGACGCAGCGATGGACGCCGTGGTTACGGGACTGACCAAGGCCGGGGCAGCATCGGCGGCAGTCGTCGGCGGATCGACGACCAACGAGGAGGGTTACCTCCTGCAACGCATCTTCCGCGAGGCGCTCGGATCGGGGAGCATCGACTCGCGCACCTACGGCGGCCCGGACCTGCAAACGGCGCGGTTGCTGGGACACCCCAAGCTGTCGGCCGCGGTCGCCGATATCGACGGCGCCGGCGCCGTGCTGGTGTTGGAGTGCGATCCGATCAACGAGGCACCGATCCTCGACCTGCGCATCCGCAAGGCCGTGCGCCACTTCAGTGCACGGCTCGTGACCGCGTCGAGCGCTCCGACCGCGCTCGACGGCGGAGCGTCGGAGAGGCTTCAGTTCGCGCCCGGCGGCGGCGAAGCGCTGCTGCGAGCACTGCAAGAGGCAATGGTCGAGGCCGGAGCGGGCAGCGGACAGACCCTTCCCGGACACACCGAGCTGGCGAAGTTCCTCGGTGACCACGACCTCGACGATCTCGCCGGGAAGGCCGGCGTCGATCCGCACGATCTGCGCGAGACGGCGAAGCTGCTTGCCGAGGCGCAGAACGTCGTCATCGTCTGGGGTGAGCGCCTCGCGCGCAGCGCGCGCAATCTGAGCGCGCTCGGCGACCTGGCGTTGACGCTCGGTCTCGACCGGGCCGGCTCGGGGCTGCTCGAGATCCCGGCCGGGATGAACGGCCGCGGCCTGCGAGAGGTCGGCTGCGTCCCGGACTCGACGGTCGCGGGCGCAGCCCTAGACGAAGCCAGAGCTTTCTACCTGCTGCACTCCGATCCCCTGCGCGAGCTGCCGGGGCAGTCGCGGTGGGACCGCGCGCTGGCCGGCGCCGGCTTCGTCGTCGCGCACGCGATGTTCATGAATCGATCCGTGACCGAGCACGCCGACGTCGTGTTCCCGGCCGAGTCGCACGCCGAGAAGGACGGCACGGTCACGCACCCCGACGGGCGCATCCAGCGAGTGCGGCCCGCGATCGGACACCGCGACGAGGTTCGCATGGAGTGGCAGATCTTGGTCGAGTTGGCCAACCGGCTCGGCCTCGATCTGAGCGCGCACGTGACCAGCGCGGCGATCTTCGAGAAGATCGCACGCGAAGTGCCGTTCTACGCCGGCATCACGCTCGATCAGATCGCCGGCAAGGGCATACGTTGGACCGAGCGCGAACAGGCCTCGGCGGCGTCGGGCGATCTGCACTTCTCCACGGTGGACGAGCCCGCTGCGGCCGTTGCGACGGCGAACGGCGCCCTGCCACTCACGACGGCGCGCAGCCTGTGGGCCTCCTGGGAGACCGACTTCGCGCCACCGCTCCGCTTCCTGCGCGCCGAGCAGGTGCTCGTGTTGAGCGCGGGCGACGCGGACCGTCTCGGCCTGAGCGAGGGAGACCCGGTCGAGGTCGCCTCCAACGGAGATTCCGTGCGGGCCACCGCATGCGTGCGAAGCGGCGCACGCCCGGGCACCGCGTGCATGATCGAGGGCACAGCCGAGAACAGCGCCAACCTGCTGTACGCGGACGGCGCGGCCGTCGCCGTCGAGGTCCGCAAGCTCGACCAGGTGCGAACGTGACGCTGACGCTTGCCAGCACCAGCTTCGCCGAGTCGGCCGGCGTGATGGTCATCAAGTCGCTCGTGATCTTCGCCTTCCTGCTCACCGTCGTGCCCATGGTCTTGCTGCTCGAGCGCAAGCTGCTGGGCCGTTTCCAGAACCGCTACGGGCCCAACCGGGTCGGTCCGTACGGACTGTTCCAGCCGCTCGCCGACGTGGGCAAGCTGCTCGGCAAGGAGAGCTTCTTCCCGGATACGGGAGTGCCGAAGCTGATGGCGCTCGCCCCGGCGATTGCGATCTTCACCGCGATCGCGGCGTTCGCGATCATCCCGTTCGGACCGGTCGTGAACATATTCGGAACCGAGGTCGGCCTGTACGGGATCGACGTCAACATCGGCATCCTCTACGCGTTCGCGTTCGGGTCGCTCGCCTTCTACGGGTTGATGCTCGGCGGCTGGGCGTCCGGCTCGAAGTACTCGTTCCTCGGGGCGATGCGATCCGCCGCGCAGTTGATCAGCTACGAGGTCTCGATGAGCCTCGCTCTGATCGGCGTGATCATGATGGCCGGCTCGCTTTCGCTCGTGGACATCGTGCAGGCGCAACACGACGTCTGGTACATCGTGCCGCAGTTCGTCGGCTTCCTGATCTTCATGATCGCCGGCTTCGCCGAGACCAACCGCCCGCCGTTCGACCTGCCCGAGGCCGACGCCGAGCTGGTCGGCGGCTACAACACCGAGTTCGGCGGCATGCGCTTCGGCTCGTTCTTCATGGCCGAGTACATGAACATGATCGTGATCTCGGGCCTGATCGCGGCGTTGTTCCTGGGCGGCTACCTCGGCCCGGGACCGGTCGGGCTCTCGCCGCTGTGGATGGTGCTGAAGATGTTCGCGGTGGTCCTGTTCTTCATCTGGGTGCGCGCGACGCTGCCGCGCCTGCGCTACGACCAGCTGATGAGCTTTGGCTGGAAGGTGCTGCTGCCGCTCGCGACGCTCAACCTGCTCGTGACCGCGGTTGTGGTCGTGCTTGCGTCATGAATATGGGCCGATCGCGCTACGCAGCCTCCGGCCGCTTGCGCGATCGGGTGTGTGAAGGGATGAGCGTTGCAAAACATCTACCAACCTGAGAAAGACACGATCACGGTCGAGCGTGGGCCCGACCCCGGCGGGGCCGGTGCGATCTGGCGCGCGTTCAGCGCGACGCTGCGTGGCCTGCGCACGACGCTCGGCCGCCTCTTCGAGGGGCCGGCGACGATCCAGTACCCGGAGGAGAAGACGCCGGTCTATCCACGCTTTCGCGGGCGCCACAAGCTGCATCGCTTCGAAAATGATTCCGGAATTTCCTTGGCCGGAAATTCCGGGAGCTCCGAAGGGGCGAGCGTGGCCGGCCTCGAGAAGTGCGTCGGCTGCTCGCTGTGCGTGGCCGCCTGCCCCGCCGACTGCATCCGTGTCGTCGCCGCCGAGAACACGCCCGGCGACCGCGTCTCGGCCGGCGAGCGTTACGCCGAAGTCTACGAGATCAACATGACGCGCTGCATCTTCTGCGGCTACTGCGAAGTCGCCTGCCCGTTCGACGCGATCACGCTGGGGCACGAATACGAGCTGTCCGACTACGACCGCTCCGACCTGATCTTTACCAAGGAGATGCTGCTCGCCGACCCGATCGAGCGCACGCCGCTGCGCCGGGAAGGCGAGTAGTGGAAGCGATCGTCTTCTGGTTCGCGGCGCTGGCGGCCCTGGTCGGGGCGCTCGGCGTCGTCTTTCAGCGCAACCCGTTCTACTCGGTGCTGTTCCTCGTCACCCACCTGGTGGCGCTCGCGGTCCTGTTCCTGCTGCTGTCGGCGGAGTTCGTGGCGGCCGCCCAGGTGATCGTCTATGCGGGCGCGGTGATGGTGCTGTACGTGTTCGTGGTCGCCTACGTGGGCGGGCTGGAGGATCCGCTGACCGAGCCGAGTCCGGTCGTGCGCGTGCTCGCTCCGCTGTTCGCGGTCGGCCTGTTCGTCGAGCTGTGCGTCGCGATCGCCGGCTCGTCGCTGAAGGCGCTCGACTCGCACGACGCCAAGCTCGCACCCGGCTTCGGCTCGCCGGAGCAGATCGGCGAGCTGTTCCTGACCCGGTTCCTGATCGCCTTCGAAGTGGTTTCTCTGCTGCTGTTGGTGGCGGCAGTCGGAGCTGTCGTGCTCGCGCGCCGCGAGCCGGGCGACGCAACGCCGCCGAGGGAATGGGGCTAGACCCGTGGACGTCGTCTGGTACCTGGTCCTCTCCGCGTTGATCTTCTGCATCGGCGCCACCGGCGTGCTCGTGCGCCGCAGCCCGCTCGTGATCCTGATCTGCCTCGAGCTGATGCTGAATGCGGGCAATCTGGCGCTGGTCGCCTTCTCGCGCATGACCGGCACCGCCGACGGGCAGGTGTTCGCGCTGATCGTGATGATCGTGGCCGCCGCCGAGGTGGTGATCGGGCTCGGCCTGATCGTCGCGATGTACCGGCGCCGCCTGCCGATGGACGTTGATCAGATGTCGGAGCTGAAGGGTTGACGCGGGTCCCGCCTCGATGAGCCTCGCGACCTACTCGTGGCTGGTGCTCGCCTTCCCGCTGGCGGGATCGATCGTGATCGCGCTGCTGTGGAACAGGCTGTCGGGTCGGGTCGCCGGCGTGATCGCCTCGACCGCGATCGGGCTGGCGTTCGCCAACGCAATCGCCGCCACGATCAAGCTGCAGGAACGCCCCGAAGAGGCGCGCCACGCCACCTCGTCGTTGTGGGACTACGCCGCCACCGCGGGCGTCAACGTCGAGCTGGGCATCTTCGTCGATCCGCTGGCGCTGTTCATGTGCCTGGCCGTCTCGGGCGTCAGCTTTCTGATCCACGTCTATTCGGTCGCGTACCTGAAGTCCGACCGCGGCTACTCACGCTACTTCGCGTACCTGAACTTCTTCGTGTTCTCGATGTTGCTGCTGGTGCTGGCGGGCAACTTCGTGCTGCTGATCGTCGGCTGGGCGTTCGTCGGCTTTGCCTCCTTCGCGCTGATCAGCTTCTGGTACCGGCGCGCGACTGCGACCAGCGCGGGCATGAAGGCGTTCGTGATCAACGTCATCGGCGACGTCGGGCTGGTGCTGGCGGCGATCCTGCTGCAGCGCGACACGGGCACGCTCGACCTCCCGACGGTGTTCGCCAGGGCGCCGCAGGTGTTCGCGCACAACGAGTGGGTGATCGTTGCGATCTGCCTGCTGATCATGGTCGGCGCCTTCGCCAAGTCGGCCCAGCTACCACTGCACACGTGGCTGCCGGATGCGATGGAGGGCCCAACCCCCGTGTCGGCGCTGATCCACGCCGCGACGATGGTGACGGCCGGCGTGTACCTGATCGGGCGCTGCTATCCCCTGTTCCAGATCGCGCCGACCGCCGCCGACATCTCCGCCGTGATCGGCACGCTGACGCTGCTCTTCGCGGCTTCGGTCGCGCTGGTCATGACCGACCTCAAACGCGCGATCGCCTACTCGACGATCAGCCAGATCGGCTACATGATCCTGGCGGTTTCGATCGCCGCCTACAGCGCCGGCTTCTTCCACCTGATGACGCACGCGTTCTTCAAGGCGCTGCTGTTCATGGGCGCCGGATCGGTGATCTCGGCGATGGCGGGCATGCAGGACATGGACCGCATGTCCGGGCTGCGACGCGCGCTGCCTTTCACGTTCGGCTGCTTCCTCGCCGGCGCGCTTGCGCTGGCGGCCTTCCCCGGCACGTCGGGGTACTTCTCCAAGGGGGAGATCCTCGAGTTGACCGCGTCGCGCGGCGGTCTCTACGACGTGCTGTATGTGGTGGCGACGATCGGCGCGTTCATGACGGCGCTGTACGCGTTCCGGATGGTTTTCAGGGTGTTCTACGGCGCGCCCTGCGAGGAGGCGAAGCAGCTCGAAGGCGGCCACCTGGCACACGTCGAGCCGTTCAACCCCGCGACCGGCGAGTCCGAGGACACCGACGTCGGCTTCCCGGGCGAGCAGCACCACGTCGCCGAGCGCGAGTGGGAAATGAAGGTGCCGATGGCGATCCTGGCGGTGCTCGCGATCTTCGCCGGGCTGATCCAGGTGCCGGGCGTCGATGACCTCGTGACCGCCTTCCTCGAGCCAACCTTCGCCGGCGCGGTCTTGCACCTGCACGCCTCGGACGCGACCCAGATGCTGGTGCTCTCGCTCGACGCGCTCTGCGCGATCGGCGGGATCGCACTGGCGTGGTTCCTCTACGTGCACAGACCAGGCACGACCGCCAAGCTGATCGAGCGCTTTCGCGGCCTGCACACCTTCCTGGTGCACAAGTGGTACTTCGACGAGGCCTATGAGCTGATCGTCGTGCTTCCCGTGCGCACGGTCGGACGCTTCGCCGACGAGGTGTTCGAGCGCCAGGTCGTGCAGGGCATGGTCAACGGCACGGTCGCCGCGGTGCGCGCCGGCAACTCGTTGCTACGCGGCGCGCAGACCGGCGTGCTGCGCGACTATGCGCTGCTGCTACTGGTCGGCGTCGGCGGGCTCGCGCTCTACTTCCTGGTGGTGGCGCGGTGATGCTGTCGCTGCTGATCTTCTTGCCACTTGCCGGGGGGGTGGTCGCGGCGCTCGTGCCGGGCGCGGGTCAACGCGGCGGGCGCGTGGCCGGCTTCGTGTCGGTGCTGTTCGCGGCGGTCACGCTGGGACTCGCGATCGGCTTGATCGCCGAGTTCGACGCCGGCGGCGGGCTGCAACGCGTGACCGACGTCGATTGGATTCCACAGCTCGGCATCCACTACAAGCTCGGGCTGAGTGGCCTCAACCTGTTCCTGATCGCGCTGGCGGCGCTGATCTGGCTGGTCGCGACGATCGGATCGGCGCTGCGCGAGTGGGAGCGGCCGAGCACCTACTACCTGATGCTGGCGCTCGGCGAGACGGCTGTGCTGGGCGCCTTTTGCGCACAGGATCTGGCTCTTTTTGTTCTCTTCTTCGACCTGATGCTGGTGCCGTTCTACTTCCTGATCGGGATCTGGGGTGGCGAGAATCGCGTTGCGGCGACGACCAAGTTCGTGATCTACACGCTGGTCGGGAGCCTGCTGATGCTGGCCGCCGCGGTGGCGACCGGGATCCTGGCGACGCCCGAAGGCGGTCAGGTGAGCTTCGCGTTCTCCGACCTCGCGCAGCGACCGCTGTCGAACGGCGAGCAGGAGTGGATCTTCCTCGCCTTCGCGCTGGCGTTCCTGGTCAAGATGCCGGCCTTCATGCTGCACGGCTGGATGCCCGACGCCTATCGCGCCGCGCCGACGCCGGTGGTGGCGACGCTGTCGGGAGTGTTGTCGAAGGTCGGCGCCTACGGGCTGCTTGCGATCGTGCTGCCGCTGTTCCCGTACGCGACCGTGCATTTCCAGGAGTTGATGCTGGCGGTCGCGCTGGCGGGAATCCTCTACGGATCGGTGATGGCGTTCAGCCAGCGCTCGGCGACGCTGGTGGTCGGCTACTCGTCGATCGCGCAGCTCGGCTTCATCACGCTGGGGATCTTCTCGTTGCGCCCCGAGGGCGCACAGGGAGCCGTGTTGCAGATGATCAACCACGGGCTGGTGGTCGCGCCGCTGTTCTTTATCATCGCGCTGCTGGCGGCGCGCTCGGGCGGAAGCGACGACCTCGACCGCATGGGCGGGATCGCGTTCCGCGCGCCGGTGCTGGCGACGCTGTTCCTGATCGTCGCGCTGGCGACGCTGGCGATGCCCGGCTCGGCCAACTTCATGGGCGAGTTCCTGATCCTCAGCGGCGTGTTCGAGGCCAAGATCGTTTACGCGATCATCGCGACCGCCGGCGTCGTGCTGGCGGCGGTGTATGGGATACGGCTGTACCAGCGCTCGATGCACAACCGCGTCGGAGACGCAGTTACTTCGCGCGACATCAAAGCGGCCGACGCCGCCGTGCTCTTGCCGGTGGTGGCGGCCATTTTGTTCTTGGCGCTGTACCCCCAGTTCGTGCTGCAGCGCTCGCAGAAGAGCGTTGACACGAGCGTCGTGGCGACGAAGGTGCCATGGTCGCCGCGCTGACCGCCCCCCATATCGACTACGCCGCCATCTCGCCGCTGCTCGCGCTCGGCATCGGCACCTGCTTCACGCTCTTGTTCGGTCTCGCGCGCGGGAGCGGTACGCGCACGCTGGTGACGACGTCGGCGCTGCTGACGCTCGGTGCTGCCGCCGCGCTGTCGATCTGGCAGCTCGGCACCAACGAATACGTCGTCGAGGGCGCGCTGCGGATCGACGACTTCGCGCTCTGCCTTGGCCTCGTGTTCTTCTCCGCCGCGGCCCTGGCACTCGTGCTCTCGCTGGGCGAGGACGCGGCCGAGCGCTCCAACCTCGGCGACTACAGCGCGCTGCTGCTGGTCAGCGTCACGGGCATGACTGTCCTGGCGAGCAGCGCAAACCTCATAACCCTGTTCCTGGGAATTGAGCTTCTTTCGATCCCCTTGTACGTCTTGTGCGCGCTGGACCTGCGGCGCGAGACCTCGCTCGAGTCGGGCCTCAAGTACCTGGTGATCGGATCGTTCGGCTCGGCCACGCTGCTCTACGGGCTGGCGATGATCTACGGTGCGACCGGCGCGACCGACTTCACCGCGATCGCCGACGCGCTCGGCTCGGCCGGAGTGCTTGGCGATCCTCTGCTGTTGACCGGGATCGGCCTGGCGGTGGTCGGGCTCGCGTTCAAGGCGTCGGTCGCGCCCTTCCACCAGTGGACACCCGACGTTTACGAGGGCGCACCGACGCCGGTCACGTCGTTCATGGCCGTCGCCACCAAGGCGGCGGCGTTCGCGATCATCGTGCGCTTCTTCGAGCAGGCGCTGCTCCCGGCGCAGCCCGACTGGGACGCAGCGTTGGCCGCGCTCGCGGTGGCTTCGATCGTGATCGGCAACGTGGCGGCGATCGGCCAGGACTCGCTCAAGCGCATGCTCGCCTATTCGGGGATCGCGCAGGCCGGTTACATGCTGGTCGGTGTCGTCGTGGGGACGCAGCTCGGCGTGAAGGCGCTCGTCTTCTATCTGTTCGTATACACGCTGATGAACGTTGCGGCATTCGCGGTCGTGATCGCGCGCGAACGCGAGAGCGCCTACGGCGACGACATCGAGTCGGTGTCCGACATCGGCCGCACGCGCCCGCTGCTCGCCTGGCCGCTGACGATCGCGATGCTGTCGCTGGCCGGCTTTCCGGCAACGGCCGGCTTCTTCGGCAAGTTCTTCCTGATCGAGGCGGCCGTCAGCGGCGGCTACACCTGGCTGGGCGTCGCGATCGTCGTCGGCTCGATGGTCTCACTGGCCTACTACCTGCGCGTGGTCGCAGCCGTGTGGATGCGACCGGCGCCCGCGCCGGCGATCGCGGGTGCCTCGCCCGAGGCCGAACCGGCCTCGCCGGGACAACCACAGGTACTGCCCGCCGCCGTCGCCGTTGCGACATCCGGCGCGGTGCTGTTCTTCGGCGTGATCCCGAGCCCGCTGCTCGACCTCGCGGGCCGAGCCGCTCGCTCGCTGACCGGCCTGCCCTAGCCTCGCTGGGGGGCCCGCTGTCGGGCACGCATCGGCTGGCGCCTGCGGGCAGGCCATCCGGCGCCTATTTCCCCTTCTTGGTGTGAAGTACTTCACACCGCGACGAGAAAGCGCGTACCCACGGCTCGCGTAAAGTGCTTCACAGGTCACTTGAATAGGTGTGGCCGGCCACGTCTCCCGCAGCGAAATCCGCGAGCAGCTTCAGCGCGCCGGCGCAAAGCACCGCCATGGCGAACGATTGAAGGCCATGGGCACCGCTGAGATCGAGCGCGTGATCATCGCCGCCGAGAGTGCGCTCGGCGTCACCGAGATCGCGCGCCTCTGCGGGCTGAGCCGCCGGGCCGTCTACGACATCCTGGCGCGGATCGAACGCGACTTAGACTAGGCCCTGAAGTCGGCGGTGGCGACGCAGCTCGCCCTGTAGGCGCTCTAGACGCGGCTCGGTTTCGCGATCGACGAACGTCATTGCGGCGCCGACGCTCGGATGCACCTCCACGATCTGGTCGAGCATCTCGAGCGCGACGGCGCGGTAGCTCGGATGCCCCTCGCGCCCGGAGCGCAGCTCGATCAAGTGCATCGCCTCGCGCGCGTTGAGGTCGAGCAGGTAGCGGACCCTGTACGCAAGTGAGACGGTGTAGGTCGCCTCTTCGGTCAAGCCCTCGCCCCGCAGGCGCTCGAACTCGGCGCGGCTGACCTCGAGCCCCTTGCGATAGGCGTCGCCGTAGCCGGCGTCGGTGACCTCCTCGGGGACGTCCGCACCCAGCTCGCAGCCGAGTCGCTGCCACTCGCAGCTCAGCAACCGGTGGCGCTGGAGGTCGCGGAACGCGCCGTAGTCGGAGACGATCTCGAAGCGGTAGCGCAGAGCCTCCCAGCCGCGACCGGGCTTGTGACGCCGGTTGGCACGGTCGCCGACCAGCTCCGCGATCAGGCTTGCGCGCTCGTCACCGTCCAGCCCACCGGCCGCCGCGCGCAGCTCGTCTTCGGAAAGCTCGCACGACTCATACAGGCAGGCCGCAATCAGATCGTCCTCACCGCCTTCGTGGTGCAGCAGCCGCACGGACGGCCCCTGATCGACCACCTGCTCGTCGCTGAGGCCGTAGCGCGCAACCGCCGCCGATGCACGCTCGCGCAGGCCGCGCAAATACTCGATCCAGGCGCCGCCTCGGTCGGGCATGTCGACCCGGCGCACGAACGCCGGGATCACCTCGCGCAGCTCCTCCAGCGCCATCTCCCCGAAGACACGCGCTTCCGGCAGAGGCGACGCGAGCAGCCGCATCACGAGCTGCTCGTAGGCCTGTCCGCTGGCAAAGATGCCGACGTGCGACAGCGACGCCGCCGGCAGCAGCCCGCGCATCGCATCGAGCGCCTTGGCCTTGATTGAGCGCGCCCAGACGGCTTCCGGCTCGTCGCCGCGCGGGAACTGCTCCGCGCCCCAGCGTTGCAAGTGCTCCAGCCCCGCCGAGTAGAGGTCGAAGATGCGTTCCATCGACTGCTCGTAGCGTTCGCCCAGCCGCGCGTCGCGGTAGTAGCGGTAGCGCCCGTCCTCGAGTCGCTGGTCGTACGCGATGTAGCGGGTCGATTGCTCGAGGTACGCGGCAAGGCGTCCGCGTTGAAGAATCTTGGTGAGCACGTTCGACGCCCACTCGCACGCCAGGTGCGCGCCGCCAAGCTGCGCGACCGAGTCGTCGCCGAACTCGAGAAAGACGCGCTCGTAGAGCCGCTCGGCCCGCTCCGAGCCCGTCGAATATGGGCCGCCTGCGCTTACGCCTTCGGCTTGCGCGGGCGGGTTCGTGGCGGGATGACCTTCGCCATCCTCCACGAACTCGTCGAGGTACAGCCGCCGCAGCGTGCCCGGATAGCGCGAGTAGCGCGCAAAGAGCGCGCCCTTCACGACCTCGGGCAGATCGACGACGCAGAAGACGGGGCGATCCAGGTTGGTGAAGTGCGGCTCGAGCAGCGCGCGCTCGGATGTCGTGAACTGCTCGTGCGGATAGTCCATGTCGGTAGCCGATGCTACCTGCTTAGCCGGAACCGAACGTGCCCCTCGTTGTCGAGCTGAGTCACCACGACCTTGCGCTGCTTGCCGTTCTTGGTCTCGACCGTGCATTCGAACCTGCTGCCCTTGTCGGGCTCCACGTCGCTCGGGCAATCGACCGACTCGGCCGGAGTGCCCGCTTTCGTCAATGCCTTCTCGATGTCCGACTCGAGCTTGTCCGTATTGAGCGTCTCAGTGCAACCCGCCAGCGCAAGCAGCGCGATCACCACAACCAATCCGATCGCGAAACGCACGTTATTACTCCCGCCGCTTGCGCTTGCGTCGCTTGATGTCCGTCTTGATTCCCGGCCCGACCGCATCGACCTCGCCGTTGCGCTCGCCGCCGATGTCGTCGTCGTCCGGCTCGCGTTTCACGGGCAGGCGCCGGGGGAACTCGGCGACGCGTCCCGCATCCCACGCTGGAGGTAAGCCTCCGGGCCAGAAGCCGAGGAACAGCCCACCCAGCGCGAGCAACCAGATCAGCGGGGCGACCGGGAATATGAACGCGAGCAGCGGCAGCGCCGCGCCCATGATCGCGAACCAGCGGTGCACCAGGCCGATCTTGTTCGCGTCGAGCACGCCCTTTATGAGCCAGAACACGACACTGATCCCACCGATCGCCCCAAGCACGATCACCATGGTGAACACCACACCGCGTTGCAATTCATCGGCGCGATCGGCCGCAGCGGCCAGCGAAGTGAAACGCTCACCGCCGAATACCGAGGCTGCGTGTTTGACGCCGAATGCGTACATCACGGCCGCACCGCACAGTGCGACTGGCCCCACGACCGCGGCGTAACGTAGGAGGCGGGTTGTCTGCGGCCGTCGCGACTCCATTGCCACGGCGAGGTGTCGCGCCGGAAGCATCAGAAGAAATATGCCGAGTGCCGTCAACAGCGCCGACCCAATGAGCTTGCTGGACTGCGTTCCTATAGATGCGAGTGCCTCGACCTTGTCACGGTCGTCCTCGGCCTCTTGATCCTCCTGCCGCTGTTGCTCGGCCTCTTGCTTGGACTGCTTGGCGTCCTTGCCGGATTCCCTGCTGTCCTGCTTCTCCTTGCCTGCGGCCTGCTGCGCGACGATCACCGGCTTGCCGCCGGTCGCGTGTTCGTCGACCTTGGAAAACCAGTACGCGCCCGCCGCCACCAGCGCCACGGTGGCCAACGCGGCGATCCCCGCAAAGCGCCCGCGGCGGCGCTCGTCGGCGATTTGCTGCTCGCTCATCACGGGCGGCTCGATGGGGATTTCGGTTTCTGTCATGGGACGGGCCGAATATCCTACGTGCGTGCGCCATTTCGCCGTATCCGCCATCGGCCGAGACATGCCCGGCATCGTGGCAGCCGTCTCAAAGGCCCTGCTGGACCACGGCGGCAACCTCGAGGACTCGCAGATGACGATCCTGCGCGGTCACTTCACCATGATGTTGGTCGTCTCCGCTCCGCCTGAGACCGATCCGGCCGCACTGCGCGAGGCGCTGGACGATGTCGGCGACCGGCTCGGCCTCGAGGCGATCTCGCTCAGCGAGGTGACCGAGATATCGCCCGACGCCGAGGCCGTCCCAACGCACATCGTCAGCGTCTACGGCGCCGACCACCCGGGAATCGTGCACGCGGTCTCGAGTGCGCTCGCCGAGCGTCGAATCAGCATCACGGACCTGACCACGCAACTCGCGGGCGAGCGAACCGGACAGCCGCTGTACGCGATGATGCTCGAGATCGCGCTGCCCGAAGGCGCCGATGTCGCGGAGCTCGAACAGGACCTGGCCGCGGTCGCGTCGGGCCAGTCGGTCGACGTCTCGATCCGTCCCTTGGAGCAGGACACGCTCTGACACGGTGCCCGCCCGGGACGTTCTGCGCTATCCCAACCCGGCGCTCAAGCGCACCGCCCGCGAACTCTCGGGCGAAGACGCTGAGTTGATCGGGCGCGTGGCGGCCGACCTCGTGGACACGATGCGCGCTCATCCAGGCTGCGTGGGCTTGGCCGCACCGCAGCTCGACCAGCTCGTGCGCATGGTCGTGGTCGATTGCACCGAGCACAAGCGCGCGGTCGATCCGAACGGGCTTCTGGTGCTTGTCAACCCCGTGGTCGCCGAGTCGAGTGGCGCCGAGGTCGCCCGCGAAGGCTGCTTGAGCATTCCCGACCTGACCGCGAACGTGCGCCGCGCGACCGAGGTCGTGATCGAAGCGACCGACCCGGCGGGCGAGTCGCTGCGCGTGTCGAGCGTCGGATTCGAGGCGCGCTGCCTCCTGCACGAGATCGACCACCTCGACGGCATCCTGTTTCTCGACCGCGTCGACTCGCTGAAGACCGACGTGTTCCGGCGCAAGACGTACAGCTAACGCTACACCAGGCATTACTGAAGGCCGAGCACCTCGGCCATCGGCTTCGGATCTGCACCCAGCGTGCGGGCGTCCTCGGTCCCGCGTGATGCGATCATCGGCATCTCCATCAGCTGCGCTTCCTCCCAAGTCGCAAACGGGTTTGAAGACAGGCGCTCGATCGTCCTCAGGCTTCGGCGCACGAGCCCAAGCGGAACATGTACCAGTGGCCGGCTGCGACCGCGCGCCTCGAGCACCAGCCGCACGATCTGCTCGTAGGTGAGCGAGTCGGGTCCCGCCAGCTCGAGCGCCCGCTCGCGCACGATCGGAAGATCACGATCCAGCGCGGCCAGCACGCACCCGGCCACATCCTGCGCCCAGATCGGCTGGAAAGCGGCCAGCCCTTTCCCCGCGACCGGCATCCACGGCAGCAGCGACATGCGTTCGAGCAGGGTCAGGAACCTGTCTCCCGGCGCGTAGACGATCGACGGCGACAGCACACGGGAGTCGAGCCGCGCGTCGAGCACCGCTCGCGTGGCCAGCGCCTTGGCGCGAAAGAAGCGGGCCGGCGAGCTGGGGACGGCGCCGATCGCCCCGAAGAACACGAATCTGCTCACGCCCGCCCGCTCGGCGGCGCGTAGCAGCCGCACGGTGGCGATGCCGTTGAGCTCTTCGATCGAGCCGCCGGGCTGATCGCGAATCGTGGCCGCGAGATGGACCACCGTGTCCACGCCGCGCACCGCCTGACGCAGGGAGACGGCATCGCCGAGGTCGCCCAACGTGATCTGGACGCGCACGCGGTTTGGCCCCAAACGGCGCGGCTCTCGAACGAGGCAGCGCACTTCCCGCCCCTCGGACAGCAGTCGGGGCAGCAGGGCAGCACCGACCAGCCCGGTGGCGCCCGTCAGCAGAATCATCCGCGGCCCATTCCGGGCCCGTGCGCTCTGGCTAGTGATAATGAGCTCATAGTCTGGCCGAGGACACCAACTGCAAGAATATGAGCCCGCCAAACGGAAACGGAAAGGGTCCCACCGAAACATATGGCCTACGTGATCGCAGAGCCCTGCATCGGCACCAAGGACAACTCGTGCGTCGAGGTCTGTCCCGTCGATTGCATCCACCCCACTCCCGACGAGCCCGACTACGAGGCCGTGGAGATGCTCTACATCGACCCGGAGGAGTGCATCGACTGCGACGCCTGCGTCGAGGCCTGCCCGGTGGACGCTTGCTTCGCCGAGGACCAGCTTCCCGAGGAGTGGAACAAGTACTCGCAGATCAACGCCGACTATTACGTAAAGAAATAATTCCGGTTTTTCCTTAGACGGAAAAACCGGGAGCTCTGTGGGCGCGGCCTTCGTTAGGCGGAAAAACCGGGAGCTGTGAGGGTCCGGTTAGTTGATTACTGGCAGTTCCTTGCCGCCCATGCCGGGGCCGGCAGCCATCGCCGGTAGCTGAACCACCGGCAGCTCCTGCGGCGTCGCGGCCACGATCCCGCGCGCAAGCTGCTGCAGGGCCTGGGACGCGGGCGCGTCAGGCTCATCGGCGACAAGCGGGCGCCCCTCGTCCGCGTGCACGCGCAGCTCCTCCTGAAGCGGCACCTTGCCGAGCAGCGGAACGTCCAACTCGTCGGCGAGTTGCTGACCGCCGCCTTCGCCGAAGATTGCAAATCGCTGTCCGTCGGGTGTCGTGAAACCCGACATGTTCTCGACCACGCCAACAACCTCGAGGTCGAACTTGGCCGCCATCTGGGCAGCTCGGTGAGCGACCTTCTGCGCGGCGGGCTGGGGGGTCGTTACGAGCAGGATCTTCGCCTGGGGCAGGAGCTGTGCGAGCGTCATGGAGACGTCGCCGGTGCCGGGCGGCAGGTCGATCAGCAGATAGTCCAGCTCGCCCCACTCGACGTCCTCCAAGAACTGCTGGATCGCCTTGTGGAGCATCGGGCCGCGCCAGACAACCGCTGCATCCTGCTCGACGAAGAAGCCGATCGAGATCACTTTGACGCCGCCCGCCGCCTCGAGCGGCAAGATCTTGCGCTGCTCGTTGACGGACGGCCTGCCACTCAAGCCGAGCATGCGAGGTATCGAGTAGCCCCAGACATCGGCGTCCATCGCCCCCACTGCGTGACCCTCCAGCGCCAGCGACGTCGCCAGATTGGCGGTCACGGTGGACTTGCCGACACCGCCCTTGCCGGAGGCGACGCAGATCACGTTCTTGACCTGCGCGAGCGCGCCCTCGGGCAGGCTCGCGCGACCGAGCTTGGCTTGGAGTCCCTGCTTCTCCCGGTCCGAGAGAACGTCGAAATCGACGCTCACGCCCGTCACCCCGTCGAGCGCCGAGACCCTTTCGGTCACGGCCTGCACGAAGTGATTGCGGATCGGGCATCCGGGCGTGGTGAGCGACACGGTCACCGCCACCTGCCCGTCGTCGCCGATGTCGATCGAGCGAACCATCTCCAACTCGACGATCGAGCGGCGCAGCTCGGGATCGATTACGCCCTCGAGGGCTTCGGTTATCTGTTCACGGGTGGGCATTGGCCAGACATTCTCGCAGACGCGCGACGGTTCACAGCCGCCCCAACATGCCGAAGGGCCCCTTGCGGGGCCCGACGGCTGAGGGAGGAGAGGTTACTGCTTTCTGTCAGCGTGACCCTTGCGGGTCGATATGGGCCAACAGAAACTTGGTGGGTGCCCGCCCTGACGGCGAAACACCAAAAGGCCCAGTAGTCCCTAAACCAAACTCGAAACTCTTCCCCTTACCTCCTTGGTCTGAGCGCTCACCGTACGCTGGGCGCGCTTGACCTGTGGCCTTACGGCCTTCTCCACCTGCCGACGACGCGAGCGGATCTCGCTCTGGACGCGGCGGCGGTTCTGCTTGACGGCGCGCTGCGCCTGGGTGCGGTTCCTCTTGACGACGCGCGTCGTCAGGTTGCGGCGCTTGCGCACTTCGCGCAGCACGCCGACGTAGCGCTGACGGAGGCCACGGACTGCGCGATCGCCTCGGCGCTCGTAGCGACGCACGTCGCGACGAACTCGCTCCAGCTCCTTCTCAGCGCCGGTCCGCGTTGTCCAGGGCGTGACCGCCCCTACCAGCGCGTCGCGCGCCTCGAGCGTCGCACCGACCGGGACCAGGATGACGGCCTCGGCGGCATCGGCAACCTGCGAAGTGAGTGTCTCCGGCTTCGGCTGGGCGCGCTTGCGGGTCTGGCTCTTGCGCTTGGCCTGCTGGCTGGGACGTGCGGGCTGGGTGGGACGTGCGGGCTGCTTGAGGGCCTCAATGGCCTGCCGCTGATCGGCCGCACCGTTGAGCGCGACGTTGGAAGTCACCTCTGTCGCCGCTGTCGCCTCTTTGGACTCTTTGGGGGTACTTGCGTTTGGCATTCTGTGGGGCACTCTCCTTGATTGCGATGCACAGCTTAACAAACTTACTTCTAAGTATGCCTCAGACTAATCAATCGAACAGGTGTTTGTCAAGGGGCTCGGAACTCGGCTCGCAAAGCCCGTTCCAGAGCGGTTTGCGCCCGCCACGCCGTCTCCGGCCATAAGATCGACCCGATGCCCGAGGGCGACACGATCCTCTCGATTGCGCGCACCCTGCGGCCGGTGCTGGTGGACCGGCCCTTGGAGCGGATCGAAACCCCCCAGCGCCGCCACGCCCTCGATCGCTGGCCGGAGAAGCTGGCGGATGCCCGAATCACGGCGATCGACACTCACGGCAAGCATCTCTTTCTGCGGTTCGACAACGGTCTCACGATCCGCTCCCACCTGCGCATGTCCGGTCGCTGGAGGATCTTCGAGCGCGGATGGGATTGGGGGCGTCGCGCCTGGACGGCGTGGCTGGTTCTCGAGACCGCGACCCACACGGTGGTCCAGTTCAACGGCCCGGTGCTCGAGCTGGTGCGCTCCACCCGCACGCGCTTCGACCCCTATCTGAATCGGCTCGGGCCCGACATCCTGGCCGAGCAGCTCGACCTCGACGCGATCCTCGTGCGACTGCGCTCCGACGATCAGACGAGGCCGGTGGCCGACGCGCTGCTCGACCAGCGCACGGTGGCCGGCATCGGCAACCTGTGGAAGAACGAGAGCCTCTACGACTGCCGGATCGACCCCTGGCGCCCGCTCGCGCGCGTCGACGACGACGAGCTGAGACAGGTCGTCTTTCGTGCACGCGAGATGATGAAGCGCGAGGTCCGCCACGGCGGCCGGCTCGCGGGCGGCGAGGTGTTCGAGCAGGGGGGAAAGGGCTGCCGGCGCTGCGGCAGGCGAATCCGCGTGCGCGGCCAGTGGGACGAAAACCGCATGACCTACTGGTGCCCGGGGTGTCAGAAGTGATTCCGGTTCCTGCTTTGGCGCGTAGGGGCAGGAACCGACGCTAGGCTGCCCGCCGAGCCAACGAAACCGAAGGACCACGATGGCCGATATCCCAACACAGTTCGTCTGCCACGGCGATGACGGCGGCCCGCGGATCCATCCGTGTCGCCGTGTGCAGGAAGCGCTGCGCGCCTCAGGAATCGAGTACGACAGGGTGATCGCTGCCAACGGCAACCCGATCCCCTTCCTGCGCAAGGGCTCACGTGACGAGCTGCGCGTTGCGACCGGCGGAACGAAGCTGCCGGCACTCAAACTGCCCGACGGCGCGGTCATCACCCACTCCCGCAGCATCCTCTCCTGGATTCGCCAACAGAAGGATCACGCTGCGCGGACAAGCTAGTCGGCACTCGTCAGGTGGTCGATCCAAGTCGCGGCGGCTTCAGGCGATCAACGCAACAGCTCCGCCATCTTCTCAGCTAGAGCGCTCCAGCCCAAGGTCTGTCTGGGCCTGCGGTTTAGCTGGGCTGCGACACGATCGAGTTCGACCTGGCCGTGCACGGCCAGGTCGGCACCCTTGTGGAAGTACTGGCGCAGCAAGCCGTTGGTGTTCTCGTTGGAGCCTCGCTGCCAGGGCGAGTGGGGGTCGCAGAAGTAGACCTTGACGCCGGTCGCGACGGTG
>JBBDJG010000015.1:0-26667 GCA_040880005.1 Solirubrobacterales bacterium
CACCGTCGCGACCGGCGTCAAGGTCTACTTCTGCGACCCCCACTCGCCCTGGCAGGCATTCAACCGCGGGGGCGGCACTCTTCAGCGTTCCTGTAAAGCGCTTCACAGATCATTCGCGACCTGCGGAAAATCAAACCTCTGGCCGATCGCACGTCCCTAGGGCGCGAACTCGTTCGCTGGCGGGGGCGGAGCTGGCGCGACCGGAACCGGCGGTGCCGGGGCGCGAGGCGTGACCGGGACTTCGCGTCGCTCATGCCGCCGGCGTCGAGGCCGGCGCCTGACATGGGCGCGCCGGGACGGGCTCGAAGCCTTTGGCCTGCGCTTGACCGGCCTCTGCTCGCGTCGCGGCGGCGCGGGCGTTGCCGGGGCGACCAGGCCCGCGTCGGGTGGCAGCTCGGAGCTGGAGCCGCGGTCGCGGCCGAGCGTGGCCACAACGACCAGCAGCGCGCAGATCACGACCAGGGCACGGGCCACGTTGCCCCATCGGACGCGCTCGAACCACGGTTGCCCGCTGCCTCCACCCACCTCCATGAAAGTGCCGCGCAGGCCATATTTCACCCCCTCCGCTATGTTTCACACGCGCAATGGCCAGCACGACGCGACATTACGACTTGGTGGTACTGCTCGACCCGGAGGCGCCGGAGCAGCAGCGCACCCAGGTCGTCGATCAGATCCGGACGCAGATCTCGAGCGGCAGTGGTGCGCTGAAGGGCGATGCCGACTGGGGACTGCGGCGGATGGCGTACGAGATCGACCACAGGCCGGAAGCGCACTACTACCTGTTCCAGCTCCAGGCCGAAAGCGATCTGCTCGAGCAGCTCCACCGCGGCCTGTCGATCGAGGACGCTGTGCTGCGTCATCGCATCATCCGGCTTCCGGGCGAACCGCCCGAGGTCACCCCGCGTCCCGAGCCGCAAGCAGCGAGGCATGCCGAGCGCGAGGAGCCGGCCGCAGAGGAAGCGCCCGCAGAGGCTGCGCCTACAGAAGCCGCTCCTCCCGCGGAAGCCGCTGTTCCTGCCGAGGCCGCTCCTGCGGTCGAGGATGCTCCGCCTGCCGAGGCCGAGCAGAGCGACCAGTAGCCCTCAAGTACCCGTAATTGCGACTTAATCGCGCCCGCGGGGGTGAGTTCGCGCCTGCCCGCCGCTTAGACTGTCACAGCGACTGAAAGCACCAAGGAGAAAGTGACCATGGCAGCCACAAACATCAACCGAGTCACCATAACGGGCAATCTGACCCGCGACCCCGAGTTGCGATCGACCCCCAGCGGCACCTCCGTGTGCAGCCTGCGGGTGGCCGTCAACAGCCGCCGCAAGGACCAGAGCGGCCAGTGGGTCGACAAGCCCAACTACTTCGACGTCACGGTCTGGAGCGCCCAGGGCGAGAACTGCGCGCAGTACCTCTCGAAGGGCCGGCCCGTGGCGGTCGATGGACGCCTGGACTGGCGCGAGTGGGAGGCCCAGGACGGCTCCAAGCGACAAGCGGTCCAGATCGTCGCCGAGTCTGTACAGTTCCTCGGGTCGCGCGACTCAGCGCCCTCCAACGGCGCGGTGGAGCCCGACCTGCCGGCCGACGCCTCTGATTTTCAAGAGGCGGCGGTTGGCGGCAGTTCTGACGACGACATTCCCTTCTAACCGGGCGCGGCGCAACCGGCCAGAGGCTGATCGTCGTTCACCCGCCTTGGGCGGGTGTCCATGGAACCGACGTTAGGTGAGCCGAGTTGGCCAAGAAAAGCCGAAGTAGCCAGAGCAGTCAGGGAAGCCGCGGGAGCCAGGGCGGTCAAAGGCGGCAGAAGCCGCAGCTATCGAGCGGCCGTCGTCGTAGCTGCCAGTTCTGCCGGGACAAGATCGACCACATCGATTACAAGGACTTCCAGGCTTTGCGCCGCTTCCTCTCCGACAAGGGCAAGGTCCGCTCGCGACGCATCACCGGCGCTTGCCGTCGCCACCAGTCGCAACTGGCAAGGGCGGTCAAACGCGCCCGCGAGCTGGCGCTGCTGCCGTACGTATCGGAGCACTAGCCGCCGCGATGTCCCAAGCGATCTTGCTCAAGGATGTCGATGGGCTCGGCGAAGCCGGGGCGGTCGTGGACGTGTCTCCGGGCTACCTGCGCAACTACCTCGGCCCGCGCAAGCTCGCGCAACCGGCGACGGCCGCGTCGATAGCCGCCGCTCGCGAACGGCTCGAGCGCGCCGAGCGCGAGGCCCGCGATCAGGAGGAGCGCTCCCAAGAGACCGCGGCACTGCTGTCCAAGACCGTGCTCACGATCTCTCATCAGGCGGGCGACGATGGCAGGCTCTTCGGATCGGTCACCGCGAAGGAGATCGTCGACGCGGTGCGGCAGGCGCGCGGGTTGAAGCTCGACAAGCGCAAAGTACGTCTCGCCGAGCCGATACGAGCGCTCGGCACGCACATGATCGAAGTGGAGGTCACGCCCGACGTGACCGCGACCATCAAGACGATGGTCGTCGCAGAAGACTGAAAATTTCCTCCGTATTTCGATAAACGGAGCGTCCGGTCGCCTCTCCACTCTCTAGAGTCGTACGTCCCATCGCGACCGGTAACACGACTTGGCAGTAGCAGCTACAGACCTCGCCATTCCACCGCAGAACATCGAAGCCGAGGAATCGGTGCTCGGTGCCATGCTGGTCGCGGAAGGCGCGATCAACATGGCGGTGGTGGACGTGCACCTGCGTCCCGAGCACTTCTATCGCGAGTCCCACCGCGCGATCTACCGGTCGATCCTGGCGCTCAACGCCAAGAACGAGGGCATCGACGCGCTGACCGTATGCGCAGAGCTGGCGGAGCGTGGCCAGCTCGACGACGCCGGCGGCAAGCCCTACGTTCACCAGCTTGCGGCCGCTATCCCGTCGGCGGGCAACGCGCGTCACTATGCCCAACTGGTCAAGGAGCAGGCGACGCTGCGGGCGCTGCTGGAGGCGTCGCAGCAGATCCAGGCCCGCGTCGGCGAGCGTACCGGAGAGCCGCACCAGCTGGTCGAGGACGCGGAGCGGATGCTGTTCGAGATCGCTCACTCCGAGCGGTCGGGCGACTTCCGCTCGATCGAAGAGATCCTCCACGAGGAGATCGACAAGCTGGAGGCACTCTCACGAGACGGACAGGCAATGACCGGGACGCCGTCCGGCTTTCGCGAGCTCGACGACATCACCGGCGGCTTTCAGCCCTCGAACCTGATCGTGCTGGCGGCTCGTCCCTCGATGGGCAAGAGCGCGCTGGTCGCGAACATTGCCGAGACGGTCGCCGTCAAGTACGACAAGCCGGTCGCGTTGTTCTCGCTCGAAATGTCGGAGACGGAGTTGGCGCAACGGTTTGTCGCAAGTCAGGCACGCATGTCCGGCGACAAGCTGCGCAAGGGCCAGGTGGCTCGCAACGATTGGCCCAAGGTGGTGAAGGCGTGCCAGGCACTCGAACGGGCGCCGCTATGGGTCGACGATTCCTCCGACATCGACATCCTCGAGCTGCGGGCCAAGGCCCGGCGCCTGCACTCGAGTGAGAAGAGCCGCGGCGGGCTCGGCCTGATCGTCGTCGACTACCTCCAGCTGATGCGGCCCGACTACTCCGCCGACAGCCGCGTCGTTCAGATCGGGCAGATCAGCCGAGGGCTCAAGATCCTTGCGCGCGAGCTGAACGTCCCCGTGCTCACGGTGTCGCAGCTCAGCCGCGCCCCCGAGCAACGTCCCGACAAGCGCCCGCTGCTGTCGGACCTCCGCGAGTGCGTGGCCGGTGAAACGTTGGTCATGCTTGCCGACGGCTCTCGTGTCCCGATCGACTCGCTTGTCGGCACTCGTCCCCAGGTTCTCGCGGTCGATGATGACGGCCAGGTCGTCAAAGCCGCAAGCGACAAGGTCTGGCGAGTGGGAAAGCGTGAGGTGCTTCGAGTCCGGCTCGCATCGGGAAGATCGATTCGTGCAACGGCCGACCATCGGCTGCGTACCGGCAAAGGCTGGCAAACCTTGCGCGAACTCGGTGTTGGCGATCGCGTTGCGCTGGCGAAGCAGCTTCCCGAGCCCGATCAGCCGCTCGTCTGGTCCGACGACAAAGTAGCTTTGCTCGGCCATCTGGTTGGAGACGGCAGTTACCTGCCCAATCGACCGCTGCGCTACACAACGGCGTCCGAGGACAACAGCGAGGTCGTCGCAAGCGCAGCGAAGCGCGAGTTCGGGGCGTGGGTATCGCGGCACGAAGGTCCCGGTGGCAGTTGGCATCAACTCGTGATCGCCGGCAACGGCAACCGGTGGCATCATGAGGGGCTCGGCGCCTGGTTGCGAGAGTTGGGCATCTGGGGACAGCGCTCGCACGAGAAGCGCCTGCCGGCGGCCGCGTTTCACCTGCCCAACGGACAGGTCGCTCTACTTCTACGACACTTGTGGGCCACCGACGGGTCGATCTGGTGCGGGCAGCTCAGGACCGGGCGAAAGGCGAGACGGGTCTATTACGCGTCGACAAGCGAAGGGCTTGCCAAGGACGTGGCGTCGCTGCTGCTGCGCCTCGGCATCGTTGCGCGCATCACGTCGAGCAAGTCCAGGGAATACAGGCCCGCGTACCACGTCGATGTCTCAGGAGCCGACTTCCAGCTTCGCTTCCTGGACCTCGTCGGCACTCACGGTCCGCGCACGGGACAGGGTCATGCGCTGAAAGCGATGCTGCAAACGATCGATGCGCCTAACACCAACGTCGATACCCTCCCGATCGAGGTCTGGAACGACGTGCGGCAAGCGATGGCCGCGCGCGGGGTTTCACAACGCGCGATGGCTGCCGCCAGGGGCACGAGCTACGGGGGGGCGTCCCATTTCAAGTTCGCTCCGTCTCGCGCGACGATCGAGAGCTACGCGGTCACTCTGGATGAGCCGGCTTTGCTCTCCGCGACGCGAGAAGGCCTGTTTTGGGACCGCGTCATCGAGATCGAAGCCGACGGCAACGAGGACGTCTTCGACTTGACCGTGCCGGGTCCGGCGTGCTGGCTCGCGGATGGAATCGTTACTCACAACTCAGGCAACATCGAGCAGGACTCTGACTTGGTGATGTTCATTTACAGAGACGAGTACTACAACCCCGAGACGACCGACAACCCCGGCGTTGCGGAGATACTGATCTCCAAGCACCGCAACGGTCCCGTCGGCCGGCTCGAGCTTACGTTCCTCGAGCGCTTCCCGAAGTTCGCGAACAAGGCGCGCGAGCAGACTCGACCGATCGAGCAACTTGCCGGCGAGGGCCCTCCCTTGGTGGAGCCGGCCTAGTGGTCCCTCCGGCAAATTCCGCCACTGATTCGGCGGCTGCAAACCTTCGCCAGCCTTTGTCCTCGGTCGGCCGAATAGTCACGACTATTCAGCCTCCAGCGCCGCAGGCGCGTGCGAGCGCGAAGCGCGAGATCCGCGGCTGGCTCGGTTCTCGCTCGCCGAATCAGCACCGGACTTACCGGAGGAACCACTAGATGGCGCAGCGACGAGACAGCACGTCGTGGTCGTGCCCGAAATGCGGTGGCGACGGCTTCGTGCTCAACGAGGAAGGCGACGCGATTGCCTGCAGCTGCCGCAGCACCCGCATCAGACGAGCGCGCACCAACGGCGTGTCATCCGTGGTCCCACGCAAGTACCGCGGCGTGTCGTTCGATCGCGCGCCGCTGCCGGAGATCGAGCGCGCCAACCCTCTGATCGTCCGCGAGGTACACCGCTTCTGCGACGAGATCGACAAGCGCCTCGCGAACGGGCGCGGTCTGTGGTTCATGGGCGACAAGGGAACCGGCAAGACGACGCTCGCGATGCTGGCCTCGAAGAGCGCTCTCGCCGCCGGGCACTCGGTCGCCATTTACTCGGTTCCGAAGTTGCTCGCCGAGATCCGTGACACCTACGACTCGCAACCGGGCGAGCGTTCCTACATGGACTTCTACCAACGGTTGGTGGGCGTCGATCTTCTCCACCTCGACGACCTCGGCGCGGAGAAGCAAACCGACTGGGTTCTCGAGCAGCTCTATTCGCTCGTCAACGAGCGCTACGAGCAAGAGCGCCCGATCATCGTTACGACCAACCTCGGCTTCGAGCAACTCGAGCAGCAGATCGGCGCACGCACCGTTTCACGCCTCGTCGAGATCTGCGGGGATCCGCTGCCACTGTTCGGCGAGGACCGTCGCATCGCCTTCGATCCGACGCGGGCCGCAGCAAGCTAGTAGCCAGTGCACGTCGGCTCATAGGTCACCCGCCTTAGAATGGGGACATGTCCGGAATCGTGATCGTCGGCGCCCAGTGGGGCGACGAGGGCAAGGGGAAGATCGTCGATCTGCTCGCACAGCGGGCAGACATGGTCATACGGTTTCAGGGCGGCAACAACGCCGGCCACACGATCGTGCGCGACGGCGAGGAGTTCAAGCTCCATCTGATCCCATCCGGCATCCTCTATCCAGGCCTCGTCTGCGCGATCGGCAATGGCGTCGTCGTCGATCCAAGGGTCCTGCTCGATGAGATCGAGAGCCTGCGTCGCCGCGATGTTGACGTGAGCGGCCTCAAGATCTCCGCCAACGCGCATTTGATCATGCCCTACCACGTGCTGATCGACCAAGCCGGCGAGGCGCGGCTCGGGTCGCGCAGGATCGGCACTACGCGCCGCGGCATCGGTCCCTGCTACGCCGACAAGGCATCGCGGCTCGGCATTCGCGTTCAGGACCTGCTCGACGAGAAGATCCTTCGCAAGAAGATCGCCGCCGCGCTCGAGCCCAAACGTCACCTCTTGCGACCGCACGCAAAGGACCCGGCGCTCGACCTCCACACCATGACCGAGGACTACGTGACGTTCGGGCATAGGCTCGAGCCTTACATCGCCGACACGGCGTTGCTGTGCCACGAGGCGATCGAGCGTGGGCAGACGGTCGTGTTCGAGGGCGCGCAGGCGACGCTGCTCGATATCGACCACGGCACCTATCCCTTCGTCACGTCGTCGAACCCGGTCGCCGGCTCCGCCTGCGTCGGTGCCGGCGTCGGACCGAGAGCGATCGACGAAGTCTGGGGGGTGGCGAAGGCGTATATGACACGCGTGGGCGAGGGGCCGTTTCCGACCGAACTATCGGACGACACCGGTCATCACATGCTCGAGCGCGGTCACGAGTACGGAACCACGACCGGTCGCCAGCGCCGCCGCGGCTGGACCGATCTGGTTGCGTTGCGCTACGCGGCGCGGATCAACGGCCTCACGGGCCTCGCGATCACGAAACTCGACGTCCTGTCCGGCCTCGACTCGCTGCGCGTGTGCGTCAAGTACCGCAACGCCGAGGGCGCGGTGTTCGACGAGTTTCCCTACCACCAGTCGATCCTGCACGGCGCTCAGCCGGTCTACGAGGAACTACCGGGCTTCAACGAGGAGATCAGCGAATGCCGCGCCCGCGACGACCTCCCGGTCGCCGCGCGTGACTATCTCGACTTCATCGCCGACCTGGTCGGCGTGCCGATCAAGTTGGTGGGCGTCGGGCCCGCACGCGACCAGGTGATCTGGACAGATTCCCCCGCGTCAAAGAAGCAGCGGAGCGCGACCGCCCGGGCCTGAAGCGGGTAGAAACGCGACTTCCGCGGGCGCAACCCCCCATCGGGCGGGCGGCGGGCACGGGCATGCTCCGGCGAGGGCTCGCAGCCGGGGCATGCTAGTGGACCGCCCGCCAAGCGATCACATCCGCGGAAGTCGCGTCAGGTCCCGAACGGGTCGCGCGCCGGGCGCGGCAGCTCGTGTTCCTCTTCCATGGCTCGCTCGCCACGACGGAGGATGCGGAGTGCGATAACGGCAGCGGCGAGCAGCGATGCGGTTGCGAGGGTGATCTGCACGCCGACGAGTCCCTCGCGCGACCAATAGACGTCCTCGAGCTCGAGCAGCAGTGCCGACTCGTCCAGCGTCAAGCCCATGCCCACCCCGAGCGGGATCGCAAGCGTCTCTCGTGTTCGAGTGTCGTGGCTGAAGATCGCCGCGGTTCCCGCCGCGAACGCGATCAGGATCCCGGGTATGAAGTGGTGGATGTGGCGCTCCCCCAGCCGCACATTGAAGAATCCGGGCACACCTTTGCGCATCCCGAACGTGGTCAGCCGCATCAAGCTCGATGAGATCACGAACGCCGACAGCAGGTTGAACACCACCGTTTCGCCGGCCGCAGCCTCACGGTACCCGCGTCGCGCTACCTCGACCGTGTCCAGTGCCGCACGCGCTCCCTTCTGAATCACCTCCGGCGCCGTCTCGGGCTCCTCGACCACGACCCGGCGGCGCCAGAGGCGGCCCAGCTCGCCGGCCGCCACTGCGCCGACCGCTGCCAGAGCGACGACCCCCATCGCCAGCGTGCGACGCTCGGTCCGATCGAGGTGAGGCAGCCGTCCCATCAATGCCACCTCGGCCAGAGGTCTTCTTCCGACACCTCGCGCACCTGCTTCGCCGGAACTCCGATCATCACCGCGCGGGGGGGAGCGTCACGCGTCAACACAGCGCCGGCCGCAATGAACGCCTCCTCCCCGACCACGACGCCGGGGGTCAGCACGGCACCGCCTCCAACCCTGCATCGTCTACGCAGCACCGCCCCGGCCAGCTTGTACTCGCGATCGTGACGACCCATCGTGTCGTCGTTGGTCGTCACCACGCCCGGCGCGACGAACACATCGTCTTCGACGACGGAGTGGCCGGTCAGGCAGCAGTTGCTTTGAATGCGAACGCCCGAGCCGATCCGGACGTCATTGTCGATCGCGCTGCCTCTACCGATCGCCGAGTCGGCTCCGATCACGGAGCGTTCGCGCACCTGCGCCTGGTCGCCCACGATCGTCCCTTCGCCGATGCGCGCGCCCGCGTACACGACCGCGCCAGCGCAAACGACCGCACCCCGCTCCACCACCAGCGGCTCTAGCTCCCCTGTCGTGGAGGTCGAGCGCTTGCCGAGCCTCGGGCGCTTGCCCAACACGGCGCCGTCCTGGATCGCGCATTCGTCACCGACGTGCGTGCCGCTGTGGATCACGACGTTGGCACCCAGGTCGACGCCGGCGCCAAGCTGCACGTCATGACCGAGCATCAGTCCCGGGGCCAGATCGGAGGCGTGCACGCAGTGCTTCACGCCGGCCTTCGCACCGGTCTCGCCACAGAACTGCCGGCGGCGCCCTCGAGTCTCTGGACGGCCCCGCCGGAGTCGAGCGAGCGTTGCAATGCTTCGAGCACCTCCACGACGCGCAGCGCGCTCGCCGCGCCCGACTGGGGTGTCGCCCCTGTGCGGACGCAATCGACGAAGTGACGGCACTCGATGCGCAATGGCTCTTCGTTCAATACTTGCGGGCTGGTCACATCGCCCGAACGGGTGATGTACTCGCCGTAGTTGTGAAAATCGGGGTCGAAGCCCTTGTCGTACACGTTCAGCTTGCGTTCGAGCGCCATGTCGTCGAACGTGGCCATGCGCTTCGAGCCGACGACTGTGAACCGGCGTTCCTTGTGCGGATCGAGCCACGACAGATGCATGTGGGCAACGCGCCCTGACGGAAACCGCAGGTAGCAAAACACGACGTCCTCGACACCCGAGCGTACGAACGACTCGCCGTGCGCGAGCACCTCACTGGGGCGCTCGCCGTCGAACAGATGCAACAAGACCGACGCATCGTGGGCGCCGAGACTCCAAAGCGCGTTCTCGTCGGTGCGGATCTTGCCCAGATTGAGCCTGTTCGAGTAGATGTAATAGACGTCGCCCAGCTCACCCGAATCTGCGATCTCTTTCAGCTTGCGCACTCCCGGGTGGTACTCGAGCAGGTGGCCGACCATCAGGACCTGCCCGGCCTGCTGGGCCGCCTCGGTAACCCGCCGAGCCTCGCCCACCGACTGCGCCAGCGGCTTCTCGACGAAGCAGTGCTTACCCGCCGCCAGCACCGAGATCGCCAATCCGGCGTGCGACGGGACGTCCGTTGCAACCGCGACCGCGTCGAGTTCTTCATCGGCAAGCAGCTGCGACAGGTCGGTCGTGAAGCGAGTTGAGGGAAACGTTCGCGCCCAGCGCTCGAGCGCGTCCGGCGACGCGTCACAGCACCAGCGGAGGTTGCAATCCTCGAGAGCGTCGAAGTTGCGCGCGAGGTTCGGGCCCCAGTAGCCGAGCCCGACAATCCCAACATTGACCTCGTTCGACACCCTGTCCGAGATCTCAGCCTCCCCGACGATCGACTCCGCGCACCCGCACCGGCAGGCTACAGGCGCACCAGGTTGTTGGACTCGATTCCTCGCGTGACGCCGCGGAAGTCCAGGACCAGGCGCGACTCGCCGACGATCCGCCTGTAGTCCACGGCGGGATGCGCCGTCACGATCACGACCAGATCCGAGGCCTCCAGCTCCTGATCCAGCGACACCGACTCCAGCCCCAATTCGGGCAACGACGGGACGTGCGGATCGTGGTAGGCGAGGATCGCGCCATGTCCGGTCAACAGACCGGCGATCTTCAGCGCGGGTGACTCGCGCACGTCTGCCACACCCGGCTTGTAGGCCACTCCCAGCAGCAGGATGCGCGAGTCGCGCACGGGCTTGCCGTGGTCGTTGAGAGTGCGCTCGATCTTCTCGACGCAGAAGTAGGGCATGTTCTGGTTGATCTTCCCGGCCAGCTCGATGAACTCCGTGTAGAAGTCGTGCTCGCGCGCCTTCCAGGCGAGGTAGAAAGGATCGACCGGCAGGCAGTGACCTCCCATTCCGGGCCCGGGATCGAAGCGCATGAAGCCGAAAGGCTTCGTGGATGCAGCCTCGACCACCTCCCAGATGTCTATCTTCATGCGGTCGCACAGCACGGCCAGCTCGTTCACGAGCGCGATGTTGACGGATCGGAAGATGTTCTCCAGAAGCTTCGCCAGCTCGGCGGCCTCGGGGGTCGAGACCTCCACGATGTTGCTGCACACGCGCTCGTAAAGGGCTCGCGCCTCGGCGGCGCAGGCGTCGGTCAGGCCACCGACGATCTTGCCCGTGTTCGCCAGCGTGAAGTCCTCGCGCCCGGGGTCGACACGCTCGGGCGAGTATGCGACGTGGAAGTCGCGGCCGGCCGCTAGCCCCGACTCCTCCAGCAGTGGCACCAGGCGCTCGCGTGTCGTGCCCGGATAGGTGGTCGACTCGAGCGCGACCAACTGCCCCTTGCGAAGCACGCGCGCCAACGAGCTGGCCGCATCCACAAGCGGTCCGAGGTCGGGCTGGCGATTCTCCGTCAGCGGCGTCGGCGCGCAGATCACAATCGCGTTTGCGTCGCCTATCTGATCGTGACTGGTCGTGACTTCCAGCTGCCCCGCCTCGATCAGCCTTGCGATGCTCTCGTCCGGCACGTCCTCGACGTAGCTCGACCCATCGCGCAGCTGCTCCACGCGCCGCAGGTCGACGTCGAGGCCGACGACCTCGCTGCCCGCTTCGGCAAACGCGACCGCCAGCGGCAGGCCCACGTAACCGAGGCCGACCACACAGACACGATGGGTTCCAGATCGCTCCAAGGTCGTGAATTCTACGAGGGGTTGGCGCTATTGCGTGTTGGCGCCGCCCCAGCGCTCGATCGCTTCGACCACGGATTGGCCCGCGCTGCCCCCTCCGTACAGCTCGGGGTGCTCACGCGGCGAGCCGTTGCGCGCCAGCGCTTCGAGCGCCGCGGCCCGGTCGAGCCCCACGAGCACGTTCCAACCAAGCTCGACGGTCTCGACCCATTCGGTCGCCTCACGCAACGTCACACACGGTATGGCCGCGAGGTAGGCCTCCTTCTGAACGCCGCCCGAGTCGGTCAGCACGGCTCGTGCGTTGGACAGCAGGCACAGGAAGTCGATGTAGCCGAGCGGCGGCGTCAACTTCAGTCGCTCGAGCGCCGTTACGCGATCGAGCAGGCCACCGGTCTCGAGGCGCACCCGCGTGCGCGGATGCACCGGGAACACAGCCGGCGCGGGCAGCGCCTCGAGCAGCTCGACGAGCCGCTCGAGGCGGGCGGGGTCGTCAACGTTGCCCGCTCGGTGCGCGGTCACGAGCAGGTACTCGCCGGGCTCGAGACCGAGCGCGGGCAGCGCGTTCGAGCGCTCCCTCGCCACCGGCATCATCGCCAGGCTGACGTCGGCCATCACGTCGCCGACCAGCTCGGACCGCCCGCGTATCTCCTCGGCGGCCAGGTTCTCGAGCGCCGTCGCCGTGGAGCACAGGCACAGGGACGCCAGGTGATCGACGATGACGCGATTGCGCTCCTCGGGCATGTCGCTATCGAAAGAGCGCATGCCAGCCTCGACGTGGACCAGCGGGCAGCCCACCTTCGCCGCCGTCAACGCCCCAGCGAGAGTTGTGTTCGTATCGCCGTAGACCATCACGGCGTCGGCTTCGGCGTCGCGCAGGATCGGCTCGAACGCATGCATGATCAGCCCGATCTGGTCGCTGCCGCTGACCGGCCCGATCCCCAGCTCGACGTCGGCAGCGGGTAGGTCGAGCTGTTCGAAGAACACCGCCGACAACGAGCTGTCGTAGTGCTGGCCGCTGTGCACCAGCAGCTCGCCGTAGCGCTCTCGCAGCAGCTTCGACACGGCCGCCGCCTTGACGAACTGAGGACGGTTCCCGACCAGTGTGACCACTTGCACTGTGTTGCGCGCTCCTGACGCTAGATAGTCTAGACTGGACTATGGGTGGAGAAATCGGTGGAGGACATCATTGGCTGCGGGGGAACGCTCACCTTGGGGATCGTTGGCGACGGTCGCTGACGATAGCGCCAGCGGTCGTTCGGCAGCGGTCGAAGCGACCCCTCGACATCACAACCGCATGTATAAAGGAAGCATGAGGCGAGGTAGACCATCTCCAAAGGGTCTGGCGGCATGAGGAAGCCAACTTGACCCGCATCGCCAGGTTCGCGATCTCAAAGCCCGCGCCTGTCCTGATCTTCTGGGCGGGCGCTTTTGTGCTGTCGCTGTTCTTCCTCGGCGACGCGCGGCAGAACCTGCACGAGACCAACCTTCAGATACCGGGAACCGACTCCGACCGAGCGGCGAAGGTCACCGAACGGGAGTTCGGAGGCTCGATTGGCCTCGCAATCCTGCTCAAGGCGCCTCCCGACCAGACCAAGGCGCTGGACCGCGAGGGGCGGCTGCTGACCGATCGGCTCCAGAGGATCGAGGGGGTTCACGTGCTCAGCCCGTTCGCAATCGGAGGCGATCCGATCCTCAAGCAGCCTCCGGGGCAGGTGCTGCTCACGCTGCAGGTCAACCGGCCCAAGGAAGAGATCTCGAACGAGACGTTCCCGGCTGTCGAGAAGGAGCTGGACAAGCTCCAGCCGCCCGTCGAGGAGGAGGTCTCGGGCAGCACGCCGCTCGTACGCGCGCTCAACGAGGCGTCGCTCGAGTCGCTCGACCAGGGCGAGCTGATCGCGATTCCTGTGTTGATAATCCTGCTGCTGCTCGTGTTCCGCAGCCCGATCGCGGCCTTGGTGCCGCTGCTGTGCGGCGTCGGCGTGACCATCATCGGCACCGCGGTGATGGCCGCGCTCAACCACGTGTTCGAGCTGGACGCGCTGGCTTTGAATATGTTGACGATGATCGGCTTGGCGTTGGGCGTCGACTACTCGCTGCTGATGGTTTCGCGCTTTCGCGAGGAGCTGGCACGCGGTGCGACTGTGGAAGAGGCCGTCGTGGAGGCGACGGCGCGCGCCGGCCGCACCGCTCTGTTCGCCGGGACAGCTTTGGCCACGGGGATGCTGGGAGCGCTGGCGATCGCGCCCGGAAACCTCCTGATCTCCGCGACGATCGGTGTGCTGGTGGCGTCCTTCCTGGCCGTCACGACGGCGCTGTTCGCGATTCCCGCTGGTCTCGCGCTCATTGGCACCAACGTCAACCGCTGGACGTTCTGGTCGAGCAAGCGAGCCAACCCCTGGGTCGTGTTCTCAGAGCGAATGTCGAGCAAGCCCGGGCTTGCGATCCTGCTGACGCTGATCCCGCTGGCGCTGCTGTCTGCCCCCGCCCTGGCGCTCGACACCGGACCTCCGAACGTCGCCAACCTCCCGCCCGACAACGACGCGCGAAAGAGCTACGAAGCGTTCGAGCGCGACCGTGGTGCGGGATGGGCGGCTCCCTACGAAGTCGTGTTCGAGACCAAGGGGCCGATCACGACCACGAAACGGTTGCGAGCCTTGAAGAAGTTCCAGCTGCAGGCAGCCACATTGCCGGGCGTCGAGTCGGTGCTCGGCCCCGCTTCGCTGCTCGACCGCGCCGCCGTGCTGCGACAGCTCACGCGTCAGGTCTCGGAAGGGAGCGGCCAGCTCACGCGCCTGGAGCGCGGGCTGCGGCGACTGCTGATCGGCGGCAACAGGCTCGGGCGAGGGCTCGAGCAGGCCTCGGCAGGGTCCGACCAGATCAACCGGGGCGTGCAGGGCGCCGCGCCCGGCGCACACCAGCTCGCCAGCGGCGTCGAAGCAACGGGGCAGGGTGCGCAACAGGTCAAGTCCGCTTCCGCACGCGCTTCGAGCGGCTCGAAGCAGCTCGACGATGCCCTTCAGACCTTGACCGATTCGCTTCGCGACCAAGATAACAACGCGGACTCGAGGCTCAACGCCCCGCTCGACTCCGCCCAGTCGAACGTCCAGTCGGCGCTGCGCGAGCTGGGCAGCGCATCCGCTGAGGCGCTCGCCGATCCAAACGTCGTGCAGGCCAAGCAGAACGTGCAGTCGGCGCTTTCGTCACTGGGTACGTTGAAGAGCAACGTCAGCGACTACACGACCGAGTTCGACACCAACGCCGTCGCAGCCAGAGAGATCGCACGCAACATGGGGCGCCTCACCTCGGGTCTGGGAGATCTCGCCACCGGAAGCAGCCAGCTCGACAGCGGCATCGCCAGGACCGCCACCGGCGCGGCCGGACTCGCCTCGGGCGTGGACCAGCTCGGCTTTGGAACCTCGTCGCTGAGCAGCGGGTTGATGCGGATCACCAACGGCAGCGCCCAGATCGGCCGCGGGCTGAGGCGCTTGTTCGACAGCGTGGTCGCCGTGCGCGAGACGAGCGACCGCCAGCAGCGCGAACTGCGTCGCCAGGGCACCGACGTCGGCAAGGCGGCCACGTCCGGCTTCTTCGTGTTGGCCGGGATCGAAGGGGCCAAGCCCCAATCGCAGACCAACGCCTCGTTCGCGATCAACTCGTCCGGCGGCGGCAACACGGCGCGCGTGATCGTGATCCCGAAGAAGGGGCCGTTCGACTCCGAGAGCGCCCAGATCCTGCCCAGCCTCGAGCGCCTCGCCGACAAGACCGCCGATGACATCCACGGGCAGGAGATCGTCGGCGGCCCCGCCGTGCTGCTGAAGGACTTCGACACCAAGACCACGGCACGTTTCCCGTTCCTCGTCTTGACGCTGGTTCTGGTGACGTTCCTGGTGCTGCTGGTGCTGTTCCGCGCGCCGGTGCTGGCGCTGTGCGCGGTGCTGCTCAACCTGGTGACGGTCGGCGCCGCCGTGGGCGTGCTGATCCTCTGCTTCCAGTTGAACGAATCGATCTTCGGCGGGCCCGGCTATCTGGATGCGATTGCGCTCAGCGGCATCTTCGCGATCATCTTCGGCCTCTCGATCGACTATGAGGTATTCCTGATGAGTCGCCTGATCGAGGGTAGGGCTCTCACCGGCACGACCGAGGGAGCGATTCGCTACGGGCTCGAGAAGACCGCCACGATCATCGCCGGAGCGGCCGCGGTCATGACGTTCGTGTTCCTCGCCTTCGCGATTTCGCCGGTCGCCAACACGCGCCAGTTCGGGATCGGGCTGACCGTGGCCGTCGTGCTCGACGCAACGGTGGTGCGCTTGATCCTGCTACCGGCACTGATCCGCCACTTCGGCGAGCGTACCTGGGCCGTGCCGCCCTGGCTCGACCGCATCCTGCCGCGCTTCTCGACGCACTAGCGATAGCTGCGTCCGCGGTACGGCGGGCTCAGGTGCCGGGGATCTCGCCCTTGTCGTTGGCCGACGGGCGCTTCAGGAAGCGCGTGCACTTGACGGTCTCCTGCCTGAAAATCGGGGCCGCCGTGTCGAATTGGTAGTCGGCCGCGAACGTGACCTTCTTGCTCTTGGTGCAACGCGGTACCTTGGTCCAGAAGAGCTTGCTGGACTTCGACGTGCATCGCTTGGCGGTGCCCGCCGACTTGCGCGCGCAACTCTTGACACGCCTGGTCAGGGTGAGCCCGGGCACCGTCAGGTTCAGCTCCGCCAGGCTCAGCCGCAATCCGGGCAACAGCGGCCTGATCGTCGTGGGCAGCACCAGCCGGTAGCCGAACTTTCCCGAGTCGGTGAACAGGCTTCCGTACAGCACCTGCGACTCGTAAACGGGCGTGCGCTGATTGGACACCACCAGCACCGCGACTGTCGCCTTCGCGCCGACTTCGCGAGGCTTGGTGAGAAACAGGAACAGGTCGGTGGGGATCGCCTCGGCGATGTCGGGTCGCGCATCGAGCAGGATCTCGCCGGAGGCGAACCGGGCGGTGGCGCACACGTTCGGATCGGACGTCAGCTCGAGGCGGGCCGTGTCGCAGTAGTACCTGCTGTTGAGGAACTCCCGGCGCAGCGCCGCGCCGCGCGGGAAATGAATCTGGGCGCTCTTCAACATCGGTGGCGGCGTCCCCGTCGTCTCGTAGATACGCGACTCGAAGACCGCCGTGTAGCCGCCGTACGAAAGCTTGATGTTCTTCAGCCTGGCGTTGAACTCGCCGACCAGCGCGCCGTTGGCAGCCGGCGTGACGAGCAGCGTCGCAAGCAGCGCGCCGAACACCACGAACGGCAGCCTGCGACTCAGCGTGGTTGCGACTTTTAGATCAAGCATCGTGCTCCTCGTCGGAGGCAAATGCCTCCTGTCCCCGCGTGCCCGCCCCAACCGGGCGCGCACAGTCAATCCTAGGGCACATCCTCCCTGGGCGCGCCGGCGACATTCGTCCTCGCATCCGAAGTGCCCGCTCCCGGCCGGCCGAATCGGGTCGTCCGCCCTTGGTTTGGCTCACTCCGTGTAACGCACCAGCTCCTCGCGGTCACTGCCACCGGATACCGAGACGGCAAGCACCGGGCCCACGCCTCGTGCATAGAACTTGAACTCGAGGATCTTGGGCTTCAGCGAGTTGAGATCCCTTGTCATCAGCACATCCTTGAAGTGGCCGAACGGCACCTCCACCTGCTCATCGAGGCTGACGACCTCGGCCTTGTCCTCGGCCTCGCCGGCGTAGAACTCCTGCCGGTAGGTCATCCCAGACTCGGGCTTGGCGGGCACGACGATGCCCGGCTGGGCACCGTCAACACCCGCCTCGAAGGAGCCTGCGGTCGTCTTCGGCCTGCCGTTCTCGTATTCCGTCGTGCGCTCGCCCAGATACCAGACGTTCCCCTCCGAGTCCTGCGCGTACCAGTCGTCGGTGATCTCGACCGGCCTGCCTTGCTCGGTCACCTCGTCCCGCACGACCCTCGCCTCGATCCCGTTGGCAATTTTCTTCGTCTTCGACGTGACCGTCACCTCGACGCGCTGCACCGCGCCCTCGCTGTCGGTCTCCCGGTACACCCAGCGGCTCCCGGGGCGCATCGGCCAGTAGGGATTGTCGATCCGGGTGGTGAAGTCGACCGGGTCCAGTTCAACCGACTCGCTTCCCTGTGGAAGCGTGCTCTGGCTCTTGTCGTCTCCGTTGCCGCATGCCGTGATCGTGGATGCCGCGACCAGGGCGACCGCGGCGGCCCTTCTCATTCTCATTCGATCTCCTCTCGCTCGTGGCCCGATCGATCCAGGCTGCGCACAAACCCTACGCGCAGCAGATAAGTCGCAGATGAGAGTTGTTCTGGGCGAGGGTGCGGAGGGAGACAGTGGGCCGTGAAGGGCTCGAACCTTCGACCTTGGGATTAAGAGTCCCCTGCTCTACCAACTGAGCTAACGGCCCGCGACATCGTGACGCGCAACGGCGGTCGCGAAGACCGCCGGGTGCCCGATTATAGGCGCGCCCGACTCGCGGCCGATTACTGTCCCGGCGTCAATCCGCCGCCGCTCTGCCCGGGAATGCCGCCCTGCCCGGGAAGAGGTCCGAAGCCCTGCCCCGCGTCGCCGCCGCCCTGGCTCTTTGCCTTCTCGGCCTCTTCCTTCGCCTTGGCGACCTCGCGTGCGTACTTCTTGCCGGCCTTCTCCTTGTCCTCGAGGTCGTCCTTGGCGGTGTTGCGCTGATCCCTTGGCGTCAGGCTGATCGCCTTCGTCTGCGCCTCGCCGCCGAGCTCGTTGTCGCCGTTGGCATAGGCAAACAGAGACAGGAACGCCCACGCGTTCGCCGCTTTCGGGTTGCCGTCGACGACGATCTGCTGCGCTTCCTGGGCGCCTTCGGCGTCGCCGAGCTGCGCGTACGTGTCCGCGGCATATTGCGCGATCCCGGCATTGGGCTCGCCGTTCACGAGCTTCGCGTAGCGCTCCCACGCCGCCACGCCCTCGTTGGCGGCGGTCTCACCCTTGTCGGTATAGGCACCCGCCTCGGGATCGATGCCCGCGGGCGATTGACTGAGCGTGAACTCCGCCCGCGCGAGGTCCAGCCAGGCCTTTGCGCTCTTCGGGCTCTGCTTCGTGGCAGTCCGGGCATTGGAGACCTCGTCGTCGAACGCCGAGTCGGCCGAGCCACCGCCGCCGCCGATCGCATCGAACAGCCCACCTCCCGAGCCTCCGGTGCCGACGCCGAATCCGACCAGACCCACGCCGAACAGCACCGCGAGGATCACATAGCTGACCTGTATCAGCCGCTTGCGTCTGCCTCTCAAATCGAAGAGCAACCCAACTCCTTGTTCATCCTGCTCGTTCTAGCCGGATCCCTCGGGCGAGGGCTGCGATGCCGCGCGTTTCGTGCCCTGGCCACCGAACATCGATGCCAGCACGATACTCAACTCGTACAACACCAGCAGCGGCACCATCTCGATGATCATCGACACGGGGTCAACCGTCGGCAGCAGCGCCGCGAGGATCGCGATCGCCAGGATCGCGTAGCGCCGCCACTCGCGCAGCTTCTGGGGAGTCGCGAGACCGAGCCTGACCGCCGTGAGGATCGCGATCGGGACCTGGAACAGCAACCCCATCGAGAGCATCAACAGCGACACGAAACCGTAGTAGTCGCGCGCCCGCACCTGGATGTTGAACTGGCCGCTGTTGAAATCCAGCAGGAACTTGACCGCGGGGTCGAGCACCACGAAGTAGCAGAACAGCACGCCGCCTATGAACAGGAACGGCACCATCAGCAGCAGTGGCAGTGCCGTTCGGCGCTCGCCCGGGCGCAGCGCCGGCAGGATGAACGCGTACAGCTGGTAGAGGATCACCGGCAGCGCCAGCGCCAGCGCGGCGTAGGCGGCGACCGTCAGCGTCGTCATGAACGGCTCGGTCACGCCGAACGTGATCGGAGTGCGGCCGTCCGGAAGCGGGCGGTTGAGCAAGTCGAGGATGCGATGGTTCTGCCACAGGCACAGGCCCAGCGCGGCGGCGAACGTCACCAGCGCGACGATCAGCCGGGTGCGCAGCTCGTCGAGGTGCTCGACGAGGGTGAGCCGATCCTCGTGCTTGACCGGCTTGACCTTCATCCTCGCCGACGCGCCCCGTCCAAGGACGCTAGGACTTGCGGTTGTGGACGACCTCGCCCTCGAGCGGAGTGTCGGTGGACTGGTCGGCCTCGTCGTCGGCTCGGGCGGCGGAGTCCTCGATCTCCGGCTTGGACTCGTCGTGCTCGCCACGGCCGGACACGGACTCCTTGAACTCGCGCATGCCCCTGCCGAGCGAGCGACCCAGCTCGGGCAGGCGCTTGGGGCCGAACACGAGCAGCGCGATCACCAAGACGATAATTATCTCGAGCGGTCCTATGCCGTTTACGAAGGGCATGCTCCTTCATGGTATCGACGGGCATCCCCCGGCACCTGAGGTTCGCCCAAAGACGCAGGCCCGATGGCAGCTCCACGACGGCCTGGAGGCCCGCAGTTACTCGAAGTTGCGGTAAAAACGGGACGGAGTCGGCTCGGCCTGCCCCTGGTACTTGCTGCCCACCTCGCTTGCGCCGTAGGGGTGGTCGACCGGCCCGTCCATCCTCATGAACGAGATCTGACCGATCGGCATGCCCCGGTAGATCGTTATCGGGAGGTTGGCGACGTTGGACAGCTCGAGCGTCAGATTGCCCTCGAAACAGGGGTCCACGAACCCTGCCGTGGAGTGGATCAGCAGACCCAGCCGTCCAAGCGAGCTTTTCCCCTCCAGCCGCGCAACGAGGTCGTCCGGGAGCGCGATCGACTCGAGCGTCTGACCGAGCACGAACTCCCCCGGATGCAGCACGAACGGCTCTGCATCGTCGATTTCAATCAGCTCGGTGAGGTCGTCCATCGGCTGGCGGACGTCGATGTAGGGGTAGCGGTTGTTGTGAAAGACGCGGAACTTGGAGTCGACCCGCACGTCGATCGATGAGGGCTGCACCAGGGCCTCGTCATAGGGATCGACGACTATCCGTCCAGCTTCGACCTCGGCCCTAATGGTGTGGTCGCTGAGCACCATCGCAGGGCGAAAGTCTAACCCCTTCCATACTTGCGGCCGCTAAAGAGCACGGCTGGGTGAGCCGATAAGTGGCCTGAGATGGCGGCGCCCAGGAACAGGCATCAGGAGGGGCACAAGGTGAAGCGTGTGGCCCTGCCGAGCGGCAAGACGATCGAGGTCGTCTACTTCGAGCCTGCCGCGCACGGGGACTTGAACGGACACGCGCCGGGCGAGACTTCACTTGAACGGCAGCGTGAACAGCAGGGCGAGCTGCACATATGCCCCGAGTGCCACAACCGGCTCGTGTACCCAGTGCACTGGAGTGAGGTCGACCGGATCAACTGGGAGGTCACGCTTCGCTGTCCGAACTGCGAGTGGACGGACACCGGCGTCTTCGATCAGGAAACCGTCGAGCGGTTCGATGAAGCGCTCGACCGCGGCACTGACGACTTGGTCGATGATCTCAAGCGCCTGATCCATGCGAACATGGAAGAGGAGATCGAGCGGTTCTCCACGGCGCTGGTCAACGACTACATCCTGCCCGAGGACTTCTAAATTCCGACTTTCCCTTAGACGGGAAAGTCGGGAGCTCTGTAGCGCGGCACCCTGAGAGCCGCCGGTTTTTGCGGCTAAGCAAAAACCGGAATTTGTTCATGCGTAGCGCTCCACTATCCCGTCGGCGACGAGGTCGAGCGCCGAGCGTAGCTCCGAGTCGAGGCCCCCTTCCAGCGACGCCTTGGCCTCGGCGATCATCTCCGTCGCTCGGGCGCGGGCGCGCTCGAGCGCCCCGGTCGCGGCGATCCTGTCGCACACCAGCTCGGCACGGGCCGGATCCCGGATCTCACGCAGCTCGAGGCCGCGCAGCAGTGGATCGATCTCGCGCGCGAGGATCAACGGCAGCGTCGTGGTCCCCTCGAGCAGATCGGTTCCGCGGCGCTTGCCCGTCAGCTCGGCCGGGCCGCTCACGTCCAGCACGTCATCGAGCATCTGGAAGGCGAGGCCGACCGTGACGCCGAACGAGGACAGCAACTCGACTTGGTCGCGCGGGCGCTCGGCGGCCAATCCGCCAAGCGTGCAAGCGGCCGAGAACAGGCGCGCGGTCTTGAGATCGCAGCGCAACAAGTAGCGGCTCTCCTCGATCCCCGCGGCGAAGACGTCGGCGCGCTGCGCGAACTCGCCCTGCGACAGCGCCAGACAGGCGTCCGACAGCACGCGTAGCTGCGCCGAGTCCCCGTTGGCTGCCAGCAGCCGCAGAGCGCGGGAGAGCAGGAAGTCACCCGTGGCGGTCGCGACGACCGGTCCCGCCGACGCAAAGACGGTCGGTTGGCCCCGGCGCAGCGGCGCCGCGTCGACGACATCGTCGTGCACCAACGTGGCCATGTGGACCAGTTCGACGGCCGCGCCCATTCGAACCAAGGCGTCGCTCGCGGCGGGCACGCCGCAGAGGAACACCAGCAGAGGGCGCAAGCGCTTGCCGCCCGCGGTGAGCGTGCCGAGCGCGTGCGTCGACAGCTCCACCGAATAGCCGCCGGCCGCGCTGGTCAGCTCGCGCTCGGTGCGCTGCATCAGGGCGACAACGCGCTCGCCGCCGGCAACGACCGCGGCCTCGAAGCTCGAGGTCGCCGGCTCGGCGTCTCGGCCGCGCACCCGCCTCAGCCCTCCCGCACGACTCCCGAGTGAATCGCGACGATGCCGCCCGCCAGCAGCAGGTAGCGGATCGCGTCCAGCCCGACCGCGTCCATCCTCGCCGCCAGCTCCTGCGCCTCGGGGAACCTGCGAACCGACTCGGGAAGGTACGAATAGGCGTCGTGGTCGCCGGCGGCCGTGCCCAGCAACGGAACCACCTGCTCGAACCAGAGCGAGTAGAACCAGCTCAAGGGCGGCCGCTTGGGCGAAGTGATCTCGAGTACCGCCACGCGCCCGCCGGGCCGCACCACTCGTGCCATCTCCGCGATGCCACGATCCAAGTCCGCCAGGTTGCGCACGCCGAAGCCAACCGTCGCCGCGTCGAAGTAGCCATCCTTGAAGGGCAGCTCGAGCGCGTTGCCGTGCACGAATGACACCGGCAGCCCGGCCGCCTCGGCCTTGTGGCGAGCAAGCTCGAGCATCGGCTCCGAGAAGTCGATGCCGATCACCTCGCCCTCGGCCCCCACCCTGCGCTTGAGCTCGATCGCGAGGTCGCCGGTGCCGGCACACAGATCGACCGCACGCTGGCCGGGGCGCAACGCCGCCAGATCGGCCGCTCGTGTGCGCCATCGGTGGTGCAGGCCGGCCGACATGACCGAATTCATCAGGTCGTAGTGGCCGGCGATGCGGTCGAACATCGTCCGCACCTGCTGCTCGCTCGCGGCAGTGGTTTCGCCGCCGTTCATGGTCAGGCGGCCGCCGTCATGGGCCTGCGGCTGCCGTAGGCAGACGCTCGCACATGAGGGCGGACCGAGGGGGGCGTGGCCCCCTCGTTGCGACGCTCGCACATGCCGGGGGTCGGAGAGGCGGTGAGCCCCCCGTTGTCTCTCCCGGCGGCGTTCATGTATTCCTGCCCGCTACTTCAGGTTCGACACGTAGTAGACGAGGTCATTGAACTTGTTCCGCGGCAGGCTCGTGTACGCAGGCATCGGCGGGACCGGGATCTGGAGCGTGCGCGCAATCGCGTCGGGCGGCAACTTGTCGCCGGCCTCGGACAGGTCCGGCCCCAGCGTGCCGCCCGCCTCGTCGAACTTGTGGCAGGCTCCGCAGCCGGCCTGGTTGGCGACCTGCTGGCCCCTGAAGAACTGGCGAGACTCGCCCACGTTCAACTCGCTGGGCGGCTTCATGTCTATCTGGTCGGGCGCCCTCGCGTGCGCGCCCAGGTAGGTCAGATACGCCATCAGCACGATCATCGAGATGCCGAAAGTCGTCGCGATCGGTCGCTTCGCGGGATGGCGTTCGGGGTTGCGATCGATGAATGGCAGCAGGACCAGCAGCACCATCGCGATCGTCGGCACCCCGATCGTGGCAAGCACGACGAGCGACGGCGGCTTGATCACGCGCAGCACCTCGAACAAGAAGTAGAAGTACCAGTCGGGCCGCGGCGTGTAGGTAACGGTGGTCGGGTCGGCCTTGTTCTGAAGCTCACCTGCGCCGAGGATCACCGCCAGCGCGATGATCACGACCATCACGATCGCCGACATCACCGAATCCTTCAGCACCGCGTACGGGAAGAACGGCTTGCCCTGTTCCTTCAGGACCTGGTACTCACGCAGGTACTGCTCCTTCTGCCGGGCATCCATGGCGGTCTAGACCTCTTCCCGCTCGGTCTCGGGCAGCTTGGCCGCGACCCAGGGCGGCGCGGTGATGCCGAGGCGCGTCACGAGGTAGAGGTGCACGCCAATCAGCGCGGCGATCGCGCCGGGGATCAGCAGCATGTGGATCGCGTAGAAGCGCGCCAGAGTGGTCGCGCCGAACTCCGGTCCTGCGCGCAGGAAGTCGGACAGATACGGCCCGAGGATCGGAGCCGTGCCGTTGATGTTGACCCCGACCACCGTCGCCCAGAACGAGCGCTGGTCGAACGGCAGCAGGTAGCCGGTGAAACCCATCGCCATCGTCAGGACCAGCAGCACGACGCCAACGAGCCAGTTCAGCTCGCGTGGATACTTGTAGGCACCAAAGAAGAATGTGCGCCCCATGTGCAGGAAGATCAGCACGACCATCACCGAGGAGCCCCAGTGATGCATGCCGCGCACGATGTCACCCATCCACACGTCGTTGGTGATGTGCTGCACGCTGTCGTAGGCGTTGGTCGGCGACGGGTCGTAGTACATGGCCAGGACCACACCGGTCACCGCCTGGGCCAGGAACGCGAACATGGTCGCCGAGCCGAGCGTGTAGAACCAGTTGACCTTGGGCACCTTGCGGAACATGAACGCGCGGGCCAGACCGCTGGCCGCAGTTCGTTCCTCCACCCATGCGGCGAGATCGGCGTTTGCCTCGAGCGCCTGCTTTTTCAGCGGGGGCTTCTCGCCAGGCTGCACAGCCGGCTTTGGCGGCTTGCGCTTGCGACCGGGGGTCGGAGGCTTGGGAATCTTCAGTGCCATCAGCTACCAGGGCTCTGAACGGAGAAGCGCTTCGGATACAGGTACTGCCAGACCCCGTCGAGCGGCTCGCCGGGGTCGCGCGGCGCATACGCCTTCAGCTGCGAGTTCACCGAGTAGCGCGGCCCGATCTGTACGCGGCCCTTGCGAACTCGAGTCTTGAAGCGATCGAGCGGCCGCACCGGCGGCCCGCCCACGACCCTGCCTTCGAAGTCGTACACCCCGCCATGACACGGGCACACGAAGCGCTCCGTCGGAGCGACCCATCGAACCGGGCACCCGAGATGGGCACAGCGCGTCGACAGTGCGACGATCTGCCCGGGCTTCTCACTCGAGAACAACTCCGGGTTCGACTTGCGGATGTAAACGGTGGTCTTGCCCGCCTCACCGATGTCGGACACCAGCGTCATCGTCTTCGGAACGTAGTTGTCGGGAGTGAAGTCATCCGGCGAGCCGACGTCCTGCCAGGGGAATTCGACCTCCTCGAACACGGGGGCAAGCGCGAAGCCGATCGCCGGCAAGGCGACCGCGGCGCCCGCAATTCCGCCAGCGGCCAGTGCGCCACCCGAGAACAGCGCTCGGCGGTTGAAGGTCTCGCCCTCGTACTGGCCCGCCATCTTGGCCTTCGGCAGAGAGCGTTCGGCGGCGGAGTCAGAGCCGCCGGTGACCTCCTCCGAGGCTGGCGTGCGCTCGCTGTCGTTGTCGTTCGCCATCGGGAAGTCGGAAAGTTCCGGTTGTCACGTTGTCCGCGAAGCGCCGGAGAACGCGACCCGGAAAGCTATCAGGGCCTGCTCCAGCTCCCGCTCGAGCCCGACCTCGCGAGCGCGGGCCAGCGCGGCCTCCGGAACGTGGCGAGCCGCTTCCGGGTCGCCAATCCGTACGAGTTCCCTGGCATGCTCGTACTCGGGCCATCGGCCCGATCCGACTGCCAGCGAGGTCAGCGCCCACAGCGCGCCGGCCAACTCCCGATCCGGCCGCCCGTCGGAGCCGGGAGCGTGCAGCTGGGCGCAGAGCGCGATCAAGTCCGCAAAGTCCGCGATCGCGTCAACGTCGTCGAGCGCCGCCAGGCGCGTGAGACCGTATGCGTAAAGAAAATCGCCGCCGAGCAGCAGCAGGTCGCCGTCATCGGTGTCGATCAACCGACCTTGCAGGTAGTGGAGCAGGTACCCCTCGTAGATGCTTTCGGTCAGCAGCGCGTACTGCGCGCGGCGCGCCTGCGCGCGCTTGCCTGCCGCCACCAGGGATCCCCAGAGCCCTTCTGGCCCGGCCGGCTCTACGAGCGCGTCCGCAAGCGGTGGCCCTTCGCCCTCGACCACGTCGCGTAAGGCATCGAGCGCGGCGCTCATGACCCGGCGACGCCCGCGAACGACCCGCCCGCCGCTTCGATCGTCTCGTCGATCTGCCCGTCGGTGTGCGCGAGCGACGGAAACCACGCCTCGAACGGAGACGGCGGCAAATAGATTCCGCGGGCCAGCATCTCATTGAAGAAGCGCGAGAAGACTTCGGAGTCGGTGTTGCGCGCGTCGTCGTAGCCGGTGACCGGCCGCTCGGTGAAGAACACCGTCACAAGACCGCAGACGGCAGTCACGTGAACGGCGACACCCGCGTGCGCCGCCTGTTCGCGCAGTCCGCTCGCCAGCCGTTCAGTCGTACGTTCGAGTCGAGCGTACGCGGCATGATCGAGCAGCTCGAGCGTGGCCAGGCCCGCGGCGGTCGCGAGCGGGTTGCCCGACAGCGTGCCCGCTTGATAGGTCTCGCCGACCGGTGCGAGGTGCTCCATCAGTCCCCGCTGTCCGACCACGGCCGCCAGCGGCAGACCCCCGCCGAGGACCTTGCCGAGCATCGTCAGGTCCGCTCGCAGATCGAGCAGCTCGGCAGCACCGCCGCTTGCCACGCGAAAGCCCGTGACCACCTCGTCGGCGACCAACAGAGCACCGGTGGCATCACAGCGCTTGCGCAGCGACTCGAGAAATCCGGGGCGAGGCGGTACCACGCCCATGTTGGCCGGGATCGGCTCCGCGATTACGGCTGCCAGCGAGCTGCCCGCCTGTTCGACCGCGCGTTCGAATCCCTCGTGATCGTTCCACGCCACCACCGTCACCTCGCCCGCCTGCGCTGCGGTTACGCCGGGGG
>JBBDJG010000015.1:26677-39233 GCA_040880005.1 Solirubrobacterales bacterium
CCCGAGACCCGAGCCGGCATCGACCAGCAGGCCGTCGACGTGACCGTGGTATGCGCCAGCAAACTTGATCACCCTGTCGCGGCCCGTGACCGAACGCGCAAGTCGCAGGGCCGTCATGGCGGCCTCGGTGCCCGATGAGACCAACCGCACCATCTCCGCACCGGGCACTCGGTCGACGACGCGCTCGGCAAGCTCGACCTCGGCCGCGGTGGACGCTCCGTAGCTCGTGCCACGCGCAGTGGCCGCCGTAACCGCTTCGACCACCCGTGGGTGAGCGTGTCCTGCGATCAACGGGCCCCATGAGCACACGTAGTCCAGATAGCTATTGCCATCGACGTCGACCAGCTCAGCGCCGCTGGCCGACTCGATGAAGATCGGTGTGCGACCCACGGCGCGCATCGCCCGCACCGGGCTGTTGACGCCACCGACGAGAACGTCGATCGCGCGGTCGTACAGCTCGCGGGAGCGCGCCTCGGCTATCGGCTTAGAACCTTCGATTCCCAAGCGGCGTAGTCCGCAGTGAAGTAGCGCAGCCGCACTTTCTTGTATTCCGTCGAGGAGTACAGCGTCGCGCGGCCGTCTCCCGTCAGCCCGCACACCGTTGCCACGCCGTCCAGCACCGCATCGCATTCCTGCTTGGAGCGCCCGTGCGCCATCGTGAACACGCTGTATGGCCAGTCGGCGTAGGTCGGCCGTTGATAGCAATGCGAAATTCCGCGCACCGCCGCCATCCGCGGACCCAATTCCGCCACCTGCTCCGCAGGCACGCTCCAAACGCCCATTCCGTTCGCCGAGAAGCCGGCGCGGCGATGAAAGAGTATTGCGGCGACGCGGCGCAGCGCCCGGCGCTCGATCATCTTCCGGCCATGCTCGAGCACCTGCTCGACGCTCACACCGAGCTTCGTGGCGCACGGCGCGTACGCATCCGAGCGCACCTCCATCGGGCCCTGGAGCGCGCGAATGTAGGCGATGTCGAACTCGTCGAGCGACACGGGCTCCCTCGGCAGCGGCTTGGTCGCCTCCGCCGCCGCGGCGAGAGCGTCGGTGCCCTTCTCCATCTCGAGGTTCATGCTGATCTTGAACATCGTGATTGTCGGGAGCTGGCGCATCGAGGACGCGCCGCAGCGCTTCCCCAGCACCTCGAGCGTGCCCTCGAGCCCGAGTTTCGAGTCGGGCGGCGTGGCGATCGTGAACCAGAGGTTGAACTCGTGGTTGCGAAGGTAATTGTGAGACACACCGGGGTGCTCGTTGATGACCGCGGCCGCGCGATGGGGATGTGACGCATCGACCTTGGCCGCGACGAGCATCGAGCTGTAGCCGAGCGCGGGCGTGTCGAAGATCGGAGTTATCTCCCGGATGATGCGTTGATCGAGCAAACGTTGGGTGCGATCCAGCACCTCGCGCTCGTCCATGCCCGCAAGCTCGCCGACGATCGCGAATGGGCGCTCGTCGAGAGGAAACTTCGACTGCAGCAGGTTGAGCAGCTGCTTGTCGGTGTCGTCCAGCGCTATCGCCGCGCCATCCGCGCGCGCTCGGGCCTTGGACGCGGCCTCGGGTGGCCCCTCTACCCGGGAAGCCATCCGGCGGCCTCCTTGGCGTGGTAGGTGACGATCGCGTCGGCGCCCGCTCGCCTGATCGCGGTCAGCGTCTCGAGAATCGCCTGGCGCTCGTCGATCCACCCGTTGGCAGCCGCCGCCTTCAACATCGCGTACTCGCCCGACACGTTGTAGGCGGCGACGGGCGCCCGCACCGCTTCGCGAACGCGGGCGATAACGTCGAGGTACGGCAAGGCGGGTTTGACCATCACGATGTCCGCTCCCTCCTCGACGTCGATCACGGCTTCGCGCACTGCCTCGCGCGGGTTGGCGGGATCCATCTGGTACCCGCGCCGATCGCCGAACTCGGGCCTCGATTCGGCGGCCTCGCGGAACGGCCCGTAAAAGGCGGATGCGAACTTCGCGCTGTAGGCGATGATCGGAAGCTCGGCGAACCCTTCCGAGTCGAGCTGCGAGCGAATCGTCGCTACGCGCCCGTCCATCATGTCGGAGGGAGCAACGGCGTCCGCACCCGCTTCGGCATGCGAGATCGCGGTCTTGGCCAGCAGCTCGAGCGTCGAGTCGTTATCGACCTCCCCGTCGGAACGCACGACGCCGCAGTGCCCGTGCGACATGTATTCGCACAAGCAAACGTCGGTGATCACGAGCAGCTCGGGGGCCGCCTGCTTGATCGCACGCACCGCGAGCTGGACTATCCCCTCGTCGTCGTAGGCGCCGGAGGCAGCGTCGTCCTTGTCGGCCGGAACTCCGAACAGCAGCACTGCGGGAATGCCGAGCTGCGCGATCTGAGTCGCCTCCGACGCCAGATGCGAGATCGTCAACCGCTCGATTCCCGGCATCGACGCGACCGGCTCACGCCGGTCCGAGCCGGCGATCACGAACAGCGGGTAGATCAGGTGGCCCGCCGAGAGATCGGTCTCGCGCACCAAGCCGCGCAGGCCGCCTGTCTTTCGCAGCCGTCGTAGCCGCGTAGCCGGAAACGCCATGCCCTCCATTCTACGGAGAGAGTTATGTCAGGGGCGATCGAAGCGACGCAAGGCGACCCGCGCGAGCGCTCCGTAGCCGATTGCGAGCGCAGCCAGGTGCGCCATCGGGCCGAACAGGCCGCCGCTGCCGTACAGAGCCGCGTTCATGGCGCTCACTGTCGGCTTGAACGGAAATGCGGCCGACACCACGCGCGTCAGGTCGTAGAGCGTCGAGCTGAGGACGCCCGAGGGCACCAGGGCCAGGAACGCGACCGGCAGCAGCAGGGTCAGTGCGAGCAACGAGGCGGCCGAGGGGTCGCGAGCGAGCGCGCCAACCGCAGCGCCGAAGGTCGCAAAGGCGAGTGCCGCGACGAGCAGTGCGGCCAGCCAGAGCGGAAAGCGCTGCCATTCCAGCGAGACGAAGAAGCTCAGCACGACGAGCATCACGAGCACGACGGCGACCGAGCAGCAAACCGCCAGCACGACCTTTTCCGCCAGAAGGCCGGCCTTGGTGACCGGTCCCCGCACGAGCCGCCCGAACGTATTCTCGTCGCGTTCGAGCGCCAGCGAGGCCGACGCGAGCAACATCGTCACGAGCATCAACGAGACGGCGGCCGCCACCGCGGCGGCGAATGTCGTCAGGGGAACCTTCGATCCCTTGATCACGGTCTTATCGACCTTGATCGGCTCGCTGATCGACTCCAGCGCCCGGTTGACCAGGCCGAAGTTCTGCTGGGCGAGGCGGTTGAAGCGAACCACCTGGTCGAGCTTCGCCCGGGCCGGCGAGCCGCGGGGCAGCTCGCTGCGCGCAGCGCTCACGATCGAGCCAACCTTCTCGAGGCCGAGCACGTTGAACGTGTTGCCGAGGATCTCAACGCTGCCTCCGCTGAGCACCAGGTTGAGATACTCGATCGTCGTGTCGGTGAGCGCTTGTGAGATGCGCTGGTTCGCATTTGCGAGCACGCTGACGATCGTGTCGTCCACGAGTCGCGCCTTGAGCGGGTCCTCTTCGTTGACGATCACCTCGACGGTGGGTTGCTCGACGGTTGACTCGAGCTTCGACGCGGTGTCCTCCGGGATGATCAGAGCACCGAGTGCGTCTCCGTCGCGAACGAGTTTCTCCGCCTGCGCGCGAGAGCGCACGTTGATCGGGTCCACGTGCTCGTCGAGCTCCTCCTTGGCACCGATCAGGTCGAAGTTCTCGCCGCCGATCGACAGCTTCTGGTCGGGCGGCAGGTCGTTGACGAAGGCGATCTTGGGTCGTTCTGGCCCGCGACTGAGCGAGAGCCCGATCAGCAGCGCCACCACGATCGGGTACACGACGAGCAGCACCGCCAGCAGAGGGGAACGCCTCAGTATGCGGAGGTCTTTTGCCAGCAGCCAGCGCAACGCGGCCTCAGATGATCGATTCCGAATCCGCGTGCCCGCGGGGGCGCGAGAATCGAGCTGGACGAGGACGCAGGACGAAGCCAATGCTGGTTGCATTGGCGAGTCCGAGGACGAAGTTCCGGCGAAGATTCGCAGCGTCTTCCGGGGGCACGGGGAGTTTGGAATCGATCATCTAATGACCCTGCTGCTGGAGAAAGCCGACGAACGTGGCCTCGAAGTCCGGGTAGCCGGTTTCGGGGTCCTTCGCCGGGACGATCCGCTCCAGCTCCTGCGGGCTGCCCCAAAACAGACGCTCACCGTCGGCCAGAACGAGCACCCGATCCGCATAGCGCTCGGCCTCGGAAACCACGTGGGTCGAATAGACGACGCCCGCTCCCTGCTCCGAGAGCTGCTTGATGAACTCCCACAGCTTCGACCGCTGGCGCGGATCGAGCGACGACGTGGGCTCGTCGAGCAGCAGCAGCGACGGGGACGAAAGCACGCCGATCGCGATGTTGAGCCGCTGCTGGTTGCCGCCCGACAGATGGCGGGCCTGCTCGGCGGCGCGCTCCTCCAAGCCGGTCTGGGCAAGCATGCGCTCGACCGCGCCGTCGATGTCGGAGACCCGCTCGAGGCGCGCGAACAGGCGGAGGTTCTCGGCGACGGTCAGCTTGCGGTAGATCGCGGGCTGCTGGGGGACCCAGCCGATGTCCCGGCTGTTGGCCGCGGGCGTATTTGTCTCAATCGTGCCGGAGTCTGGTCGCTGGATTCCGGCGAGAATCGTCAGCAGTGTGGTCTTACCGGCTCCGTTGGGCCCGATGCAGGCAACCAACTCACCGGGTCGCACCGTCAGCGAGACAGCTTGTAGCGCGAGCCAGTCGCCGTAGCTCTTGCGAATGTCGGCTGCTTCGAGGACGGGTGCCAAGGTCGCTGCCACGTCCGTATTATGCGCGTCATGGCCGCGCGACGACTGCTGTTCCTGGGAGATGTCGTCGGAGAGCCGGGGCGCAGCGCCGTGATCGATCGCCTGCCGGCACTGCGCGACCGCTTCGAGCCGGAGCTGGTGGTGGTCAACGGCGAGAACGCGGCCGGCGGTCTCGGAATCACGGAACGGCTCGCCCGCAAGCTGCTCGACTCCGGGGTGGACGTGATCACGACCGGCAACCACGTCTACAAGCACGCGGACGTGTACGAGTTCCTCGACCGCAGCGACCGCATCGTGCGGCCGGCCAACTACCTGGAAAGCAATCCCGGGCGCGGCTGGACGATCATCGAGCGCGAGGGAACGCGCTGGGCGATCGTGAACCTGGCGGGGAACGTGTTCCTGCAGCACGCGCTCTCACCCTTCCACGTCGCCGACCGGCTGCTGGCCCAGCTGCGCGAGCGCGCCGATCTGATCGTGGTCGACTTCCATGCCGAGGCCACGAGCGAGAAGGTCGCGATGGGATGGCATCTGGACGGGCGTGTGGCGGCCGTGCTCGGCACGCACACGCACGTGCCGACCAACGACGCGCGCGTGCTCCCCGGCGGCACGGCCTACGTGTCCGACGTCGGCATGACCGGCGCGCGCGGCGGCGTGATCGGCGTGCGCAAGGAGCAGATCCTGGAGCGCTTCCTGACGCAGATGCCGATCAAGTTCGAAACCGCCACCGATGACGTGTGGATCATGGGCTGCGTGGTGCAGGCGCGCTCGGATGGGCTGGCGGAGTCAATCGAGCCTGTGATGGAGCCGATCCAGGGCTGACGGCTTCGCGGGCGAGCAGCGCGATCAGAGCAAACGGCAGCCACCAGACGATGTAGAGGTAGAACCAGTGGGTGAACGTGATCTGCAACCCGATCATCACCGCCGCCCCCAGCGCCGCGAGCTGAATCGCGCTCTTGCGAGCCGGCCACAGCGCAACCAGCAGGGCCAGTCCGGCAGCGAGCAGCTTGGCGATCGTCTGTAGCCAGTCGAGCCCGGGATACTGGCCCCAGATGCTGAAGGGTGAATGACGGCCGAGCTGGTACCCGATCGTCCGATCCCAGATCTCACGCGCGCCGTCGCTTGGGATCTCCGGCAGTGTCACGACGGCGAGCGTCAGCGCGAACGTCGCACCAAATGCAAGCATGTCACGCAGGCGCCGGCGTTCGTAACTCGCGAACAGCGGGGCGAGCGCCAGCGGGGCAAACTTCGTCGCCGTTGCAAGCGCGAGCAACACCCCACGCGCCAGTGGTTTCGAGGCGGCAAGGAACGTGAACACCAGCAGCGCCGCCAAGAGTGAATCGTTGGCATTCGAGTTCATCGCGTAGAGGGTGTAGGGAAACGCAGTCCAAGCGAAGGCGAGCGAGATTCCCAGGGCAGTCCCCTCACGTCCGTTGCGCAGTCGCCGTCCGATCATCAAGAGGCCCGCTATCACCGCGAGGTCGAACAAGATCGACGCCGCATGCGCAGCGGGCAGGCCGTCCCAGCGGCCGGACCATGGCAACGCCAGCTCGAAGGGGACGTAGGCGTAGTAGTTGACCGGTCCGTAGGTGTCACCCGAACGATTGTCCGACGGGAAGCTCCCGTAGAGCGAGTCGCCTTGCTCTATGCGATCGGCGCCGATCACGCCCGAATAGCCGACGTCGATCACGTTCGAGTCGGAGACATTGAGCCCGATGCGAAACCCGATCAAGAAGACGAGCAGCAGGGCCAGGTACGTGACGGGGAGGGAGGGTCGCCACGGCAGCGGCGATTCGGCCCCGCGCCGTGCGTTGGCGAGCACGATCATGCGCACCAGCAGATAGACCAGCACCGGATAGACGAGTGGCGCCGAGACGTCTATCTCGCCGCGATTGAAGAAGTACTGGGAAACGGAGAACGCCAGCAGCATAAGCAGGTCGAGATGCTCGACTCGCAGCGGCCGGCGCCGGTCGAACAGCCCGAACAGGAACAGCATCATCAACGGTAGCCAGACGTAAGGTGCGCTGATCTTGCGTCCGAACGCGCCCTCGACGCCGCGCGCCATCTTCCAGGCAACCTGCGGACCGGTCCAGACTTCGGTCGCTCGACCACGACGCTCGTCGACGACCACCTGCGCCACCTCCCGTGAGCGATCGAGGTAACTCACCCGCCAGATGCGCGAGCCCTTGGCTTGGGCCTGCACCGTAAAGCCGGGATGGTCGCCCAGCTCTTCGCGCACCTTGGGCACACGGTCCGCGATCGCGATCGCCTCGCGCTCGGACAGCGTGTGGGCGGGCGAAGGCGCCGCGCGCGCAGGCGACGGCATCGAAGCCAGAGCGCAAATCGCGAGCGCGATCCCAAGCAGCGGTGCGCGCGCCGCGCGCGCGTGCGCGACTACGGGCGATCGACGCTCGAGTGGTGGCGGAAGCTCCAGAGCTTGTTTCCGATGAAGTTGAGCGGTGTTGCCGCGGCGATCGCAATCGCCTGGGCCGGGATCTCCGGAAGGCCAGCATCGTTGACCAACAGTCTCAGGACGAGCAGGTTGAAGCCGAACGCCAGCAGGCTGACGACGAAGAAGCGGGCTGCCTGAAAGCCCGCGTGCCCCTCGCCGGCCTTGAACGTCCAGTACCGATTCCACAGGAAGTTGTTCGAGACCGCGACCACAAAGGCCGCCGCGGCGGCCAACAGGTAGTAGACATCGAAGACTTCGACCAACAGCGCGAACACCGCGAGGTTGACGACGTAGCCGCTCGCGCCGACAACGGAGAACTTCACCAGCTGCACCCAGTTGGCGGGCTTGCGCAACCCGTGGAAGACGCGTTGCGCGTGGCCGCCGGCGGCGGCGCGGCCATCCGGGTCAGCTCGCTGCTCGATTTCTTCGACGTTGCTCAAGCGCTCTCTACCCGGAATCCTTCCACGCCTCGAGGTTGCTCGTGGTTGACGTCAATACGATCGACGCGTGCTCCGTGCGGGCCGCGGCGACAGAACTCGACGACGCGCTCGACGGCATGCGGTGGCCCTTCGAGGACGACCTCGACCGATCCGTCGGCAAGATTGCGAACCGAGCCGGCCACCGCGTCGCGCTGTGCGACGCGACGTGTGGAATCGCGGAAGAACACCCCCTGGACGAGACCGGACACGATCACGCGTCGCCGGATGCACGAGGGGTCATCGGCCATTGTCAGCGGGCAGCGGAAAGTGTCCGAGCACCGCGGGCGCCACGTCGCCGATCGACCATTGAGGCCGCTCCTGCGCTCCATCGCGCTCCAGATCCGGCCCGCAGTTGACGAAAGCCAGCGGGCCGAGCGAGTCGCCACGGCGCAGCGAGCCGTGGCTGCCCCCTGGAACGTGCGTCACGCCACCCCAGTCCGTGAACTCGTAGCCGAGCGCGGCGGACAGCAACAGGTCGCCGCTGCTGGGCGCGCGCAGAGCCGACCAAAGACGAGCAAGCGCATCCGGATAGACACGACTGGAGATCAGCTCCCCGTCGCGCTCGAGCTGCAGCGCCTCGAGATGACCGTCGACGTCCCAGCCGCCGCCGCGCAGATCCGAACAGCCCGACCCGGGCCTGAAGCGCAACTCGCCGTGGTCGCTGCGCACGCATCCCTCATCACCCTCGATCCACGCCAGCAGCTCGACGCCCTCCAGAGAGCGCAGGCGCCTCGTCACCCGCCGCAAACGTGTCTGCCGGTCTCCGCGCTCACCGAGCAGATAGACCATCGCGGCACGTGCTCCGGGCGAGACCGCGAGCTCGGCCGACCGGGGCTCGGGATCGTCGGGCCCCAACACCCGCCAGTCATCGGCCAGCGCAGCGACAAGCGGAATCCTTTCCGTAACCGGCGTCTGCGCGTGATCCGCCATCAGGATCACGGCGCGATCCGACAGGAAGCGATCCAAGCCTCCCGCGGCGGTCGCGAGTTTCATCAGATAGCGATCCGCGCGGGCGATCGAGTCGACCGTGGCCCCCGGACCGTGACTGTGCGAATGGTGGTCGTTGTCCGGCAACGAAAACAGCATGAAGTCGTAGAGATCGCGCCGTTCGAGGTACTCGCCGACGCAGGCCGAGTACGGATCGCGCGTTCCCGGACGCGCGAGCGTTGGCTGGCAATCGACGGGCCGGGAGGTGAACAGCTCGCCGTAGAACAGCTCCGACGGGCCGTAAACGGCGTGCCGAAAGTTTGCCGCCTGCGCGGCGCGTCGCCACCAGCCCTCGAGAGCAAGCTCGTGTCGCGTATGTCCACGGTAGATCAGATACGGAGTGCAGGCCGTCCGCACGCCACGGTCGTCGAGCAGCTCGAAGAAAGTCGATACCCGGCGACTGAGGTGCTCGAAGTTCATGTTGTAAACGATGTCCGTGAGCGTCCGGCAAAGCCCGAACGTTCGCGTGGAGGCGAGCGAGGACCCATACTCGACGTAGCGCGACTCCCCGCGGTGATACCAGTTGATCGCCGGCACGTTGTGCTCGGATAGCTGTTCCCCGGTCGTGATCGTCGCCGATGCGACCGGCGTCACCGAGGGGAAGGTGCTGACACAGTCCGGCAAGTAGGTTCCGCGACGCAGGATCTCGGCGAACGCCGGTGCTCTGTTCTCGACGATCGCGTGCTCGAGCATCGCAGGCTTGAGCGCATCCACGACTATCAGGATGAGCTTGGTGGTCACGTTCTCACCTCAGTACGCGTAAGCCCTGATACTTCTTGCCACCGCGGCGGCGATCGTTGACCAGCACCCACACGCAGAACGCGAGCGGCAGGTAAACGATCGGGGGCACCAGCAGCGCGACCGCCGCAACGGCCAGCGCGGCTGCGTCCCCATACAGATCAAGCAAGCCGGCCGCACGCTGTTTCCCGCGCGCCGCGAGGCGATCGCTTGCGCCGCCAATGAAGGCGCGCGTGGCATAGAAGCCCAGCACCGCGCAGACAGCGCCGGCGATCAGGCCTGCGCAAAGTCCGGCGGTACCGGCGTAGCCCTCGGCCGCCAGCGAGCCGGCTAGCTCGAGCGCGCCCAGCGTGGCCGCCACAACTGCCATCGGCATCGTAGGAAGCCGGCGCGGCGGGCGTTCATAGACAGTCGTGGCGACGACCAGCGCGACCAGCGTGGCCATGAAGGGAACCGACTGCAGGAACTCCCAGCCGCTGCCGTCGAAGTCGATTCCGATGCCCGCGCGCGCGAGCAGCGCTACCAGCAACGGCGCGAGGAACGCTCGCGCCCCCGTTGCAAGCGAGATTCCGACTCCCTGGGATATTGCAATAAATAGGTCCAATGCCGTATCTGTTTCACGGGTTTGCCGGGAGAAAGGTCCGATCCTCTATCTTGCAGTAGAGGAACCCGGCCCGACGATATGAGCGATCGGCAGCATACGACCAGTCACGAGATCGAGCGCTACGCCGGTCTGTTTGCAAACCGCACGCATGGAATGCGGTCCTCCGCGATGCGCGATCTGATGGCGATCACCGCGCGACCGGAGATCATCTCGCTGGCGGGCGGCCTGCCGGACACCTCGACCTTCCCACCCGACACTTTCGCCGCGATTACCGACCGCATCGCACGCGAGTCCTGTGCCGCTGCGCTGCAGTACGGCCCGACCGAGGGGTTCGAGCAAACCAAGCTGCGCATCTGCGAGGTCATGCGCGAGGAGAACATGCGTGCCGACCCCAACGACATCATCGTCACGACCGGTGGGCAGCAGGTGATCGACCTCGTGACAAAGACGTTCGTGGACCCGGGCGACGTGGTCATCTGCGAGGCGCCCACCTACCCAGGCGCGGTCCCGACCTTCCAGAGCTACGAGGCCGACGTCGTGCAGATCGAGATGGACTCCGACGGCATGCGGATAGATCTGCTCGAGGAGACGCTCGACCAACTCGAGCGCGAGGGCCGAACGCCGAAGTTCGTTTATACCGTGCCGACCTTCCAGAACCCTGCCGGCGTGACGATGTCGGCACCGCGGCGACAGCGCCTGGTGCAGATCGCCAAGCAGCGTGAGCTGATCGTGTTGGAGGACAACCCCTACGGCCTGTTGCGCTACGAGGGCGACCCGCTGCCGCCCCTGTATTCGCTCGATGGCGGTGAGTACGTGCTCTACCTGGGCACGTTCTCCAAGATCTTTTCGCCCGGGATCCGCGTCGGTTGGATCGTTGCGCCCGGTCCGGTGCTGGCCAAGATCAACCTCGGCAAGCAGGCTGCCGACCTGTGCACGTCCTCGCTCACCCAGCAGGTCGTGGACGTCTATTTCGCCGAAGGTCGCTGGCAGCAATACCTGCAGGACCTGCGCGAGATCTACCGCAAGCGCCGCGAGACGATGCTCAACGCTCTTGCCGAATTCTTTCCCCGCGAGGCAGAGTGGACGCGGCCGGAGGGCGGTCTGTTCATCTGGGCCACGCTGCCTGAGTTCATCAACACCGAGGACCTGCTCGCCAAGGCGTTGCAGAAAGAGCAGGTCGCATTCGTGCCGGGCTCGGCCGCCTACGTGGACGGTCGCGGCGGCAGCTCGATGCGACTCAACTTCTCCGGCGTGGACGCCGACCAGATCTGGGAGGGAGTGCGCCGGATCGGCAAGGTCGTCAGGGAGCAGATCGACCTCTACTCCACCTTCGGAGGCGCGCCCGCGGCGGCTGACAGCGACGAGCAGCCGGCCGTCCCCGCCGAGCCGGAAAACGTTGTGCGGCTGCCCCAGCGTCCACGCTCACACCGCGACGCGCAGGGCTCGTGAACGCGCGGCGCGTCGCCGTGCTAAAGGGCGGCGCCTCACTCGAGCGCCAGGTGTCGCTGCGGTCTGCGGCGCGCGTCGAAGACGCGCTCGAGCGTCTCGGAGCGGTCGTCACGTCGATCGACGTCGATGGTGAACTGGTCGAGCGGCTGCGCGACTGCGACCCGGAGGTTGCGTTCGTGGCACTCCACGGACGGGGCGGGGAGGACGGCACCGTCCAGGAGCTGCTCGAGATCATCGGCACCGCCTACACCGGATCCGGCGTGCTCGCCTGCATGGTCTGCATGGACAAGGTGCTCACCAAGCACCTGCTGAAAGGCGCGGGGCTGCCGACCGCGGACTTCTTCGCCTTCAATCAAACGGCCTTCAAGGACTTCGGCGCGGCCAAGGCGCTGCCGGCGATCGAGCAGCAGCTCGGCTTTCCGATCGTGGTCAAGCCGGCTGCACAGGGCTCCGCGCTCGGCATCAAGTTCGCCGCCTCGCCCGAGGACGTGCCCGAGGCTCTGATCTCCGCGTTCAGCTACGACGACCGTGTGCTGCTCGAGCGCCACATAGAGGGACGTGAGCTGGCGGTCGGGGTGGTCGGCCCGACCGACTCGCCCAGTGCGCTCCCGGTTGTGGAAGCGGTCCCGAAGCAAGAGTCGCGTTTCGACTTCGAGGCGCGTTACGAGATCGGCAAGACCGACTACGTCTGTCCCGCCGAGCTGACTCCCGAGCTGGCCGCTCGCGCGCAGGAAGTTGCCGTGGGCACCTACCGACTACTCGGCTGCGACGGCTTCGCCCGCGTTGACATGATTCTCGGCGTCGAGGAAGGTCTTCAGGTGCTCGAGGTGCAGGCGATCCCCGGCCTCACCGAGACAAGCCTCTTCCCGATGGCCGCCGAGGCGGAGGGCATGACCTTCGACCAGCTCGTCGAGCGACTGGCCGAACTGGCGCTCGCGCGCTCCGCGCAGACGGTCAGTAGCTGAATAACGCTTCGACCCTGTGCACCCTCAACGTCGAACAACGGGGGTGAGTCGCCCCCTCGACCCCGTTCACC
>JBBDJG010000015.1:39333-125742 GCA_040880005.1 Solirubrobacterales bacterium
CTTCGAGGTCGAATGACGAGGGGGCTAACGCCCCCTTCGATCCCGTTCACCCTTCGAGGTCGAATGACGAGGGGGCTAACGCCCCCTTCGATCCCGTTCACCCTTCAAGGTCGAACAACGGGGGGGCTTCGCTCCCTTCGATCCCCCCATGCTGGAGCGTCGGCCTGACGGCCGCCGCCAACCTATCCTTGTGCGAAGTCTTCCGGCGTGACGTCATCGAGGAACCTCTTGAACTTGTCGACGACCTCCTCCGTGTCCTCGACCTCGTGCTCGAACTCGATCGCGCTCTCCTGTATGACGTCGTCGGCCGCAAAGATCGGCGCCGATGTGCGTACCGCCAGCGCGAGCGCGTCGGAGGGTCGCGAGTCGATCTCGACCTCCTGGCCGCCATTGACACGTAACGTGATCGAAGCGAAGAACGTATTGTCACGCAACTCCGTCACCGAGACACGGGCGCAGGTCGTGTCCAGCTCGCTCATCATGTCGTTGATCAGGTCGTGAGTCATCGGTCGCGGGGTTGTCGCGCCCTGTAGCTTCATCAGAATTGCCGCAGCCTCCGGATGACCGATCCAGATCGGCAAGAACTTATTCCCATCGACGGTCTTGAGCAGCACGATCGGCTGCTTGCCGACCATGTCGAAGCTCACTCCGTAGATGACCATCTCTTGCACCGATTCAAGCCCCTAACTAGTGGTCCACTAGGTTGGCGCGCATTATATGAAGGGAAGCGTGCGTAGGCGCAACCCTCGTGTGCACGATCAGGCAGCCTGCGCGGCTGGCACCGTCTTGCCACGCGAAAGAGCGCGCAGGAACGCATCGACGACGGTGGGGTCGAACTGCGAGCCGGAACATCGCGCCAGCTCCTCTCGCGCCCGCTCGTCTCCCATCGCGCGCCGATAGACGCGGTCCGCCGTCATCGCCTCGTAGGCGTCGGCGACGGACAGTATCCGGGCGGCGAGGGGAATCTGGTCGTCTCGCAGCGCATTTGGATAGCCCCGACCGTCAGGGCGTTCCTGGTGCGCCAGCACCCATTCGCGGATGTCCTCGAAATCGGCGCCTTCGAGAATCCTCGCTCCGATCTCCGGGTGCCTCTTCATCACCTGCCACTCCTCGTCGTCGAGCGGTCCCGGCTTGCACAGCACGGAATCGGGCACACCGACCTTGCCGACATCGTGGAGGATCCCCGCGAGCCGAACGCGCTCAATCAGGTCGGCCGGCAATCTCAGCTCGCGCGCGGTCATCTCCGCGTAGCGACCGACGGTCTGGGAGTGCTTGGCGGTTCCGGCGTCACGCACGTCGAGCGCCTCCGCGAGCGCCAGCACGGTCGCCAGCCGCATCTCGTCACTGGAATCGTGCGTCCCCTCGCCGAAGGTTCCGGCGATCTCCGGATTGTGCACGATCGAGCGGTTGCGGCCGAGAGCCTTGGCCGCGTACAGTGCCTGGTCCGCGGCGTGCAGCAGCTCGCGTGTGTTGCGGCCGTGCTCGGGAACCGTCGCGATGCCGAAGCTGATCGTGATCGGGACGGGTTGATTGCGGTAGGCGTTGCCGATCTGGCTGCGCAGCTCCTCCGCCACCGCGTACGCCGCATCAGTGTCGCATCGCGGAAGCACGAGCGCGAACTCCTCGCCGCCGATGCGCGCCGCTCCTCGCGAGGCCAGTTCCGATCCCGCGAAGAAGGCGCTCAGGCCGGCGAGCGTCTGGTCGGCCACCTCATAGCCGAAGCGGTCGTTGATCTCCTTGAAGCGATCGAGGTCACCGACCACCAGGCTCAGCTCGGTACCGGTGTCGAGCGCCAGCGGCAGCTCGCATTGGAGTAATTCGTGAAACCCCCGACGATTCAGCAGACCCGTGAGGTCGTCGGTGCGCGCGGTCGCGGAGAGTCGCGTCACCAGCCGGTCTACACGCTCGCGCAGCGACACGATCACGAGGCCCGCGACCGTCAGGGATCCAACACTTATCAACCAGGCCTCGACCGCGTCCCCGGGCGGCGGACGCTGCCACAACACGAGCGCGTAGCACACAGCGACGAACGCGAGCTGGGCGATCGCAGCACGACGCGAGAAGAAATAGCACGTGTAGAGCGCGATCCACAGGTAGTAGAGCACGTAGACGTTCGATGTGTTGCCCCAGAAGTAGATCGTGGACGAGATCAGCACCGTGGCGACGAAAGCGATCACCGGGTAGCCGGACTCGGGGATCCAACGACCGCCGAACCAGAGCACCGCGGCCACCAGGTAGGCACAGCCCGCCGTGGCCAGCAAGGCCCCGGTGTTGCCTTGGGGTGGTTGGAACGCCACGAGCGCGACCAAGCCGAGCGTCGCCCCGACGACGAGCAATCCCGCGGCGAGCTTCGGCATCAGAGCACGCTTGCGCATTTGCCGGTCCGATCCGCGCGGCCCGTGCGCCTGGCTCAGCCTTTCGGCGTTGTCGCGCACGGCAAAGAATCCCGTTGCGCCGGTTTCGTCACGTTCTGGCATCCGTTTCCCCACAGAGCGGTATCGGCCTCTGGACCGGCCAGCTATCCGCCGTACGCGCGGCTGGACGATCGTTCTACAAACGCCGGGTCGATGCGATAGGTGGGCGATCCTGGACTCGAACCAGGGACCTCCTCCTTATCAGAGAGGCGCTCTGACCGACTGAGCTAATCGCCCTCGAGCTGCGGCCCCAATGCCTGGAGCCGCGAGCGATTCTAGTGGAGAGCCTCGCCGGCTCCTTCACTGGTCCTTCCTGTCGTGCGTGCGGCCGCGGTCGGCCAAGCCCATCCCTCAGACCGACAGGGCTCCTGAGATTCGCCGTGCCAGATCACGCACTTCCTCCAAGGTGTCGAACGACATCTCCACGCGCGCTCCCGGCGTGCCCGACGACGAACGGCGAAGCCTCACACGCACGTCACTGCCGAACGCAGCACCGAGGGCATCCTCGAGTTCGCGACATGCTTGATCAGCATCGGGGTCGCTGCGCGAAAAGCGCCCACCACGTGGCTTACCCGGTGCTGTCGCCGTAGTACGAGCCATCGCCTCAGCCTCGCGCACCGACAGCCCGCGATCGCGGACCTCACGCGCGAGCGTGCGCTGCGCCTGGCGCCCGGATGCTTGGAGAATCGCCCGGCCGTGGCCCTCGGAGATCTCGCCGCTCTCCAGCAGTAAGAGCACTTCGTCGGGCAACTCGAGCAGACGCGTGAGGTTGGATATCGATGCACGGCTGCGCCCCACCCGACGACCAACCTCCTCCTTGCTGATCCCCAGCTCGTCGACCAACGCAGCACAGGCACGCGCGGCCTCGATCGGGTTGAGATCCTCGCGTGCCATGTTCTCGATCAGCGCCAGTTCCAAGCGATCGCGCTCCTCCGCGGAGCGCACGAGCGCTGGGATCCGATCGAGCCCGGCCGTGCGGGCCGCGCGCCAGCGGCGTTCTCCTGCGATCAACTCGTACTGACCGCCGGCGAGGGGACGAACCAGAACAGGCTGAAGGACGCCGCGCGCCTTGATCGATTCGGCCAGCTCGTTGAGCTCGACCTCTGAAAAGTGGGCGCGCGGCTGTTGCGGGTTCGGCCTTATGAGGTTGAGTGGTATGCGCTGCAGGCTGTCCTCCGCGGCGCCTGCGGACATCGGCAAGATCGCCGCCAACCCGCGGCCCATTCCTCGCTCAGCCACGCTCAGCCACCTCCTTCGCAAGCTCGAAGTATGCATCGGAACCACTGCAGTGAGGATCGTGGTGAATCACCGAGCGACCGTAGCTCGGAGCTTCGCTGATCCTCACGTTGCGAGGTATCACGGTCTTGAAGACGAGGCTGGGGAAATGCTGGCGCAGTTCCCGTTCCACATCCAGCGCCAGCCGCGTACGCCCGTCGTGCATTGTCAGCAGCATGCCCGCGACTTGAAGCTCCGGGTTCAGCTCACGCTGAATCAACGCAAGCGTGTCGAGGAACTGTGCCAGCCCCTCCAGCGCCAGATACTCGGCCTGAACGGGAACGATGACGCGGTCGGCCGCGACCAGCGCGTTGACCGACAGCGGACCCAGCGACGGTGGGCAATCCAGCACGACCTGGTCGAAGCGATCGCCAACTGCCGCAAGCTTGGCGCGCAGGCGATTTTCGGAGCCGTCCAACCGTGGCAGCTCCACGGTGGCTCCTGCCAGATCGGGAACCGAGGGAACGAGCGTAAGGTTCTCGACTCCGCACGGCCTGCCAGCTTCAGTGAGCGTATGCTCACCTAAAAGGCAGGTGTACGTGTTCGGCTCGAGGTCGCGCGGGACGCCCAGCCCTACCGTCGCGTTGCATTGCGGATCGAGGTCTATCAGCAGCGTCCGGTAGCCGGCCTCGGCGATGCAGGCGGCCATATTGACGGCGGTCGTGGTCTTGCCAACGCCGCCCTTTTGGTTTGCGACTGCATATACGGTGCTCATTAGGTGGTCGATTCCGAATCCGCGTGCGTGGGTGTGGGGAATTTGAAATTGATCATCTAGTGGTCCCTCCGACTGATCCCCTGCTCGGATCCATCGAAGATAGCCGCCGTCGCAGTCGGAACCGCACCCGGCCGGGCCCGAACCCTTTCCGCTCGGTCAGTGGTTCGCCCACGAACCCCAAACCCCTCCAGATCGGCTTCGGCCGGCTCTCGCTTCCAACCCGAACGGTTCGATCCTTTGCCTTCCGGCCCAATGCCGCGCACAAGGGGCTCGGTGGAGATGGCGCCGTACCGCTTCCCATTTTCCTCCGTTTCACGTGCAACGCCGGAGCTGGTGGCGCCGCAGACTAGGTCCCCAGCGGAGATACGACGACGAAGCGGTAGGGGTCCTCTCCCTCGCTGTGCGTCTCGACCTCCGGCCGGTCCTTCAGATGATTGTGCACGATCCTGCGCTCCTGGGCGCTCATCGGATCCAGCTCCATGGCACGTCCGGAGCTCGCCGCCTCACTCGCGGCTCGGTCGGCCTGCCGCCCCAACGCCTCCGCCCTGCGCGCCCGGTAGCCCGCCGCATCCACCACCACCCGCTTACGCTCCTCATGCCCCCGATAGGCCAGCTGAGTACAGATCAGCTGCAGCGCGTCGATCGTCTGGCCGTGGCGCCCGATCAATAGACCAACGTCCTCTCCCTCAACCGCCGCCACCAGCTCTTCCTCTTCCTCCTCCACGGAGATCGTTCCCTCAACCCCAAGACTGGCCACCACGGCCCCCACCGCTGCCCTCACACGCTCCACCGGCTCCTCCGGCCACTCGACCGAGGCCAGCTCCCGCGCCTCCTCCGTATTCACGCCCCCGCCGTCGCTGCTCCGTTCTTCGGGCCCCTGAACCTCCGCCTCATCCTCATCCTCCGCGGCAAGCTCCGAGTCCTCTTCCTCTTCCTCTTCCAGCGCCTCCTGCGCCGCATCATCCTCCTGCGCCGCATCATCCTCCTGCGCCGGGTCCTTCCACGCCTCTGAAGCCCGCTCCTCACCGCCGATTATCGCCGCGACCCGCACGCAGTCCTCTCCATCCCGCTCAGCCTCCTCAACGGTCTCGAAGCGCACCTTCTCCACGTCCGCGTCCGGGTGCAGTCGCTCCAGCTCCTTCACCGCTGCCCAACGCGCACCAGCCGCCGATCGGCCATCCGCCTCTACCCGCATCTCGTCGCTCACCGACTCAACTCCTCCTTATCGCCTTCGACGCTTCTTCTTCTTCGGTGGGGGAGGCGGCGCTTTCTCCGGCCCGCTATCGACCAACGCCGCCGCGCCCGCCGCCACCGGCACCGGCGGCGCGATTCGCCGCACCACGATCTGCTGTCCGAACGTCCAAAAGTTGGTGGTGATCCAGTACACGATCAGGCCCGCCGGAAAGCTGATGATGAACGGCACGAAAATGAACGGCAGACCGAACATCAGGAACCTCTGAGTCCCGTCCGTGGCGATCGCCATCACGATGCTCGAGGCGAGCTGCGATCCCACGTAGAGCACCAGCAGGACTACCAACTCGGTTCCGGTCGCCTTTTCCGCCAGATTCGGGACGAACAGCCATCCCTGCTCCGCCGAGGCCTCGATTTGAGCCTTGAACTCCGCACTGCGCAGCAACTCGAACAACGCGAAGAAAACCGGCAGCTGCAGCAGCAGTGGCAGGCACGACGAGAGCGGATTGACGTTGTTCGTGCGGTAGAACTTCATCATCTCCTGATTGCGCCGCTGCGTATCGTCCTTGTACTTCTGTTGGATCTCTTTCATCTGCGGCTGGAGAGCGCGCATCGCGTTCATCGACTTCACTTGCTTCAGCGTCAGCGGCAGAATCGCCAAACGCACGATCACGGTCAGCCCGACGATCGCCATCCCCCAACCGAATCCGACGTCGTCGTGGAGCCACGTGATGATCGTGTCCGCCACGTTCACGAGTGGCTGGATCGGGCCGAACACCGCCAACATCATCGGAACACCTTCTGGGCGCTGACAGGGTCATATCCGCCTCTGCTGAGGGGATTGCAGCGCGACAGTCGCCAAAGGGCCAGGATCGTGCCGCGCGCCACTCCGTACGTTTCGACCGCGTTGCTTGCATAGGCCGAGCAGCTCGGCTCGTACTTGCAGCGTCGCCCCGTCAGCGGCGAGACCAACAGCCTGTAGGCCTTCAGTGGAAGCACTGCTATCCAGCGCGCCGCCCGCCTCATGCGTCCTCGCTCGCTTCGCCGGCGGCGGCCTCGGTCACTTCGGCCACCGGCAGGCTCAGTTTTTCGAACAGCTCACGCAGCTCTCGACGCACGCCTTCGATTCGGTCCCGCTCCACCAGCCCTGCGCTATCGGGCCGCGCCACGATGACGTAGTCACGCTCCCCCGCCAACTCACCGCCGATCTCCCAAAACGCCTCTCGAAGCAATCGCTTGACCTCGTTGCGCTCGACCGCGGATCCGACGCGTCGACCGACTGACACTCCAAGTCGTGAACCTTGCTCGTGGGCGGCCGTAGCGGCCGTAGTTGTCTCGCGATCCTCGTCACGCTCGAACGCGTACAAGACGAGGTGGCGGCCGCCCGCCGACCGACCCTGACGGTACACCCGATCGAACTCCGCGCTTCTCGAAAGCCTTCGGCGCTTCTGACCCATCGTGCCCCGTCGCCGTTCCCCGACCGAGGCGCTCAGACCGTCAGCCGCGCGCGGCCCTTCGTACGGCGGCGCTTGATCACCGCTCGTCCGGCCCGAGTTCGCATCCGCCCCCTGAAACCATGGGTGCGGGCGCGCTTGCGCTTCTTCGGCTGGTAGGTTCGCTTCATGAGGACGTACCGCACGGCATCCACAAACAGCCTGCGGTCCATTCGGGGAGGCCGCAGTATAGAGATTTTGGTCTCCCGCCCCTGATCGACCGATATAGATCAGACACGAGGCCGCGCCTTCGCATGCACGCTTCGTTTTTCGCGCGAATTGCGAACTGTGAAGCTTCACAGCCGACGCAGCCCGCTTTCGAGCGTGTTGCCCGCTGTTAGAATCACGCTTCCTTGCGAGCCGTTGTGGTGTCGTCTTCAAGCCACTGCTGCGGCCGTGAATAGGCACGACGGTGCAGGTTCGTTCGAGGGCGAGGTGTGACCTTGGTCGGGCGCTGCGTGTCTGCCTGGCAGCGCTCGAGAGGATGACTCAAGTTAGAAATGGCCTCGAACCAATTCGATCAATTATGGGACGACGCGCAGAAGAGTCTCGTCGGGCTTGTGCCCGAGGGCGTCTACAGGATCTGGCTCGAGAATCTGCGCCCAGTCGCAATCGACGATCGCGCTCTCTACCTCGAGGTTCCTGAAGGAATATTGGAGTGGGTCCGACGTCGATTCGCGCCCGCCCTCACCGCCGCCTTGCGCTCCGTCGATCCCCTGCTGCGCACGGTCGAGCTGCTCGATCAGGGCGGTGCCAGCGATCCAAAGTTCGCCCGCGACCGTCCCGCGAGTTCTTCCGCCGGCGTTTCGAGCAAGCACGTGGAGGGCTCCCGCAACCCTTCCAATACGTTCGAGCAGTTTGTAATCGGCCAGGAGAATCGCTTTGCGCATGCGGCCGCGCTCGCGGTCGCCGAGCTGCCGGCCCATGCCTACAATCCGCTACTGCTCTGCGGTCCGCCGGGAACCGGTAAGACGCACCTTCTGCAAGCGGTTGTCAACTACGTTGCGACACGCGACCCGAGTCTCAACTTGGTTCACTTGACCGCAGAGACGTTTGCGTCAGATTTCCGCAGCGCGCTGCGATCGTCCCACATCGAGTCGTTCAAACGCCGCCATCGAAGTGCCGACATCCTCGTCGTCGACGACGTCCACTTTCTGGCGGCGAAAAAACACACCGCGGAAGAGTTTCTCTACACGGTTGATGACCTCGTCGAATCCGGCTCACAGGTCGTCCTCTCGTCCGACTCCACACCAGCCGCGATGACTCTTGTCACCGAACAATTGCGGCACCGCCTCCAAGGAGGCTTGGTGGCCGAGCTCCAGCCTCCCGGATTCCCCACTCGCTTCGCGGTCCTGCGCAGACGTGCACCACAGCTAGCTCGTAATCCCGATCATCTCGAGATCCTCCGTCATCTCGCGCGTTCCATCATCGACAACGTGAGGGTCCTCGAAGGAGCTTTGATCCGGGTTCACGCATACGCCTCACTCACACAACAGCCAATCACACTCGAGCTTGCAAATCGCGTTTTGGGCGCTCTGGAGGCCAAAACTCCCGACGCTCATCTCACGTCAGGGTCTCCCTCCGCTCAACAAATCCAGCGACACATCTCCACCGCATTGGATCTCGACCTCGTTGATCTGCGCTCCACCAAACGCAACCGCCAGGTCGTTTATGCTCGCCAAGTCGCCATGTACCTCTGCCGCGAGTTGACCACCCTCTCACTGCCCGAAATCGGGCGCTCTTTCGGTGGACGTGATCACACCACCGTTTTACATGCACATCGCCGCGTCCGCAAGTTGATCGTCACCGATTCACAGACATCAGACCTCATTGCACAGCTAACAGCTCAACTTGGCCTTTCATCCCACGACTCCTGACCCGCTTTCACATTCACTGCACAGCTTCTCCACTCCAACCTCTCTCAGGTCAGACCCGCTCACAAGAGGTTTCTTCCCTCATTTCTACACCTTCCACAATTCCTACTACGACTAACCAACCTTTGGAGCAGAGCGCTATTCAGATTTCATGTTCACGCCAAGAGCTTGTCTCTGAGCTTCAGGTCGTTTCACGCGCACTTGCAACACGCAGCACGATCCAAGCTCTCAGCGGAGTCCTGATCAACGCAACCAACGACGAAATCTCACTGTCGGCAAGCGATGGCGAACTATCGATCAGGTCGTTTCTGAAAGCCACCGGCGCAACGACAGGGTCCGTCCTTGCTCCCGGCCGCCTGCTGGTCGAGGTCCTACGCTCGCTTGACGGAGACGAGGTGGTGCTGAAGGCGCGGGCAGCTCAACTCTCCGTCTCCTCCAAGAATGCAAACTTCACCTTGCGTACTCTTCCAACAGAAGACTTCCCAACACTACCGCATCTCTCATCCGATCAAGCACTGACTCTTCCGTCGGAAGCTGTTGCACAGACAATCGATCGTGTTGCGCGAGCTGCATCGCGCGACGAGACGCGTCCCGTTCTAACGGGAGTCTTGGTTACAGCGTCAGGGACACAATTACGGATGGTGGCAACAGATTCGTATCGTCTCAGCATGAAGGAGACGCAGCTCTCCGAGGCGATCTCAAACAACTTCGAGACCAATGTACCTGCGCGCGCACTGCAGGAGCTGAGCAGAGTTGTCTCCGACACCAAGGCGGAACAGATAACGATCGAATCGCAGCAGAATCAGGTTGTGTTCGGCGTTGATCGAGTGGTGCTGGCTTCGCGGGTCATAGATGGTCAATTCCCGAACTACGAGCGTCTCTTGCCGGACGCCTACGAGCACGAGATCGCATTCTCGCGCGATGAGTTTCTGACAGTGGTTCGAAGGATCGGGCTGATGGCTCAACGAAACGCGCCGCTGAGACTGAAATTCGACGAGGGGTCGGTGACGGTTATCGCCGAGACACCCGACGTTGGTGAGGCGAGTGAATCGCTCCCGGTCAACTTCCAGGGCGAGACGCTGGAGATCGGCTTCAATGCACAGTTTCTCCAGGACGGACTCGAGAGCCTGGAGTCCGACGAGCTGGTGTTGAAGCTGATACACCCGCACCGCCCCGGCCTGATAGAGGCCACTCCGAGCGGCGAGGGTGGCCGCTTCCTCTATCTGATCATGCCGGTGAGGCTGAACGTCTGACGGTCGACGTGCGGGGTGAGACGAGCTCGACGTCGATCAGCGCCGGGCCGCGGCAGCAGCCATGTTGATCGCCGGGCTCGAGCTACGGAATTTCCGCAACTACGAGCGTCTCGAGCTAGACCTCTGTGACGGACTGACGATTCTGCACGGTCCGGTTGGAACCGGAAAGACCAACCTGATCGAAGCGTTGTACTTCGCTTGTACGGGACGGTCCTGCCGAACCTCGGATGAGCGCCGCCTGGTGCGCTTCGGCGAGAGCACAGCGCGCGTATCGATCGCGACAAGCGAAAGCGACCTCGAACGACATTTCGAGGTGGCTCTCCAACTGACGCCCGAACGGTCGAAGGTGATGCGCGCCGATGGCGAGCCGGTCACCTCAATCGCGGAGCTGGACGGGCGGCCGCTCGTGTGCGTGTTCCTACCCGAGCGCATGGAGCTTGTCAAAGGCGCCGCGGGTGGGCGCCGCGGTCACCTCGACTCGTTCATCGGTGCATTGTGGCCCGCTCGAGCCCAGTCGCGACGCTCGTATCGCCGCGCGTTGGCGCAGCGCAATGTGTTGCTGAGGTCGATCCGTGCCGGTGTGGCCCCGGCCGACTCACTCGCCGGCTGGAATCGCGAGCTTGCCCGGGCCGGCGTCGAGCTGCGCGAGCATCGTCGTGAGGCAGTCGAACAGCTCACGCCGTATTTCGGGACGCGCGCCGCTGAGTTGGGTCTCGTGAATGTCGCCACGCTCGAGTACCGACCGGGGACTTCGGCCGCGAGCGCCGAGGAGTTCGAGGTCGAGCTGGAGCAAACGTTGGAGGCCGATCTGTCTCGCGCGTTCACCACACGCGGTCCTCATCGCGACGACCTGAGGTTCGACATGGGCACTCGCGACTTGCGTCGCTATGGCTCTCAAGGCCAGCAGCGTTTGGGGCTGTTGGCCTTGCTGCTTGCCGAGCGCGACTGCCTCACCTCCCAGCGCGGCGCGCCGCCGTTGTTGTTGCTCGACGACGTTCTCAGCGAACTGGATCACGAACGGCGCAATCGGCTTGCTCAGACGGTGGCGCAGGCCGGCCAAACGTTGATCACGACCGCGGACGAGGCGGCGGCATTTGCGCTCGACGCTCCGCTGACCCGCCTGCGCGTGCACGAGGGGAGCCTGGTCGCGTGACGCGGCAACGCGGCCCGCGGCCACTGACGCCGGCGCTCGCACGCCTGCGCGCCGGGTTGGCTCCCGCGACGGCCTTGGCGGCCGTGCAAGAAGTCTGGAGTGAGGCAGTCGGCCCAGAGATTGCCCGCGAGGCCCAGCCAGCCTCGGAGCGACGTTCGTCGATCGTCGTCGAGTGCGACTCGGCCACGTGGGCGGCGGAGCTGGAGATGATGGCTCCCGAGCTGCTCGAACGGCTCAACGAGGCGCTCCCCGAAAGCACCCGGATTGCCTCGCTCAAGTTCATCGTTAGACCGTCGTGAGGGCATCTCGGGAGCATCTAAAGGCCGGCTCGCTGAGCCGGTTTCGTAATGTGCGTGTTTTCCCCATGTTAATGCACAAAGTAGGCACATTGGCACCGTCCGAACTGACAGCTAATCTGCTAACGTTTCGTACACTGATCTAGCTGCTTCGCGGGCCGTGCTGGGGCCGTGCTGGAGCGAGCTGACGACTGCCCGGGATCTCCGAGCGGCGGCTCCGATGGGGGCACCGATTCGGGGCCGATCCAGGAGGAACGTTTGCCGACCAAAGGCTCGAGTAGCAGCCCGTCCAAGCGGGCAAAGCCTGCCAGAGACAAGATGAAAGCCAAGGCTGGAGCCAAGGCCAAGACGGGTGGAAAGCAGAAGGCTCCCTCTTACGCCGCCGCTGACATCACGGTGCTGGAGGGGCTGGAGGCGGTTCGCAAGCGGCCGAGCATGTACATCGGCTCCACGGGCGAGCGCGGTTTGCATCATCTCGTCTACGAAGTCGTGGACAACTCCGTCGACGAGGCGCTCGCAGGCTACTGCGACTCGATTGAGATCACGCTGCATCCGGACAACAGCGTCACCGTGATCGACAACGGCCGCGGTATTCCGGTCGATATGCACAAGAAGGAGAAACGGCCGGCAGCGGAAGTCGTGCTGACCGTCCTGCACGCAGGCGGCAAGTTCGGCGACGGCGGCTACAAGGTCTCGGGAGGCCTGCACGGCGTGGGCGTATCGGTGGTCAACGCTCTCTCCGAGCGTCTCGACCTCGAAGTGCGCCGCGACGGTTACGTGTGGACGGAGAGCTTCGAGCGTGGCGCGCCGACGACCAAGCTCAAGAAGGGCAACGCGACGAAAGAGACCGGAACCACGATCACGTTCCTGTCCGACCTCGAGATCTTCGATGAGATCCTGTTCGACTTCGACACGCTCGCGCAGCGCATGCGCGAAACGGCGTTCCTCACATCGGGGCTGGCAATCAAGCTGGTCGACGAACGTGGCTCCGGCGAGGAAGTCGTGTTCAAGTACGACGGCGGCATCAGGGACTTCGTCGCGCACTTGAACGAGGACAAGGAGCCGTTGCATCGGAAGATCGTGTATTTCGACACCGAGGGGTCGGAAGGCCAGGTCGAGATCGCGATGCAGTGGAACTCGTCCTACCAGGAGGCGATTTTCAGCTTTGCCAACAACATCAACACGACCGAGGGCGGTACGCACCTGTCTGGATTTCGTTCGGCGCTCACGCGCACGCTCAATCACTACGCGCGCGCCAAGGGCCTGCTGAAGGAGAAGGACGACAATCTCTCCGGCGAGGATGTGCGCGAGGGTCTGACCGCGATCGTGTCGGTCAAGTTGCGCGATCCACAGTTCGAGGGTCAGACCAAGACCAAGCTCGGCAACCCTCCCATCCAGGGCTTTGTCGAGTCGATCGTCAACCGCAAGTTCGGCGAGTTCCTCGAAGAGAACCCGACCGATGCCAACCAGATCATCCGAAAAGCGGTTGCGGCGGCGCGCGCTCGGGAGGCCGCGCGCAAGGCGCGCGACCTCACGCGTCGCAAGACCGGTCTCGAGAACTCGATCCTGCCCGACAAGCTCGCCGATTGCAGTGTCGAAGACCCGGCCCTGATCGAGCTGTTCATCGTCGAGGGAGACTCCGCCGGCGGTTCCGGCAAGCAGGCGCGCGATCGCAATACTCAGGCCGTGCTGCCGCTACGCGGCAAGATCATCAACGTCGAGAAGAACCGCATCGACAAGGTGCTTTCGAACGAGGAGATCCGCGCGCTGATCACCGCTATCGGCACGGGCGTGCGCGAGGAGTTCGAGGTCGAGCAGTTGCGATACCACAAGATCATCCTGATGACCGACGCCGACGTGGACGGCGCTCACATCCGCACGCTGGTGCTGACGTTCCTCTTCCGGGAGATGCGCACTTTGATCGATCTGGGTCACGTGTACATCGCAAAGCCACCCTTGTACAAGGTCAAGCAGGGCGGCAAGGAGACCTACATCGAGAAGGAGGTCGATCTGGAGGAGATCCTGCTGCGGGACAAGGTCGAGAAGATCCAGGTCTTCGACAGCGCGGCGTCTCCGTTCAAACTGACCGCAGACCGCTGGAAGCGCTTCACGCGCAAGCTCAAGGAGTACGAAGGATGGGCCTCCACGTTGAGAGCGGAGCACGGCCACGAGACGATCACCTTTCTCGAGGAATCCGAGATACTCGATCTGAACCTGATCGCCCTGGACCGCGTAATCGCCCAGTTCAAGAAGAAGACGCCCAAGGGCGAGCCGCACGACACCGAACTGATGTCGGAAGACAGCGACGGCAAGGTGGTCGTTCGCGTCGTCGAACGCAAGACGGGCCTGGCGCGCACCCACGAGCTTCCGCGCGAGCTGTTCGATTCCAAGGAGTACGGGCAGTTCACGCGCGTGCACCAGGATCTGCTCAAGCTGTGCGGCGCTCCGCCTTTCAAGCTCGAGCTTGCGGGAACCGAGGCAGAGGCGCTGTCGTTCGAGGACCTTCGGCGGGCGGTGCTGGATCTGTGCAAGCGGGGCATCCAGCTTCAGCGCTTCAAGGGGCTGGGCGAGATGAATGCAGAGCAGCTGCGCGTTACCACCATGAATCCCGAGACCCGTACGCTCGCGCAGGTGGAGATCGACGACGGGCCGGCCGCGGCGCGCACGTTTTCGATGTTGATGGGCGACCAGGTGGAGCCGCGGCGCGCGTTCATCGAGCGACATGCTCGCGAAGTCGGCTATCTGGACGTGTGATGACTGGAAGAGGGCGTAGGCGTTGGCTTCGATAGACGCGCTGACAGGTAACGTGGAGCCTCGCGGGCTGCGCGAGGAGATGCAGTCGTCCTATCTCGACTACGCCATGAGCGTGATCGTGGGACGTGCTCTGCCGGACGTGCGAGACGGTCTCAAACCCGTGCACCGCCGGGTCTTGTATGCGATGCACGAAGCGGGCCTACAGCCGAATCGGCCGTACCGCAAGAGCGCACGCGTCGTCGGTGACGTGATGGGTAACTATCACCCCCACGGCGACTCGGCGATCTACGACACGCTGGTACGGATGGCACAGGACTTCGCGCTGCGCTATCCGCTGGTCGACGGTCAGGGCAACTTCGGCTCGATCGACCCCGATCCACCAGCCGCGATGCGCTATACTGAGTCCCGCCTCACTAAGCTCGCGACGGAGATGCTGCGCGACATCGACGCTGACACGGTCGATTTCGGCCCCAACTACGACGAGTCGCGCCAGGAGCCGTTGATCCTGCCTTCGCGGCTTCCGAACCTGCTCGTCAACGGGTCGTCCGGAATCGCGGTCGGGATGGCGACCAACATCCCGCCACACAACCTGACCGAGGTGATCGACGCCGTCGTCGCCTACATCGAGAGCCCGACCATCGACGTTGCCGAGCTGATGAAACACGTCAAGGGCCCGGACTTCCCGACCGGCGGAGTGATAATCGGTCGTGAGGGAGTGCTCGACGCGTACAAGACCGGCAAAGGGCGCGTAGTGCTTCGTGGCCGCGCGCACGTCGAGCCGCTGCGGGGTGGCAAGGAAGCGATCATCATCACCGAGCTGCCCTTCAACGTCAGGACCAACCCGTTGATGCGGAAGATCCAGGAGCTCGCGCTCGAAAAGAAGGTCGGTGAGATCTCCGGTCTGCGTGACGAGTCGGATCGCAATGGCATGCGCCTGGTGATCGAGTTGAAGCGGGGCTCGATCCCCACGGTGGTCCTCAACAAGCTCTACAAGCACACCTCGCTCCAGGAGACATTTGGAGTCAACGCGGTGGCGCTGGTGGACGGCGTGCCGCGTGTGCTCAACCTGCGGGAGATGGTCCATCACTACGTGATGCATCAGCGGGAAGTCGTGACCCGCCGTACCCAGGACGAGCTACGACGCGCCGAGCGCCGCGCTCACCTGCTCGAAGGCCTGCTGATCGCGCTCGACAACATCGACGCGGTCGTGACCCTGATCAAGAAGTCGAAGGACCCGGATCACGCTCGCGAGGGCCTGATCAAGAAGTTCGAGCTGTCAACCGAGCAGGCCCAGGCGATCCTCGACATGCGCCTGCAGCGCCTCACCGCACTCGAGGCGGGCAAGATCAAGCAAGAGCACGCGGATCTGATGGAGCGCATCAAGGAGCTGCGCGAGATCCTTGGCGACGAGCAAATGCTGATGGGCCTGATCAAGGAGGAGCTGCGCGAGATCAAGCAGATCTACGGCGACGAGCGTCGAACCGAGATCACCGCCGCCGAAGGTGACCTGGAGCTGGAGGACCTGATCGCGGAAGAGCAGATGGTCGTGTCGATCACGGCGTCCGGCTACATCAAGCGCCTGCCGGTCTCGACGTACCGCAAGCAGAAGCGGGGCGGCGTCGGCGTGATCGGCATGGAAACCAAGGAAGGCGACTACATCGAGCATCTGCGCATCTGCTCGACACACGATTTCCTGTTGTTCTTCACGAATTTCGGCAAGGTCTATCGCATCAAGGTCTACGAGCTTCCCGAGGGCGCGCGCACGGCCAAGGGCCGTGCGCTGGTCAACATGCTGCCGCTGCGAGAGGGTGAACGCGTCCAGGCGCTGATTGCCACGCGCGACTTCGGCGAGCACAAGTACCTCGCGTTCGCGACCCAGCGGGGCCTGATCAAGAAGACCGAGTTCAAGGCCTACAACACGCCGATCCGTGCCGACGGAATCATCGCGATCAAGGTGCGCTCAGGGGACGAGCTGGTGGCGGTACGGGGGACGGACGGCAACGATGACTTCATCATGGTGTCCAAGTCGGGTCAGGCGGCGCGTTTCAGCGAAACGCGGGTGCGATCGATGGGCCGCAGTACCTCGGGCGTTCGCGGGATGAACGTTGCCGGGAAGGGCAACCGCGTACTGGCGATGGACATCGCACGCGACGACACCGAGCTGCTGGTCGTGACCGAGAACGGCTATGGCAAGCGCACCGCGATCTCCGACTATCCCGTCAAGGGCCGGGGAACCAAGGGTGTGAGGACGATCGCCCTCACGGACCGCAAGGGCGCGCTGGCGGGCGCGCTGATCGTGCGAGAGCACCAGGAGCTGCTGTTCATTTCGCAGAGCGGCATGGTCCAGCGCACGAGTGTGCGGGGGATCTCTCGGCACGGCCGCGCGACCCAGGGTGTGCGGGTGATGAACATGCGTTCGAGCGACCGGGTCAGCGCGGTTGCACCGGTTGCCGACAGCGACCCGGACCTGGCCGCGGACGCCGGCAACGGCGCCGTCCCGTCCGATGACGCTCAACCGCAGCTTCCGGACGCCTCCGGCAACGGAGCGGACCCGAAGCCGACACGGCGGAAGCCCGCGGCGAGGAAAACCGCTTCCAAGAAGCGAAGCGCGCCCAAGCGCAAGCCCGCGACGAAGTCGAAGCGGGCCGCGCCGAAGCGCAAGACCGTGAAGCGCAAGCCGGCGGCAAAGCGCAAGCGGCCGAAGCGCTGAGCAAGAAGAGGGCGACGCCCTAGGTTGCCAGCAGGTACTGGTTCCAGGCGGCTGGAACCATCGGGGCGGCGACCCGTATGAACACGTGCGGGCCGGGAATACGGGGCCTGCGGTGGGGACGCAGCCCGGCCTCGGTCGGCGTGCGGTTGCCCTTGCGTCGATTGCACGGCGCGCACGAGGTCACGATGTTCTCCCAGTCGCTTGGCCCGCCGCGGCTACGCGGTACGACGTGGTCAACGGTGAGATGCTGCCCGCTCCCGCAGTACTGGCACGTCCAGGAATCCCGTGCGAACACCGCCCGCCGGGTGATGCGTCTGCGTATCGAGTCGCGTCGCACGCGCACGTAGGTGACGAGACGGATCACCACCGGCCGAGGCAGTGACGTGCTCTCCGAGCGCAGCCTGTGCTCGCCGGTCTCGAGCAATTCGGCCTTTTCCTTCAGCACCAACACGACGGCACGGCGCACGGTGCAGACGTTGAGCGGCTCGTAGGAGGCGTTGAGGACGAGCACGCGCCCGCTGTCGGCGCGCCGGGACCGTCCCGGCGCGACGGAACCCCCAGTCGTGCTGGTCGATACAGCGCCGGCGTTGCCCCCGTCGGCGCGATCGGGAGCGGATGCTGGGTCGCCCTCCATGAGCTTACGGAAATTGTAGCTAGTGGTTTCGGCCGCAAGTTCAGACGGTTATTCGGCGAGCGAAAGCCGAGCCTGGCCAGGACGCAGGGAGTCGGAATGGCAGCGCCATCGCGACGACCGAGAACGCCGGCAGGCAAGGGCTTGCAGCCGCCGAGAACCGGTGCGAACTTGCGGACGGGACCACTCGACCGGTCGGCAAGGCGTTCTGCACGCTTGCTCACTCTGAGCCTACCGTCATCGGACCGCGTCACTGTGGATGGCGGTTTCATGACGCTGTGCTGTACGAGGCCGGAGCTTGACGGTCACCAAGGTACTCTCGAAGACGCAGCGCCGTTTCGAGTTCACAACGTCTGGCGTTGACACGGGCCCCGATACGCTCCGCCACGGTGTTCAGCCGGTTGGCAACGGTTTGCTCGTGGACGCCGAGCGCCGCTGCCGTCGCGGCGGCGTTGTGGCCGCTCCCAAAGTAGGTCAATAGCGTCTTGCGTAGCGCGACCGACCGTTTGTCGTCTCCGTCCAAGCCCGCCAACTCGCGTGCGACGAAGGCTCGTGCTTCCCGCTCGTCGTGTCCTGCCAGCGCCTCTATGGCAACATCGCGATACCGCGTCACCGGGCAACGCGACGCACGGCCTGCTCGCTGCGCGTAGCCAGCGAGTTGATGGGAACGGCGAAAGCCCGAGAGCCCGGTTTCTTCCTCGCCCACGGCTAACGCCGTTCCTTTGCTCGGCTCGAACGAATCGAGCATGCTCAGGCTCTTGTCGAGTGGTCTCGAGCCGCCAAGCCACGCCCAAAAAATTGAACTATTGGGCAGCGAGACCAGTAGCAGGTCCCTGTTGGCTGCTCTTGCCAGCTCGCGTGCGACCTGGCTCGCTCGTGGACCCCATGTGATGATGGCAAGATGGGAAACCTCCATGTCGTAGTCGAGTCCCGTGACGTCGACATCTTGCCCCGCCAACAGCTCGTGGATAATCTGAGCTCGGCGCTGATCGCTGCCCCGCAGCACTCGCTCGCGGTGCGCCGTGTACTCCTGCTTGACGAAGATCCAAATGCGGTCGGCGTACTCGAAAAAGAAATCGGACGTGAGCCTCAATAGCTCGCGGCGCTGCCGCTCGGAGATGTCGAGGTCATCGACTATCTCGGTCCAGCATCCCCACAGTGCCCGATGCGTGACTCGCAAACCCCAGTGCATGGGCTCAAGTCCCGCTCCGACCTCGGCCAGGAGGCGGGTGTGGTAGGCGGCCGTTGGCGGGCACTCATCAGGCAACCTGAGGTCGGCCTTGAAGGCCTCGAGGTCTGCCAGGACGCCCGATCGAAGCGCTTCGATCATCGGTTCGCGCAGCTCAGGGCGATCGACCACCCACTCGGCTGGCCACTCGGCCAGCGCTCGCTCCCTGATCACGTCGCCGATGTCGTCCAGACGAGCTTCGAGCTTCTCGCCCAGGGCAGCGAAATCAAAGGCTGGGCGCGGCCGGGATTCGGTGGTCATATGGGTCCAGGGTAGCGGCGAGGCAGATTTCTAGCAACAGCGGCCGGAGTGGGTTTCATGGTTTCTTCGAACTCGCTCTGATCTGTTCACGCCTTCTGAGATTGTAAATCGCCCCCCTGAGAACCATCCTCCTTCATGTGGAGGGGTGGCTTGCAATACCGCGCGATTGGGTCTCGAGCTTCGGCGAGATCGCCAAGTTCGCGGGAGGGGTCACGGTCCGGATATTCAACGGTCGCGTACTCCCCTATTCCGGCGAGGTCCTTCGCCAGTCAGGCATCTTGATCACCGGCTCGGCGATCGTGATCTGGGGCCTGGTGTTCTTCGGGGGCCTGACATGCGGCATCGAAGGTGCGTACAACCTCCGATCAGTCGGCGCGCCTGCCTACGCCGGTGTGTTCACAGCATGGTGCGATCTGCGTGAGCTAGTGCCCTACGTCTTCGGCTACATGATGGCCGCGAAGGTCGGAACCGGCTTGGTGGCCGAGTTGGGGGCGATGCGGATCAACGAGGAGATCGACGCTATGGAGGTGATGGGCATCCCGTCGATCACTTTTCTTTGTTCTACGCGACTGTTGGCCGCTTGGCTGGTTCTTCCGTTCATCTACATGTCGTCGGTTGGCGCAGGCTTTTTCGCGAGCTACATAGCCGTCGTACAGCAGGTCGGTGATGTCTCCTCCGGCGGCTACTTCCTGATCTTCTGGATGTTTCAGAACCCGCCCGACCTCCTGTTCAGCGTGATCAAGGGCATGGCGATGGCGACCGCCATCGTGATCGTCGGCTGCTACTACGGCTACACGGTCCGGGGCGGCCCGGTGGGCGTGGGGGCAGCGACGGCGAAGTCGATGGTCTTGAACATCGTGCTGATACACCTGATCGGGGCGATGGGATCGCAGGTCTTTTGGGGCTTGAATCCTAGAGCGCCGATTGGGGGGTGACCCTGACCCGTGCACACGACAAGCACCTGGTCCGGCTGCGGGCCGCCGCATTGCTGGCGATCATGGCGCTGGGCAGCATCAGCTTGTGGACGGTCATCCCCCTGATATGTCTGCGGCTCGCGAGCCTCCTTACCGATCACGGTCAGGCGATCGTCCTGATCGCCATAGCGATGTACGCGGCGGTTGTCGTGATCCTTGGCAGATTGCTGTACGGAGCGCAGGCCCGCTATTACGAGTTGACTGGGAGCAGGCAGATACGCGAGGCCGCGCACGCAGGGCACCTTCGAAGCATCAGCGAGGAGAGGAAAACCACAGGTGGCCGGGGGGTGCTCGACGTAATGCTTGCCTTGTCGGCAGTTGCCGCCGTGGGTGCTGCCGCCACATGGTTTTTTCTGTTTGCGAGTAACCCCAATCCTCCGAACGTCTTCTGACAAGGTCTGTAGCAAGCTTTTACGCCGCGGGGTAGCAGCCGAGAATTCTCAGCGTCTCCACCGAGCCGCGAACCGCGGACAGCGCATCGACGATTGCATCGTCGCTCTCCGCACCCTCGAGATCGGCGAAAAAGACGTAGCGGCCGAGCCCCTGTTTGCGCGGCCGCGACTCGATCTTGCTCAGGTTGACGCCACGATCGGCGAACTCCTTCAGCGCTTCGACCAGCGCTCCGGGTTTGTCGGGCAATCCCCAGAACACGATCGATGTCTTCCAAAATCCCTTGGAGCCAGGATCGCTCGGCCGGCGGGGCTCGTCGAGCGAAAGCCAGACGAACCGGGTCTCATTGCCCGCGGCGTCCTCGACCCGGTCGCGCAGCACCTGACAGCCGTAGATCTCGGCGCTGAGAGCGTTGCCAAGCGCCGCCCACGGCTGCTCGCTCTCGGCGACGACTCGTACCGCGTCGGCGGTGCTGCTCGCCGACACGACCTCGACTCCCGAGAGCTGCTCGCGTAGGAAACGAGCACACTGCGCAGTCGCTTGTGGATGCGACACCACACGCGCGATTTGGCTCAGCTCGACCGGACGCTTCGCGATCAGGCAGTGCCGGATTGGATGAACCAGCTCACCCACTATTCGCACGTTGTCTGTTTCGAACACGAGCGCGTCGAGTGTGGAGTTGACCGACCCTTCGAGCGAGTTCTCGATCGGCACCAGCGCCCGCTGGGCGGTCGCGTTGCGAACCGCGATCACGCAGTCGTAGATGGTCGGCATCGGCAGTGGCTCGATCGCCCCCGCCTCGGCGTTTGCGAGCAACGCTTCCTCGGAGAAGGTGCCCTCCGGACCGAGAAAGGAGACTTTCACGAGCCTGTGACCGCGCTGGCCTGCCGCTGCGACTCCGGCTCGTGGGACCTGCGCGCGATCGCGATCGCCTCTTGCTCCTCGGGCGAAAGCTCGTACTGCGAGCTGCCCTGCGCAACGTCCTTGACGTAGACGCGCGCCTGCTCGCGATGTAGGATCGACGACACCACGATGCCGGTGCCCGTGTCGTCGAGCAGTGCCATCGAGCTGGACTGCCTGCCGGTCATCTCCCCGTACGCGTCGTAGCGGACCACGGCCGTGTGGCTGATGCCCCAGTCGAGCCGAGCGGCGTGCTGCCCGAGCCGTTGTTCGACCCGCACAAATGTTGCATCGACGAGATCGCGCAGCTGCACGAACGCATTCTGGATCGCCTCAGCGTGGGCGACGAGGTCGCGTTGCTCTGCGTCGCCCATGACGACCCGCTGTGCCGCACGCACCGCGCGAAGCCTCAGCGCCAGCACGATCGCGAGCGCCAATGTGGCGACGGCGAACACCAGAGCCACCAGCGCGATCACGCCGGCCGTCGAGGTGAGCTGATCGAGCACGGCCGAAGCATAGCCCGCTGCTAGTGGTTCGTCCGGTTAGTACGTCACCGATATCCCGAGCGAGAATCGAGACTGCCGAGGAGGCAGGAAGTCCGCATACCAGAAGGTATGTGGACGACCGACGACGAAGGCAGATGAAGATTCGCAGCCGGGATGTCGGTCGGCGTACTTGCCGGATGGACCACTAGCGCACTACTTGGTGAAGGCGACCTCGTAGCTTGCCTGGTTGTTGTCCTTCGTCCCCTCTCCCGGGACGGCGGCTACGCTGATCTCGACCGTGGACACGCCGTCGGTTGGAGGAGCCTTGCCCAGGGGGATCGACACCGTTGCCGTGTCGCCCGCGGCAATCTGGGGGATCGCCGCGCTCGCTTCGATCTTCTGACTTCCCGCCGTCACGGTCACGCCGACGTCGACGGCCGTCTCGTCGGCGTCGCCTTGGTTTTCCACCTGCACCTCGAATGTGACCGCCCCGGCAGCCGCGACGCGGTTGACCTCGCCCTCGGTCAACTCCGTGTCGCCCACGGCCGCAGAGCCGATCCCGGTGCCGTGCAGGCCGGGCGTGGCAGCTTCGGTCTCGGCCCCGCCGACCTTGTCGAGCTGCGTCTGAACGTACTTCGGGTCGAGCCACTGGAGTGTCGGCAGGGCCTCGCTCTTGAGGAACTCGCGCTCTATTCCACGCTTCTCGAAAGCGCTCTGGAGGTCGGGGATCACTCGCGTCTGGTAGATGACGTCGCTTGCCACCAGCCCCTGCATCTCCGCGGCGATTTGGTTGATCGCCGGGGTCCTGTCCTTCGTGCCCAGTGCCTGTGGCAGCGCATCCGCGATCTTCGAGATCGACTCCGAGCGAAACTCGAACGTCTCGACGAGCCATTCGTTGGCGGCCGCGACCTCACCGGGGTGGTCGGTGTCCTTGGCTCGCTTCACGAGCTGCTCGGCGTCAACCCGTTTTGAGTTGACCTCGGTCTGCACGTCGAGCGTATCCGCGCTCTTCGGGGTCGAAAGTGCCTGGAAGAGAGCCTTGTCGATGGCGTTGGAGTTTCCCACCAGCGAGTTGACGTCCGCTGCGTAGTCCTTGAATGCTTGGTCTTTGCGAGCTCCCAGGCAGCCCTTGATGCCAACGAACAGCAGAATCACCACGAGCAGCCCGACACCGCCGGCCACCAGTCGCCGGACGAGGATGGTCTGCTGGTCGGAGTCTTGGTGGTGGCCTCTGGGCCCGCTCCGCCGTACCGGCCGTTCGCCTTCTTGGAATGACAAAAACGCCGCTCCCTATGCGCTTTCTGACCGCAAGAGTATGACTGCAAGGGCGGGTGTCTCGTCAAGTCTTGCCCGGCTGGCGGTCAGGGGCGTGCAGGGAGCGACCTGATCGGCACGAAAGCGGCTTGGCGAGGTCGGGGTTTGCCGTATGTAGGCTCTCGTAGCATTTCTGACGTAGATCGGCGCTCAGGCGCCGCGACAGCGCAACGAGGAGCCGTTCGTGGGAGTCCTGCGCAGTATCGAGACCAAGCTTGAAGGCCTGCTCGAGGGAGGCTTCGGCCGTGCCTTCCGGGTGCGCGTGCAGCCACGCGAGCTGGCGCGCAGGCTTGCAAAGGAGATGGAGTCCTACAAGACCGTTTCGGTGTCGCGGGTCTACGTCCCGAACGAATACACGGTGTTCCTCTCGCGCGAGGATAGGCGTCAGTTCGAGGGCTATGAGCAAGCGCTGGTGGAGGAGCTGTCCTCGTATCTGCTCGATCACGCGGCGCGGGAGAACCTGGCGCTGCTGACCAGGCCCAAGGTGGGGTTCGCGACCGACAAGCGATTGCGGATGGGGGAGTTTGGTATTCAGGCCCGGCTGGTCAAGCCACCCTCGGAGGAGGGCAAACAGGCATCGCAGGGCGACCTCGGCGCGACGATGGTCTATTCGGCCGCCGCGGTGCGGCGAGCCACGCAGGAGACGCCGCCCGATCGCAAGCCGACGTCACGCGCGCTGCTGGTACGCGACGGACGCACCTTCGTTGTCGATCAGCCACACGCTGTCATCGGTCGCAGCCGCCGCTGCGATCTCGTCGTCGACGACGAAAACGTATCGAGGCGTCATTGCGAGTTGACGCTCAAGGGACGCGAGTGGTACGTCTCCGATCTCGAATCGACCAACGGCGTGGCCGTGAATGGACGGCAGGTGTCCTCGGCGCGTCTTGCCCCCGGCGACGAGATCACGCTCGGCACTTCGAGACTGTGCTTCGACGTCGATTGAGGCCCGCGTGATGCTCGCCGCCGCGACCGACTCGCTCGAGGTTCTGCTCCAGTTTGCGTTCCTGGCGGTGCTGTACTTGTTCCTGCTGTGGATCGTGCGCAGTGCTCTTCGCGACATGCGCCGGCCGGCGACCGACCCCGGCGAGGAGCTGGCGCCGTTTCCAGGCGATGAGCGATCGAGGTCGAGCAAAGTGTGGCTGGTGGCAACCGCCGGCGGCGGGCTCGAGGTCGGGGACGCTTTCGAGATCGGCCAGGGGTTGACGATCGGGCGTTCGGTGGACAGCGCCTTGCGGATCGAGGACTCGTACGCATCCGGCAAGCACGCCCGGGTATTCGAGCGCGCCGGCGCGGTCCACCTGGAGGATCTGCGCTCGACCAACGGCACTTACCTGAACGGGGAACGCGTGGAGGGCGAGGTGGAGTTGCGCCCGCAGGACGTGATCCGCATCGGCGACACCGAGTTCCGCGTCGAGGAGTGACCGTGCTGCGGATTGTCGAGGAGGCGGCGCGGACCGACACCGGCAGGCAGCGTCGCGCGAACGAGGACGCCTACTTTGCCCGCTCGCCCGTGTACGTGGTCGCGGATGGGATGGGCGGTGCGCAGGCCGGCGAGGTCGCTTCGAAGATCGCGACCGATGTCTTCGATCAAGGGCTTGCCGACGACGGTCCCGAACAGGCGCTGACGCAGCGCGTCCGGGAGGCCAACCGCCGCATCTTCGAGCTTGCGCGTGCGGACGAGTCACGCGCGGGCATGGGAACCACGTTGACCGGCGTGGCGCTGAGCGGCGACGAGGCCAGCATCGTGCACGTCGGTGACAGCCGTGCCTATCTGTATCGCGATGGTGAGTTGCGTCAGTTGACCCGGGATCACTCGCTGGTCGAGGAGCTGCGACGTCAGGGGCAGCTGACGAGCGAGGAGGCAGAAGAGCACCCGCAGCGCTCGATAATCACACGCGCGCTCGGCCCCGAGCTCGATGTCGAGCTCGACGTCCACACTCATCAGGTCCGTTCGGGGGATGTGTTCCTGCTTTGCAGCGACGGCCTGACGAGCATGGTGCGCGAAGACGCCATCTGCGAAATCCTGGCGAGGCGAAGCTCGCTGGCCGAAGCGGTCGACCGGCTGATCGCCGAGGCAAACAGCAACGGGGGGCGCGACAACATCACGGTTGTCTGCTTTCAGATCGGCGGCGAGACCGAAAATGGGTCCGAGTCGGCCGGATCGATCGGCGAAACGATCACCAACCTCAACGTGCGCGACCTACCGGCGGCCGAAGCGCCGGCCGAGGAGGCAGTCGAGGCCGGCAAGAAACGCCTGGTCGTCACACCTGCCACCGGCCGCAGGCGCTGGCCGCGCAGGGTCGCCGCGACGGTGGCTGCGTTGGCCGTGCTCGGCGGCGCTGCATTCGGAGTCAACTACGCCCTTCACCACACCTGGTTCATCAGTCAGGACGACCACGGGTTGGTGGCGCTTTACCGGGGATTCCCGTATGAGCTGCCGGGCGACGTCAAGCTTTATTCCGAGCACTACGTCAGCTCGGTTCCATCTCGCAGTCTTTCGTCCACACAGCGCCGACGGCTGCTCGATCACCAGCTGCGCTCGCGCGAGGACGCAGCGGACGTGGTTCGAAGCCTGGAACTAGGAGAAAACCAAAGGTGACCGCTCGCAACCGCGAGCTGCTGGGGCTGTTTCCGGTCGCGGTGCTGATCACGGCCGGCTTCACGGCCGTCTATATGACCCGCCAGACCGACCTCGACACGGCGACGCTGACCTACGGGGGCCTGTTCCTCGCGCTCTGCCTGGTCGTGCACCTGTTCATTCGTGCGACGCTGCCAAACGCCGACCCCTATCTGTTCCCACTCGCCGCACTGCTGGCGGCGTTCGGGCTCGTGATGATCTACCGCATCGACGCGACGCTGGCCCGCCAGCAGGCGGGGTGGTTCGTGGTCGGCATCGCCCTGTTCGGCCTGACCGTGCTGCTGCTGCGAGACGTGCGCGTGCTCGAGCGCTACCGCTATGTGATCGCGGTGGTGGGTATCGCGCTGCTCGCGCTGCCGCGCATGCCGGTGATCGGCAATCAGATCAACGGCGCCTACCTCAGCGTCGATCTCGGCTCGATCACCTTCCAGCCCACCGAGTTCGCGAAGATCTGCATCGTCGTCTTCCTCGCGAGCTATCTGGCCGAACGTGGCGAGTTGATGGTCACCGGCGCCCGGCGCGTCCTCGGTCTCACGATCCCGCCGCTGAAGTACATTGGTCCGTTGCTGGTGGTGTGGGGGCTGGCGATGCTGATGCTGGTCGTCATCCGCGACCTCGGCAGCTCGTTGATGTTCTTCGGCGCGTTCCTCGCGTTGCTGTACGTATCGACGGGCCGTTTCTCGTTCGTGCTCGGCGGGCTCGTGATGTTTGCGGTCGGCGCCTGGTTCTTCCAGCAACACATCGGTCATGTGCACGATCGAATCGAGATCTGGCTCGACCCGTGGCAGCATGCGCAGACAACGGGCTACCAGATCGTCCAGTCACTGTTCGCGCAGGCCGACGGCGGGGTCCTGGGTCGCGGGTTTGGTCAGTCGCTGATCCAGCTTCCCAGCGGCGCCGTCGTGCTACCGGCGCCCCAGACGGACTTGATCTATTCGGTGATCGTGAACGAGGTCGGCCTGTTCGGCGCGACGGCCGTCGTGGTCGTGTACCTGTTGCTGGCGGAGCGAGGCTTCCGCACCGCCGTGGTCGCACAGGACGATTTCTCGAAGCTGCTCGCAACCGGGCTGACGGCGGTGTTCGCGTTGCAGGCGTTCGTGATCGTGGGCGGAGTCACACGTGTGATTCCGCTGACAGGTGTCACGCTGCCGTTCATCAGCTATGGCGGCAGCTCTATCGTCGCCAACTTCGTGCTGCTCGCACTGCTGCTGATGGTGTCGCAGCGCGCTCGCGCGCCGCGCGCAGCCCACCGCAGCCCCGTGGTTTCCGAATGAGGCGCTCGGAGTGAACTCGCGCATTCGCTACCTCTACGGGGTCTTCGTGCTGCTGCTGTTGCTGCTGATCGGCTTCACGTCGTACTGGTCCGTTTTCGACGCCGACTCGCTGCGCGCCAATCGCGACAACCGCCTGCCGCTGCTTCAGCAACAGCAGATCCGCCGCGGGGTGATCTATGCCGGCAACGAGACGATCGTGGCCCGCAACCGGGTTTCGGGCAGCGGCGGCGGACGCTTCTACAGTCGTACCTACCCGACCGCATCGCTGTTCTCGCATCCAGTCGGATACAGCTTCGTGGACCAGGGCAGCGCAGGACTGGAGCGCTACTACAACGACGAGCTGACCGGCGAGGGCGACGAGTTCGGGAACCTGCTCGACCGCCTGCGAGGCAAGCGACGCGAGGGCGACGATCTGATCACGGCGCTCGACGCTGACGCGCAACGAATCGCGCTGGCGGGCCTCGCCGGACGCGCCGGCGGTGTGGTCGCACTCGATCCGCGGACCGGGCGCGTGCTGGTGATGGCGAGTCTCCCCGGCTTCGACCCGAACGCCGTTCCGGAAGACCTCGCGAAGCTCAATCGCGACCCCGCCGCGCCGCTGCTGAACCGGGACACGCAGAGCGGCTACCCGCCCGGATCGACGTTCAAGGTGGTGACGGCGACTGCCGCCCTCGACAGCGGCAAGTTCACGGCCGACTCGGTCCTCAGCGGTCGCTCCCCACAGCGGTTCCAAAGCTTCCCGTTGAGCAACTTCAACAACCAGCAGTTCGGCGAGATAACCCTGACCCAGGCGTTGACGAATTCGGTCAACACCGTCTGGGCCCAGGTCGGCGAGGAGGTGGGCGCCGACACGCTCTACGAGTACATGAACCGGTACGGCTTCAATCGCAAGCCCCGCATCGACCTTCCACGCGACGAGCTGAGGGCGAGTGGGCTGTACGCGCCGAACGGCAAGCTGCTGTCGCCCTCGAACCCGATCGATGCCGCGCGCGTTGCGATCGGACAGGAGAGGCTTGCGGTCACGCCGTTGCAGATGGCCGAGGTCGTCGCCGCGATCGCCAACGACGGTCGGTTGATGCGCCCCTATATCGCCGAGAAGACGATCGACCGGGACGGTCGCACGGCACACGAGTACGAACCGAGCGAGCAGAGCAAGGTGATGAAGCCCACGACCGCCGCAACGCTGACTGACATGATGAAGCAGGTGGTAAGAGAGGGCACCGGCACGGCCGCTGCGTTGGCGGGAATCGACGTTGCGGGCAAGACCGGTACGGCGGAGAAGGGCGACGGCGTCAACCAGGCCTGGGTCATAGCCTTCGCGCCAGCGGATGCGCCGCGTGTGGCCATCGCGGTGACAGTCGAGCGCACGATCGGCACCGGCGGCGAGGTGGCGGCCCCGATCGCCAAGCAGGTGATGGAGACTTTGCTGGCGGAACAGGGTTGAAGATGATGGATTTGATTCGAAACGAGAACAGATGATGTCCGAGATAGCCGAGAACACGATCGTTGACGGGCGCTACCGCATAGTCGAGCGAGTCGGCTCCGGCGGGATGGCGGACGTCTATCTGGCCGAAGACACGCACCTGGGACGTCGCGTCGCACTCAAGCTCCTGCACTCGCGATTCGCTCAGGACAAGGAGTTCGTCGAGCGGTTTCGCCGCGAGGCGTCGGCCGCGGCGGGCCTTCAACATCCGAATGTGGTCGGCGTTTACGACCGCGGCGAGTTCGACGGCACCTACTACATCGCGATGGAGTACTGCGAGGGCGAGACGCTCAAGTCCGTCGTCGATCGCGAAGCGCCGCTCGACGCAGCACGCGCGATCCGGATCACGAAGCAGATGCTGGTGGCGGCGCGCTTCGCACACAAGCGCGGCGTCATCCACCGTGACCTCAAGCCGCAGAACGTGGTCCTCGATTCGGAGGACAACGTCAAGGTGATGGACTTCGGTATCGCTCGACAGGGAACCTCGGACATCACCGAGGTCGGAGCGATCATGGGCACGGCGCAATACCTGTCGCCGGAGCAGGCGCAGGGAACCGAGGTGACGGCCGCCTCCGATCTCTACTCGATCGGCGTCGTCCTCTACGAGATGCTGACCGCTCACGCGCCGTTCGAAGGCGAAAGCGCGGTTGCCGTGGCGCTCAAGCACGTCAGCGAGATAGCTCGGCCCCCGCGCGACTACGTCCCCATCGCGCCGGCCGTCGAGGCGGTCGTGATGAAATCCCTCGCGAAGCTTCCGGCGGACCGTTACGGCGACGCCGACTCGTTCATCCGTGACCTCGATGCGGCGGCCCAGCGTCTGGAGGAGACGGTCTCGGGAGACACCGCACGCTTCGCCGCCGTGCCCGTTCCGGTCCCGATCGCTGAAGCCGCGCAAGCGGCGACCACGCTGCCCGAACCCGAGCCGGTCGCCGGCGACGTGATCGACTATCCGCCGCCCGTCGAGGAAACGCCGGAGGAGCGTGCGCGGCGTCGTCGTCGCAACGCGGCGATCTTCGCCGCCTGCGGAGGGCTCGCGGTGATCGCCGTTCTGCTCCTCCTGTTGCTGCGCTCGCCGGAGCAGCGCAAGGTGCCGCTGGTGATCGGCCAGACGCTTGCCGCGGCGCAGCAGGAGCTTCAATCGGCCGGCTTCGAGGTCGATATCACGCGTCGCGCCGATCCCCGTCCGGTCAACGTTGTGGCCGACCAGGTCCCGCGCGCGGACACCGAGGCGGACAAGGGCGCGACGGTTACGCTGATCGTCTCCAACGGGCCGGGAACCGTGAAGGTCCCCGATGTGATCGGGTTGAGCGAGTCGGTGGCACGCGATCGCATCAAGCGCGCCGGGCTCAAACCGGCCTTTCGCAAGGAAAGCTCGACCAAGGTGGCCGAAGGGCTCGTGATACGCACCGATCCCGGTGCCGACAACGCGATCGATCGCGACTCCGCCGTTGTGGTGTTCGTGTCGAGCGGAGCGAAGCTGGTGTCGGTTCCCGATGTGGTCGGGCTCGAATCCGGCGACGCCAAGCAACAGCTCTCGGCTGCGGGCTTCAACGTGGTTGTCGAGCAGAAGTCGTCGAACAAGCCCGACGGGACGGTGATAAGCCAGAGCCCCGCGGGCGGGCAGGAGGTCGATGAGCGTTCGACCGTCACGATCACGGTGTCCAACGGCCAACTCGTGGAGGTTCCGGGCGTGGTTGGTCTCAGCGAGGGAGATGCCGCCTCGCAGATCGACGAAGCCGGCTTCAACGCGAGCGTGCGCACGAAGACCGTGACCGACCCCGACCAGGACGGGATCGTGCTGTCACAGTCGCCGTCGAGCGGATCGCAGCGCAGCAAGGGCTCAACCGTGACTCTGACGGTCGGGCAGTTCGAGCCCCCGGGGGGAGGAGGAACGCCCTGAGAGTCGCGGTCCTCGCCGGCGGCCGCTCGAGCGAGCACGAGATCTCGATCGAGTCGGCCAAGTCCGTGCTCGACGGCCTCGAGGCGGGCGGGCACGAGGCGGTTTGCGTCCTGATCGATCGTGAAGGAGTGTGGCGCTGCGTCGATCCTCGCGGTGCGGAGAGCGCAGGCGATCCGATCGCGGTGACCCCCGGTCGCGGGCTGCTGGGGGCGAACGCGGTGTTCCCGGCGCTGCACGGTCCGTTCGGGGAGGACGGAAGCGTTCAGGGATTGCTCGAGCATCTCGACGTTCCCTATGTTGGCGCGGGCGTGCTCGGCTCGGCGCTCTGCATCGACAAGATCGCGTTCAAGCGTGCGATGGCGCAGGCCGGCATGCCGCAGGTGCGCTACGAGGCTTTCGGCGAGCGCGCGTGGTCTGCGAATCGCGAGGGCTGCGTTGAGCGAGCGGCAGCGCTCGGATTTCCGCAGTTCGTGAAGCCGGCGCGGCTCGGGTCGAGCGTCGGCATCTCCAGGGTCAGCGGCCCGCAGGAGCTGGAGCAGGCGCTGCAGCTCGCATTCGACCACGATCCGCGTGTGCTGAGCGAGGCTGCAGCGTCCGGCATCGAGGTGGAGATCTCGGTGATCGGCAACGACGAGCCGGTTGCCTCCGAGCCGGGACAGGTGGTCGCCAAAGGGGATTGGTACGACTTCGAGTCCAAGTACACGGACGGTGGCATGGACTTGGTGGTGCCCGCTCCGATCAGCGACGCGCAGCGTGAGCGGGTGCGCAACGTCGCCCGCAACGCGTTCGTCGAGTCAGGGGCCGCCGGGCTCGCGCGCGTTGACTTCTTCGTGACCGACGAAGGCCAGGTGCTGCTCAACGAGTTGAACACGATTCCCGGCTTCACCTCGACGAGCGTGTTCGCGCGTCTGTTCGAGACCGCGGGCATCGGCTACTCGGAGCTGCTCGACCGCTTGCTGGACTACGCGATCGAGCGCCACCGGCGCGAGCGCGCGTTCAGGTTCTAGTCCGCCGCTCCCGAGCGGTGATGCGCCGGCCCGTGGTCGGCGAGGTTGTGGGCCGTGCCGACCAGGCCGACGTGCGTGAAGGCCTGTGGGAAGTTGCCCACCAGCCGCTTGGCCTGCGTGTCGTATTCCTCCGACAGCAGTCCGACGTCGTTGCGTACCGACAGCAGGCGATCGAAGACCTCCTGCGCTTCGTCCCGGCGCCCCATCAGGGTGAGCGCGTCCGCGAGCCAGAACGAGCAGGGCAGGAACGCTGCCTCGCCTGGAGGGAGGCCATCGACCCCCGCTGTGGCTCCGTCCATCGAGTAACGCATCACGAAACCATCGACCATCAGCTCGCGCTGGATCGCCCCGACGGTTCCGTGCACGCGTGGGTCGTCGGCGGGCAGGAAGCCGACCTGCGGTATCAGCAGGCAACTCGCGTCCAGCTCCTTGGATCCGTAGTACTGCGTGAACGTGTTGCGATCCGGGTCGAAGCCCTCGCGGCAAATCTGCTCGTGGATCTCCTTGCGCAGCCGCTTGAAGCGATCGACCGGGCCCTCGATTCCGAAATGCTTCATACCGCGAATGGCCCGGTCGAACACGGCCCAGGCCATCACCTTGGAGTGCGTGAAGTTACGCCGCGGGCCACGGACCTCCCAGATGCCGTCGTCGGGCTGCTTCCAGCTCGCCTCGAGGAACTCGATCACCTTCGCCTGGACGGACCATCCGTAGTCGTGCTGCTCCATACCCGCCTTCCTGGCGGCGAACAGCACGTCGGCCAGCTCTCCATACACGTCGAGCTGGAACTGCTCCGAGGCCTTGTTGCCGATTCGCACCGGCTTCGAGCCTTCGTAGCCGGGCAACCAGTCCAGCTCGAACTCGGTCAGGCGCCGCTCGCCCGCCAGCCCGTACATGATCTGCATGTTGGCCGGGTCGCCGCTGACGGCCCGCAACAGCCAGTCGCGCCAGCGCCCGGCCTCCTCGACGTAGCCCGCCATCACCAGTGCGTACAGGGTCAGCGTCGCGTCGCGAACCCAGCAGTAGCGGTAGTCCCAGTTGCGCACGCCGCCGAGCTGCTCGGGAAGCGACGTGGTGGGGGCGGCAACGATGCCGCCCGTGGGCTCGTAGATCAGGCCGCGCAGCACCAGCAACGATGTCATGACGGCCTCGCTCGCGCCTCCCTCGAACTTGCAGCGGTCGCTCCACTTGCGCCACCACTTCTCGGTCGCGGCGACCTCGTGCACTCCGTCAAGCGCTTTCGGCGGTTGCTTGTGCGACTCGTACCAGCTCAACACGAACGGCACGCGGTCGCCCTGCTCGACAACGAAGTCGGAGACGGTCTTGAAGTCCTTGCCATGCGAGTGCACGGGCGTGCGAAGGCGCAGAGCGTTCGGCCCCGTGATTGCCAGCAAATCGCCGCCTTCACGGCGCACCCACGGAATGTTTGCGCCGTAGTCGAAGCGGATCACCAGTTGCATCGCCATCGGGACGCGGCCGCGTGTGCACTCAACAACGCGCACGATGTCGGGTGCTTCGCCGCGCGGCGGCATGAAGTCGGTGAGCAGGACCGTGCCGTCCTCGGTCTCAAACTCGGTCTCGAGGATCAGCGTTCCCTCACGGTAGCGTCGCGACACGTTCTTGATTCCGCCGGCCGGAGCCAGTTGCCAGTGTCCGTTGCGCTCGTCACCGAGCAGCGACGCGAAACAGGCTCCCGAGTCGAAGCGGGGCAGGCACAGCCAGTCGATCGAGCCGTTGTTGCCGACCAGCGCCGCCGTGTGCAGGTCGCCGATCATTGCGTAGTCCTCGATTCTCATCGCCATTCCACCTACCCGAGTAGCTGAAGCTCCGCAATCCCGGCGCTGCTGGCCCCGTTGGGCCCATCGGACAGTTTCGTTATCCAGACCAGGTAGTTCTGGAAAGGCTGGCCACCCGTGTCGAGCCCGAAGGTCTTGCGGGTGCTGTCGACCTCTCCGCCACCTATCTGGGTCCAATCGGAGACGCTCTTTGGCGCCGACCCGTTCGAGACGTACAGCTCCACGTTCCAGCCCGGTTTCGGCGTGACGACGCGCAGCGCGCGCGCGACGACGGGCCGGTCCGCATCGAGGTACACGCCCGTTCCGTCCTTGATATTGGCGAACTCCGGCGTGTCATAGCGCTCGGTGGCCCAGAACGTGCTCGGATCGCGATCGAGCAGATTCGGGAGCTGATCGGTGCTTTCCTGTCCGTCTCCCGGTGACGGGTCGTAGTCGCGCGCGTCGCGCGGGCCGAGCCCGATCGGCGTGAGGTCCGCCGTAACCTCCGACTGCTTGCCGCTGTCGCGTGCGTTGAACACCAGCACGGCGGCGATCGTTACGCCCGCGGCGAGCAGCAGGTAGAGAACCAGGGCAGTCGCTCGCCGCCACCACCTCGCGTGCTCGACGCGGCGGGCCGGGAGCTGTTTGAGGACGGCGGTGGCTTCGCCTGTGGCGCCTCCCTCGCGCGCACTTTCATATGTGAGCACGTCTTCGAGGTCGCTGACCATGTCCTGCACCGACTCGTAACGGTTGCTCAACTCCTTCGCCGTGGCGCGTTCGATCACCGCGGCTAGCGCGGCGGACACCTCCGGCCGGCGGCGCTGGACATCCGGCAACCCTTCCTGAACGTGCTTCATCGCGACGCTCACGCTGCTCGATCCCTTGAACGGCACCTGGCCCGTGAGCATCTCGTAGAGCACGATGCCCAGCGAGTAAACGTCCGACTGTCCCGCCACGTCGTGGCCGAGCGCCTGTTCGGGGGAAACATAGTCCGTCGTTCCGACCACCTTGCCCGCGGCGGTGAGCTGCCGGCCCTCGAGTCCGTGAGCGATGCCGAAGTCGGTCACCTTCGCTCGACCTTCCTCGTCGATCATCACATTCTGAGGTTTGATGTCGCGATGGACGAGCCCGCGCTCGTGGGCGGCCTCGAGCGCACGCCCGATTTCGATCGCGTAAGCGACGGCTTCGCTGACCGGCAGCGGTCCATCCCGGCGAATGCGGTCCTTGAGCGTCTCGCCCGGTACGTACTCGAAGACGATGTAGGCGTCGCCGGAGTCCTCGCCCGCGTCGATCACCATCACGATGTGCGGGTGGGAGAGCTTCGCGACCGTGCGGGCCTCGCGGCTGAAGCGTTCGAGCGCGCTCGGGTCGCGCGATATGTCCGAGTGCAGCACCTTGACGGCGACCTCTCGCTCGAGTGTCTCGTCGAAGGCGCGATAGACGGTGGACATGCCTCCCGCGCCTATCTGGGCCTCGATTCGATAGCGGCCGTCGAGCCTGCTGCCCACCATGGCTGGCACCGTCAGGTGCGCTCCTGCCCGGCGGAGGTGGCTGCTGTCACGGACGGTTGGGGGTTTGGGGTCATGGCGCTCAAACGGTATTTTGCGACCAATGGTGACCGTTGGCTACTACACGGATCCGTATTGCCCTTGGTCGTGGGGGGCCGAGCCGGCGGTGCGCAAGCTGATGATGGAGTTCGGTGACTCCCTGCGCTGGACCTTCGTCATGGCAGGCCTCGAGCGTGACCTGACCGGCGGACGGCGAGCGGCGACGGTGCGGCTCGATCCGGTTGAACGGGACCGCCATCTGGAGGCATGGCTTCGGGCCGCCGCGGAGAGCGGCGCGCCGCTCGATCCGCTGATCTGGGCCGATTCGCCGCCCTCCTCGAGTCATCCCGCGTGTGCCGCGGTCAAGGCCGCAGCCGCTCAGGCAGACGACGGCGGTTATCGTTATCTGCGCGCGCTGCGCGAGGGCATCATGTGCCGCCGGCGCAAACTCGACCGCGCCGACGCGCTCGTCGAAGTGGCCGGCGAGGCCGGTTTGGAGACCGGGCGCTTCGGCGTCGATCTGCGCTCGCACGGGACGACCGAGGAGCTGGGCGGCGACTTGGAGCGCAGCGCGGCGCTTGCGGCCAAGGGCCCCAAGGCCAAGTTCGCCTCCGACGCGGCGGGCGCACCGCTCCCGGCGGTGATCTTCGTTGGCGACGACGAGCGCGATCACGGCGTCTTCGGCTTGGCGCCTTACGAGGGCTATCGGGACGCCGCGGTGGCGGCCGGCGCTCGCGCATCGGAGGCGAAGCCGCTGTCGGTCGAGGAGGCGTTGGCGCGCTTCGGGTCGCTCACGACCCCGGAGGTCGAGCTGCTATGCGAGCTGCCGGGACCGCGCGCGAACGCCGAGCTGTTCCGCCTCGCCGAGCAGTGGAAGGTTCGAGCGGAGCGGGTGCTGACGGGGTACTTGTGGACTCGACCGACCTAGGGGAACGGTATGTCGTTCGAGAGATCTGCCGGGCAGTCGTAGATGTAGTTGAGCCCGGCCGGCTCGGGCCTTGGCTGCGAGCGTTGGTACACGCGCTTTCCCGTGCGCAGGTTCAGGGTGCGCGTGAGGTGGATGAGCTTTCCGGTGTTGTAGTTCTCCTGGGTCAGGAGCTCCGCCTCCAAGGTCGCCTTCACGCCGCGCAGACTTACTGACTGCAGCTTGTACTCCGTGAATCCACCTTGGCCACAGCCCCACACGGAACGCAGCTGACCCACTCCCGCGGCGCATCCGTAGAGAACGATCCCGTCGAGGTGCCCCTTGCGCTTGAGCGTTTGGTTGAAGATCACAGCTTGGCGATTGCGCTTGTAGACCTTCGAGTGAGCCGGCTTCTCGCAGCCCTTGGCGCGAGCGTCAGAGGCCGGCGATTGAACACCCAGCAATGCTGCGGCCAGGCATGCGGACAAACAGAGCGAAACTGCTGCGAATTTCATCGGTGGTGCCTCCTGTGGACGCTGTCGATACGGCGGCTGAAACACCCGCCGCTCGGGGAAGTTGCGGTGCGCGCCGCTCGGATAGAGTTGAGCGCGCCAATCTTGGCTGCGCAACCAATATGAGGAGGCACAAATGTCACGGGCCTATGTGATGGATTTCTCCGGCGGAACGCTGGACCAGTACAACCAGGTGCTCGAGAAGATGGATCTGGGCGGCAAGACGGCCCCGGGTGGCATCTTCCACTGGGTTGCAGAGACCGAGGACGGTTTCCGCGTGGTGGATGTCTGGGAGACATCAGAAGCCTACGATCAGTTTGCCCAAGAGAAGATCGGCCCGATAACGGCCGAGGTGGGCTTGGCACCACCCAAGGTGCAGGAATACGAGGTCCACAACACGCTCGCGAGCTAGTCGCGGCTCGACTTGCGCGCGCCGCCTGCGCGTAGCAGGACTGGATCGCCGTCTGCGCCTTCGAAGTAGGCGAGTCGACCAGCGACGCAGGAGATCAGCGCCGGCTTTCCCTTGCCACAGATCTTCCTGAGCGCATCGTCGAGCTTCGACTCGCGCCCGTCGAGTGCGCTGTCGGCCGAGATCACGTGGCAGTCATCCGGCCCGCCCAGCTTGCGCAGGCGCTCGGCGATCTGATTCGGCTTGCGCTCGTCGTCGGCGAACGGCGCCAATGCTGCCGGGTCGATGTCGCGGCCGGAGAGCAGGCGGTCGAGAAAGTGCCCGCGTCCCTTGACGTCGGACAGCAGCGCCAGGTAGAGCCCCTGGCGGGGGCGCACGATGAAAGCCCTGACGGTTGCCTGTTCGGGGTTCATGAGAGATCGAAGCCGGCGACCCTCACGCTACCGGCTCGCTCGGTGACATGCCCGATCCGCTTCGCGTCGTGATAGTGGGAGCGCAACACGCCGAGCGCCGTCTGCTCGTCAGCGGCGGTCGTCACGCAGCAGAAGCCGGTGCCCATGTTGAAGACTTTGTACATCGCGGCGCTCGGCACTTCCCCGGCCGAGGCAATCAGGTCGAACACCGGCTGCGTCGGCAGGGGATCGTCGATCTCGAAGCCGACCTGAGCGTTGAGCCGCAGCAGATTCGCCAGCCCGTCACCGGTGATGTGAGCGAGGCCGTGCACGTCGATGTGCGAGCCGAGCAGCTCTCGCACGGCTCGCACATATATCTCCGTCGGCTCGAGCAGCTCGTCGGCGATTGGGCGCGTCAACGGCGGCGGGGCGTCGTCGAGCGAGTGGCCTCCGTGCTCGAGCAGCGCGCGGCGAGCCAGCGTGAAGCCGTTGGAGTGGATGCCGCTCGAAGGCAACCCGATCACGATGTCGCCCGGCTCGATCTTCTCTCCCGTGACGATCGAGTCCACCGCGACGGCCCCGAATCCCGCGCCGACGAGGTCTAGTCCGCCCGGAGAGGGATGACCGCGGATCACCTCCGGTAGCTGCGCAAGCTCTCCTCCGGGGATCTCGATTCCGGCGCGCTCGGCTCCGGCGCGCAGCCCCGCGCCGATCGCAGCAAGCACTTCGGGATCGGCGTGCTCGACCGCGATGTAGTCGACCATCGCCAGCGGCTCGGCGCCGACGCAGATCAGGTCGTTGACGCACATCGCGACGCAGTCGATGCCGACGGTGTCGAGACGTCGTGCCTGCTCCGCGACGATCAACTTGGTCCCGACGCCGTCGGTGCAGATGGCGATGCCGGTGCGGCCGTCGAGATCGATAACGCTCGCGAAGTGGCCGGACCGCACGAGCGAGCGGGACGGCCTGCCAGGATCGATCGCGCCGAGTGCCGCTACCAGGCCGGTGAGCGCTTTGGAGGCCCGGCCTGTGTCGACGCCGGCTTGTGCGTAGGCATCGCCGGACACAGTGGCTATTGAATCGCACCTGCTGTTGACATGTCTTCCACCGCTTGCTTGCTCGCCTGCGCTTGCGTCGTGGCAAGCTGCCTGCCGGCGCCGGCGAGCGCCACGGCAGCCAGCCCCAGCCGGTAGAGCGCGTAGGGACGCAACGAACGGCTGCGCTCCAGCGTCGAGATCAGGCGCATCGACGCGAGGGTCGATGCGAATGCCGCCGCGGTCCCGGCCGCCATTCCGGCAACCATGTCGCCGGACGGCCTGCGTCTGGCCAGCCGGAAGCCCTTCAGGATCGATGCCCCGACTATCACCGGCAACGCGATCTGGCGAGAGATCACGTTCGCGTCGGCGCGCTTGAAGCCCCGCCAACGCGCCGCCGTGAGCGTCGCTCCGTTGCGGGACACGCCCGGCGCGAGGGCGAAGGCCTGTGCCGCCCCTATCACCAGCGCATCGACCGCCGTCGCTTCGGTGCGCCCACGTCGCTGGGGCCTTCCGTCGGCGAGCAGCATCGCGATCGAGCCGCCGATCAACCCCAGCGCGACCGGCACAGGCTCACCGAGGCGCTGTTCGATCACGCGCTCGTAGCGATAGGCGATCAGCGCGGTTGGGGTGAACGAGAGCGCCAGGGTAATGGCGTTGCGGGGGCCGAAGCCGCGGGCGTATTCCGCGACCTCTCCGCGCAGGCCGACCAGCAGCGCCAGCGCTGTGCCCGCATGCACCGCGACCTCGAACGACTTGCGCAACTCGGGGTCGAGCCGCGCGTAGTCCCAGCCGAGCAGGCGGGGGATGATCGCGAGGTGACCGGAGCTGGATATGGGCAACAGCTCGGCTGGTCCCTGAATTGCCCCGAGCGCGACCGCCTGCCGCAGCGGCAGCTCCTGCGAGCCCATCAGGACGGTGTGTCTGGAGCGGGACGTTCGACGTTCGTCCGTGACTCGCCGGATGCGCCGGCATCGCCTGGACCGCGCCGGCGGCGGATCACCAGGTAGACGAGCCACGCGAGGATCGCGGCCACGATCGCGTAATCGAGGTAGTGGAGCTTCTCCTGAAACGGCTCCCAGTTGTCGCCGAGCTCTTTGCCGGCGATCGCAAAGCCCGCCATCCATGGAATCAGGCCGGCAAGCGTGAGCCACGTGAACTTCCAGAAGGGCATGCGCGCGACACCGGCGGGGAGCGATATGAAAGTGCGGATGACGGGGATCATGCGCGTAAAGAACACCGTCGCGCCTCCGTGACGTTCGAACCAGCTGTCGGCCCAGGCCAGGTGCTTGGGGCTGATGTGGAGCCACTTGCCGTGCTTTTCGATCAGCTCCACCCGCCCGTAGTAGCCGACTCCGTAGGCGATCCACGAGCCGACGAGGTTGCCCGCAACTCCCGCGACGATCACCTCGAAGAGGCTGAAACGCCCGTCGGAGACCTCGAAGCCGGCGAACAGCATCACTGCCTCGCTGGAGGTGGGTATGCACGCCGCGTCGGCCACCATCAGGCCGAAGATCCCGGGCAGGCCGAGATCACCCACCACATCGGTGGCGAAGTTGATCACTGGCTCGCTGATAGAGGCGATGAACATGCGTGGGCTGCCGGTGCCGCAGCGCGCGGGCATTCCCTGCATGCCCGCGCACTCGCAAGCGGCAGCGTACCGTGCCACGCGTCGCGAATGGCCGGTCGGAAACAATCGAGAGAACGACCAGAGGCGGGCGTCCTTCCGCCTGCAGCGCGAAGTCAGGGGCGCCCGGAGGAGCCCGAAGCCCGTAAACTGCGGCAGATGCTCCAGGCACTGCCATCCCGGCTGCCGTCGCCCCGCGACCCCGTCTGGCGGCACCGTCTGTTCCAACTCCTGGTCGATGCCGGGCTGGTTGCCCTCGCCTACTTCCTGGCCTACCTGCTGCGCTTCGACGAGGGAATTCCGCGTCGCTACGGCGAGCTCCTCGGGGCGACGATCGTGTTCGTCGTCGTGGGCAAGATCGCGATCTTCTACGCATTCGGCCTTTACGACAAGTGGTGGCGCTACGCTGGGCTGCGCGACTTCGAGTCGATCCTGAAGGCCTGTGTCGTCGCGAGCCTGGTGCTGGTCGGCGTTCTCTTTGTGTGGTCCCCGACCGACAACGAGCTGCCGAGGTCGGTCGCGGCGATGGATCTGTTGCTGACCATCGCGCTGATCACCGGCGCGAGGTTCATCGTGCGGGCGGTGATCGAGCGGCCGCCGCGTGGCGCGGTGATACCGAAAGGCCAGGAGGTCCTGATCATCGGTGCCGGCGAGGCCGGTCAGCTGATCGTGCGTGAGATGCGACGCAGCCCCGAGCTGCGTCAGACGCCGATCGGTTTCGTTGACGACGATCCACGCAAACGGGGCATGCGTATTTTCGGGTTGAAGGTGCTCGGCACGACGCGCGATCTAGAGCGGCTGCTGGACGAGGTCGAGCCGGACGAGGTGATCATCGCGATCCCTTCCGCTCCGGGAATCGTGCGCGAGCGGGTTGTGCGCTCCTGCAGGGAAAGGGACATCCTCGTACGGACGCTCCCGGGTGTGTTCGAGTTGATCTCGGGCTCGGTCAACCTGATGCGGCAGGTGCGGGAGGTCCAGGTCGAGGACATCCTGGGACGCCAGCCGATCAAAGTCGAGATCGGCGAGACGGGCTCGTATTTGAGCGAGCGGACCGTGCTCGTAACGGGTGCGGGAGGCTCGATCGGGGCCGAGCTGTGCCGGCAGATCGCGCACGTCAAGCCGCGCCTTCTGGTGATGGTCGATCACGCCGAGGACAACCTGTTCGAGATCGAGCGTGAGCTGCTCTCGGACCGGCACTTCACGGGATGCGAGTCGATCCTGGCCGACTGCAAGGACACCGAGCGCATGGTCGAGGTGATGCAGCGGTTCCACCCGGATGTGATCTTCCACGCGGCTGCCTACAAGCACGTTGCGCTGACCGAGGACAACCCGCTCGAGGCCGTGCGCAACAACACGATTGGCACCCAGGTGGTGGCGACGGCTGCGGCGGATGCCGGCGCCGATCTGTTCGTGCTCGTGTCCACCGACAAGGCCGTCAGGCCGATCACGGCGCTGGGAGGTTCGAAGGCGATTGCCGAGTGGATCGTGGATGCATGCGAGTATCGCTACCCGGATACGTCTTTTTGCTCGGTGCGGTTCGGCAACGTGCTCGGGTCGAGTGGCAGCGTTGTGCCGCTGTTCCGGCGCCAGATCGAGAAGGGGGGACCGGTGACGGTCACACACCCCGACATGGCGCGTTATTTCATGACGATTCCGGAGGCGGTGCAGCTGATCATCCGGTCCGGGAAGCTGAGCACGGGAGGCGAGGTGTTCGTGCTCGAGATGGGTGAGCAGGTACGGATCATCGATCTGGCTCGCAACATGATCCGGCTTTCGGGACAGGAGGTCGATCGGGACATCCGCATCGAGATCGTCGGGCCGCGCCCGGGTGAGAAGCTGCGCGAGGAGCTGTTCAACGAGGACGAGCAGCCGGTCGCGACCGAGGCCGACCGGATCGTGAAGGTCGAGCGCGAGTCGCTCGACCCCGACCGGGTCGACGCGGTGATCGATCAGGTGGGGAGGCTTGTCGAGCACGGTGACGAGGCGTTCCTGGCGCAGCGCATCGCGGAGCTGGCGAGACTTCCGCGGCAACAGGCGGTCAAGGACCTCAACGCGCTGATCGAACGCTGATGGCAGACGCACTGGTCGTTGCGAGCATCGTCGAGCGCCTGGGAGCGTACGTCGGCTTTCTTGCGCTGGTCGGACTGGCGATTCTGGCGCTGCTCTACTTCTCGCAGGCACGCGACGTGCGACGGTTGCGCGAGTGGGCCGGCCGGGCCCCCGAGCGGGCGGCCGAGGCCGAGCAACGCGCGGCTCAGGTGCTCGCGCAGCCCCAGCAGCAGGCCGTTGTGCGCCGCGCTGCCGCGCCGGCCGCGACCGCCGGCGCGGCGTCGGCCACCGCCACCGCGGCTTCCCCGAGTGCTCCTGCGACGGCGGCGGGGCGGGCGGCCGTCGCCGGCACCACGCAAACTGCCGCCGGCCCCGGCCGGGTCGCGGAGGGGGAGCAGGCCGCTCCGCCCGAGCAGGCTGAAACGGAGGGGGAGAGCCTGGAGCAGGAGGAACTGGAGGCTGAGCCCGGGCACGAGCTGGAGGAGCAAGGGCAGGAGCAAGGGCAGGAACAGGAGATCGTCCCAGAGGCGGACGGCCTCGACTACGAAGAGGTCGAGCAGGACGAGGAAGCGATCGTGGCGGCGACCGGTGGCAACGCTCACGCGGTTACGGACCAGCCGACCGTTGCGCAGGAGTCGTTGCAACCGCTGGCGCCCGAGCACTACCTTCCGGGCACCGCGTATCGCGACGCGAGCCCGCGCAGGCGCAAGCCTCTGCGCCGTCGCTTGCGCAACATCTACATCCCACAGTTGCGCTACATCGTCGCGGGCGTTGCCGTCGCAGCATTGTTCGTGCTGGGCGTCGGATCGATCGCGGGCGTGATCGATATCGGCGGCGGGTCGGACGAGAGTGGCGGCAAGTCCAAGAAGGCACAGGGTCCCCAGCAGAGCGGTCAGGCCGCGAACGTCGATCCTTCGCAGGTGACGGTGGCCGTGCTCAACGGCACGACGGTGACCGGCCTCGCCTATCGCGTCAGCCAGGAGGCGGAATCGAGCGGCTTCACACTCGGAAACGTGACCAACGCCGCCACCACCGACCAGCAGGGGTCGGAGGTTCTGTACGCGCCCGGTCAGAAAGGTGCCGCGCGTGCGGTGGCGGATCGCCTCGGAATATCGACGGTCACTCCGGTCGATTCGGTCAATGCGGAGATCGCCGGGTCGGCCGACGCGGTCGTGCTGGTCGGGGCAGACCGAAGCGAGTGACGAAGCGGCGACCGGGCGCGCTGGCGATCCAGTGCGTGTTCGCGGCGCTCGTGGTCGCCACGTTTGCCGCGTTCTTCGCGACGACGCGCCTCAAACGATCGCCGCCGGTCGTCCAGGAGCTGGCGGTCCGGCGCCACTTCTCCCCCAATGTCGACGGGCGCCTCGATGTCGCGCCGGTGCGGTTCAGGCTGCGACGCAGCGATGACGTGACGGTCTTGATCGTCTCGCGGGATGGCGAGCAGGTTGCAACGCTGGCGGACGACGTGAGGTTGGGAAAGGGCGGGCATCGCTTCGTCTGGAACGGGCGCGCCGACGACGATCGGATTGCGCCCGACGGCGTCTATTACGCGCGAGTCGTGCTGCGACATCAGGGGCGCGTCGTCACCTCGCCGCGCAAGCTGTTTCTCGACACGACCGGTCCCAGCTCGATCGTCCGCTACGTTTCGCCCGACGCGATCACGCCGGGCGTGCCGGGCGCAGAGCGAGCGCGCGTGCGTTTCACCGGCCCGACCAGAATCGCGCCGACGCTACTGGTCTATCGCACGAACGAACGGCCGGGTGTTCGACCGCTCCTGGTCGCACGCCGCGCAGGCAAGAGGGACGATCCCAACCTGAGCTGGGACGGCCGCGTCGGGCTCGGCCGCGATACGCGACTCGCCCCCGCAGGCAACTACTTGATGGTGGTTCGGACCCGCGATGCCGCTGGCAACGACGGCCCGGAAGGTCCGCCACGCACGGCCGCTGAGGTGCGCGGAAATCCGGGCGTGGTCGTGCGCTACCTGGCCGCTGTCGCGCCTCGCGACCGTGTGAACGCGGGTGGCGTCGCCCGGTTCGCGGTGCTTGCGGCTGGGCGGCGCTACCGCTGGAGCGTGAGCAGAGTTGGCTCGAGCCGCCCGCAGAAGCGTGGCCGCTCGAGCGATCGTACACTGCGGGTTGGCGTCCCGCGGCGCTCTCGTACCGGCGCCTACCTGCTCGAGCTGACGCTCGACGAACACCGTTACGCGACGCCGTTTGCGGTGCAGGGAAGGGGCCGCGAGCCCGTGCTGGTGGTGTTGCCGGTGGCGAGCTGGATCGCGCGGGACCCGATCGATTCCGACGGCGACGGCTATTCGGACACGCTGCCCCAAAGTGACAGCGTGCCGGCATCGCGCCCGATCGCCGGATCCGGGCTGCCAGGCGGTTTCGAAACGTCGCTCGTGCCCGCGCTCGAGTTCCTGGACAGGGCGAAGCTGCGCTACGACATCGCCAGCGACCTCGATCGGCGTTTTGCCCGGCTGCTCGATCGCCACCCGGGTGTGCTCTATGCGGCGTCGCCGCGTGTCGAGACGACCACCGCGCTCGGTTCCCTGCGATCGCACATGCGCGCGGGCGGTCAGCTCGCATGGCTTGGCACGGGAGGCTTTGTAACGGACGCTCGAGTCGAGAAGGACGCGTTCGTGCGGGTGCCCTCACCGCCGGGCGCAAACTCGTTCGGCGAGCGGCTGCGGATCGACCCGGCCGGTGGCCCACTGTCCGTGGGCGCGAATCGCAACGGCCTGTTTGAGAACGTGCCATCTCCGTTCGGCCCGTTCGCGTCGCTCGAGCTGGCGCAATCGGTGCCGAAAGGGGCGCAACGGACGGCGGCGGCCGGCCCGCCGGACCAGGGACCCGCGATCGTGTCCTACCGCATGGGCGCCGGTGGCTTCACCCGCGTCGGCGCGGCAGACTTCGGGCAGTCGCTGCGGGCGGACGGCGGCCTGCCGTCAAGCGCCCAGATAATGCGCAACCTATGGAACCTGCTGCGTTCCTAGCATCCGCGCTGCCGGAGCTCGGCGTGCTGGCCGCCGCTGCGTGCGCGGCGATGGCGCTCGTTGCGCGCGACGATCGATGTCGCTCCGAGGCGATGGTTGCCGCCCTCGTGCTGGCCGCGGTCGTGCTGGTCGGGCACATACACGACACCGAGCAGTTCCGCGACATCAGCGGTAGCCCCTCTCGCTTGCTTGCGGCGATCGTGATCGGCACCGGCGCCATCGTCGCGCTGGCAACGCTGTTCACACGCAGCTCGCATGCGTTTGCGCTGATCGCGATCGCGGTGCTGCCGTTTCGCGTTCCGGTCGCCGCGGCGGGGACCACGGCGAATTTGCTGGTGCCCCTGTACTTCGTGATCGCGGGCGGTTGCGCAGCCAGCCTGTGGGCGCGCATGCATCGGTCGGGCGAAGTGCAACGGCGCGAGCGCAGCGGTTTGGAGATCGCACTCGCGGCGTTCATCGTCGTCTACACGCTCCAGGCGCTGTACTCGCGCGACTTCGACGTCGCACTCGAGCAGGTCGTGTTCTTCCTGGTGCCGTTCGCCGTCCTGTTCCGACTGCTCACGCAGGTGACTTGGACGCGCACGCTGATCGTGCGGTGCCTGGCGGTGCTGGTCGTGGAGGCGCTCGTGTTCAGCGCGATCGGGTTCTGGGAGTACGACCGCCGCGAGCTTTTCTGGAACCCGAAGGTGATCGCCTCCAACCAGTTCGACTCGTTCTTCCGCGTCAACTCGGTCTTCTGGGATCCGAACATCTACGGGCGCTTCCTCGTGCTGACGATGTTGGGGCTGGTCGCGCTGATGCTCTGGAGCGGCCGCACAAGAGTCGCAATCGGCACGGCCGCCGCCTTGGCGGTGCTTTGGGGCGGTCTCGTGCTGACGTTCTCCCAGTCGAGCTTTGTCGCACTGCTTGCCGGCCTCGCGGTGCTTGCGGCGTTGCGATGGAACGTGCGCAAGACGCTGCTCGCAGCCGGCGCTGCCCTGGCCACCGGGCTCGTTTTCGTGCTGGCCTTCCAAGGTGCGCTCAACATCGAGCTTGGCAGCTCGGCGGGCGTCGACAAGGTCACGAGCGGCCGCGGCACCTTGATCAGTGGCGGGCTGTCGCTGTTCGGCGATCGGCCCGTGTGGGGCTACGGCTCGGGCGCGTTCGGCCGTGCCTACCGGCAGGAGCAGCACGGCAATCAGCAGCAGTCGGTCTCGGCCTCGCACACGCTGCCAGTCACGGTCGCGGCGGAGCAGGGACTGATCGGGTTGGCCGCCTACGCGCTGGTGATGATCTGCGCGCTCTTTGCGTTACTCGGCAACGATCGCCACCGCAGCGCGGTAAGCGAGCGCGGCCCGCCCCAACCCTCGGCAGAGCGCTCCGACGCGGATGCGGCGGAGCCAGTTGTTCTTCTGCCCGCCCGCGCCGCGATCGCGGCTGCGTTCGTCGCACTGCTCGTGCACACAATGGCCTACGCGGCGTTCCTGGAGGACCCGTTCGCGTGGGTGCTGATGGCCGCCGGGCTTTCACTCGCGGCACTCGCAGGACAGAAGAACCGCGAGGCCGAGCCATCCCTCCACAAACCCGTCATTCCGCTTGCGGAATGACGGCCTTTCTCCGAATCGTGAATTCCGATGTTTGAATACCTGAGACGCCTGGCAACGACCGGCGCGTCCTACAGCGCGTCGAGCGTCATATCGAAGCTGTTCGCGGTCGCGTTGCTGCCGGTCTATACGCGCCACCTGACGACGGCCGACTACGGAGCGGCCGAGGTGCTGCTCTCGGCGGCGGTCGCGTTCAGCATCCTGTTCAGGCTCGGAATCGTGGAAGCGCTGCTGCGTTACTACTATCGCTTCGACGAGCCTGAGCAGCGCGATCGCGTGGTGCGGACCTCGTTCGCGTTCCTGCTCGCCACCACGACCGTGGGTGCGTTGCTCATCGCCGCGTTCGCGGGCCCGCTGTCGGAGTTCCTGTTGCGCGATCGCGACACGCAGCTGATGCTGATCGCGGTCTTCGGTCTGTGGGTCTTCACGCTCTACGAGATGCTGATGGCGCTGTTCAGGCTCGACGAACGGGCTCGCGACTACTTCCTGGCGAGCATCGCGAACGTGGCGCTGACGATCGCCTTGACGGTGTGGCTGGTCGTGTTCCGCGACGAGGGTGCCAGAGGGCTGCTGTTGGGGAACTTCTGCGGCAGCGCCGTGATCGGGATCGCGTTGGGAGTAATCCACCGTCGCAGGCTCGCGCTGGTGCCCTCGGGTGACCTGCTGCGCCCGATGCTGCGCTTTGGCCTGCCGACGATGCCGGCCGAACTGTCGCTGTACGCGCTCAACTTCGTCGATCGCATCGCGCTGACGCGCTACGTGGGGCTCGCCGAGGCCGGCCTGTACGCGCTGGCGGTCAAGTTCAGCCAGGTCGTGACCGTGTTCGCGCGGGCGTTCAATCTGGCCTGGCCGCCACTCGCCTACTCGATCGAAGACGACGAACGCGCAAGACGCGCCTACTCGCTGATCGTCACCTACTTCCTGCTGCTGGCCGCGACCGTGACGCTCGCCCTCTCGCTGGAGGCGCGCTGGGTCGTGCGCCTGCTTGCGGCACCCGAGTTCTTCGACGCCTGGAAGGCGATCCCACTCGTCTCGACCGGCGTGACGCTGTACGCATTGTTCCTCGTGCTGTCGGTGACCGTGGGCAGGATCGGCCGCACCGAGTTCAACTTCCCCGTCACCGCTGCTGCACTCGCCGTCAACGTTGCGCTGAACGTGGCGCTCGTGCCGTCCCACGGCATTGTCGGCGCCGGGTTGGCGCTGGTCGGCGCGTACGTGGTGATGCTCACGCTGATGTATGGGGTCACGCGCCGCCTTTTCCCGCTGCCGCTCGAATGGGGGCGGCTGGCCCGCATCGTCGTTCTCGCAGGCGCGCTGTACGGGCTGGCCGAGGCGCTGTTGCCGACCGCCAGCGCTGTCGGACTGCTCGAGCGCGCCGCGCTCGTCCCCGCGTTCTGGGCGCTGCTCTACGTGAGCGGCTTCCTGCACGCGGTGGAAGTGGAGCGACTGCGGTCGCTCGGCGGGCGGCTGCGCGGGCGCGAGCCGGAGTTAGAGGCGGCGGAGGACCTCGAAGCCCTGAGCAGCAGCACGGACCTGATGGACGAGATGCACGATCCCCAGTAACGCGACCAGCACGCTGCGCGCAACCGTTGCGGTGACCGACGGATAGTTGCCATCGGCGCAGCTCACGAGCAGGTCGATCGCGACGGCGAGCGTCAGCAGGTTGACGAAGCCGGGGAACACGAGCAGCTGCCCGAGGTTGGTGAAGCGCTTCCAGAGCACGCCCGATCCCCGCGCCCCCTCGCGGCGCTGCTCGTACTCGGCCTCCAGATCGAGCTGCTCTGGGTCGCCGCCCTGGCGCGCCAGCACGGCGCGCAGGAACCCGTCCGAGTCGCGCAGTCCGGGCCGGTCCCGGTAGAGGCCGAGCAGCACGTGGTCGCGCGCCGAGTAGGCGATGCGCACCGTGCTGAGGATCGCGACCAGTGCGGCCGCCAGCAGCCACTCGTGACCGCTCTGATGGAATGCGCCGTAGGCCAGCGCCGCGATCGCGATCGCCGGCACGTAGTAGTGACCGATCCAATCGAGATAGGCGCCGCCGGCGTTGGTCTCCCGCTGTTCGACCTGCGCCCGGTAACGCGCGACTTCCCCGTCCGAGTAGTCGATCACGAACGAGAGCTGGAGCAGGGCAAGCGCCGCAATCAGAGGCCAGAAGGAATTCCAGGCGAGCAGGAACGCGCCGCAGATGCCGAGCCCGACCCCCAGCATCGTGACCTGGTTGGCGCTGACGCGGGTGTGCAGCAACAGCCAGGTGAGGCGAATCGAGACCTTGCGCAGGATCACCGCGTAGGCGATGCGCAGGTTTCGCCTGGCCACGGGATCACGCCCTTCTCCGCCGCAGATCCGCTCCAGCTCGCTGACTCCGGGCACTGCCATCATGTTGGGGCGGCCACCGTAGGTGGACGCTCGTGACTGAGGTGTTCGGCGAAGCCGACCATGCTTTAAGCCTATTGTTCCCTTCCGTGACGCAAATCCTTCCTGCCATATATCTGGCCGCCGGCGAAGGCAGACGACTGCGCCCACTGACTGACGAGCAACCCAAGGCGATGCTCGAGATCGGCGGCGCCACGCTTGCCGAACGCGCACTGCGCGCACTGCGCGGGGCCGGTGTCGAGCGGGTCGTGGCCGTCACCGGGCACGCTCGTGAAAAGCTTGACGAGGTCGATGGCCTGCTCTCCGAGCAGGTCTTCAATCCGCACTTCGCCGATGCCAACAACGTCTATTCGCTGTGGTGCGCACGCGACGTCGTGAGCGGCGGTTGCTACATCATCAACTCCGACGTGCTGTTCGAGCGGGCGATTGCGGACCGGCTCGTGAGCGCGTCCGGCAGCGCCGTGCTGTGCGCGTCAGATCACGGCGCCGATCACGAGTCGATGAAGGCCGTTTCGCGCGACGGTCGCCTGGTCCAGCTGTCGAAGGCGGCGCCGTCGGAGGGCAACCCCGAGTACATCGGCCTGACGCGCATCGATCCGAGCGAGGGCCCGCCGCTCGTGTCGATCCTGGAGCGGATCGTCGCCGACGAGCTGACCGACGTGTACTACGAAGACGCGCTCAACGACCTCGCGGCGGAGGCGGCCGTCGGCATCGTGCCGGTGGACGGTCTGGCGTGGATCGAGATCGACGACACTGACGACCTCACGCGCGCCCGCGGGGAGATACTGGAGCGCGTCGGATGAAGCCGCAGTCCGCGGCGGCATCGGCCGCAGTATCGCGCCGTTACATGGAGTTGCCCCGCTACCTGCGAGTGGTGACGGGTCAGGCGGAGCTGGCCGAGACCTTGACCGCGGTCGCTCGCGATCTCGGGTTTGCGAACCTTTGCGTGGTCAGCGGCGCGGGCGCCACCGCCGGAGTGGCCGAAGGCCTGGCGAGCGGGCTGGCGCAGCTCGCGGTCTCACACGTGCAAGCGACCGGCGACGGCCGCGACGTAGCCGAGTCATTGGCAGCCGCGGACGAGCTGCGCGACGCCGACGTCGTCGTGGCGGTGGGTGGCGGCAAGACGATCGACGTGACCAAGCTCGCCTGCGAGTTGGCCGACGTCCCGGTGGTCACGGTCCCCACGCAGCTCACTGCCGATGGCATCGCCTCGCCGATCAGCGTCGTTCGGGACTCGGCCGGTCACACCCAGAGCATGCGCGCGAGGATGCCGATCGCGGTGCTGGCCGACCTGGACGTGATCGCGGCCTCGCCGGTGGCGAGCATGCGTGCCGGGCTCGGCGACCTGGTCGCCAACCCATGCGCAATCCGCGACTGGCGATTGGCGGCAAACGCGGATCGCGAGTCGGTCGACGACTTCGCCGCGCTGCTTGCGCAGACCGCGACCGACCTGGTGTACGCGACCGGCGTCGCGCAGCTGGGGGCCGAACAGCCGGATCGCGACTTCCTCAGGCGTTTGTTGGAGGGGCTGGTATTGAGCGGGCTGGCGATGGAAATCGCGGGGTCGTCGCGCCCCTGCTCGGGATCGGAGCACCTGTTCAGCCATGCGCTCGATCGGCTGCGGCCGGGAACCGCGGCGCACGGCGAGCAGGTCGCGTTCGGTTCGCTGCTGGCGGCGAGGCTGCACGGCGCCGACTGGCGCAGCCTTCAATCCTTCTTGCGCTCGGCCGGCATGGAGCGCGCCGCGAGCGGCTTCGGGCTTTCGGAGAATGAACTGATCGAGGTGCTCGAAGTGGCGCCCTCGACTCGCCCCGACCGCTACACGGTGCTCGACGAGGTCGATGAGCCCGAGCTGGGCGCCGCCGTGCGAGACGTTCTCACTGCTTAGACGACCGGGCTACTCGCCGATCACCTTGATCACCAGCCGCTTGTTGCGCCGCCCGTCGAACTCGGCGTAGAAGACCTCCTGCCAGGGGCCGAGGTCGAGCTTACCCTCGGTGATCGGCAGCACGACCTGCTGGTGCACGAGCAGGTTCTTGAAGTGGGCGTCACCGTTGTCCTCGCCGCCGCGGTGGTGGCGGTAGTCGCCGCCTTCCGGCAGTAGTGCCTCGGCGACTGGGTTGGCGGCGGGCTTCCAGCTCGGCGGCGCCAGCTTGTCGAGCCATTCGAGCGTGTCCTCGAGGATTCCGGGCTCGTTGTCGTTGACCCACACGCCGGCGGTGATGTGCATCGCCGACACGAGCACCATCCCTTCCGCCACTTCTGAATCGTCAACGGCGCCTTGCACGTCGTCCGTGATGTGTACGAACTCACGCCGCTCCTTCGTCTTGAACGTGTGGTGAACGGTGTGTGATTTCAAGATTCGGCCTCCTGTTGTTCCTGTCGTTGCTCTCGTAATCCTTCGCCACTGCCTGGAAACAGCGAGTAGCGTGCGTGCATCGCGTAGCGGCTCGCGTCTTTGCCCGGCAACACCAGCGCGCCCACTGCTCGCAGCGAGTACGCCCAGGCGCTGAGGACGCGCACGACCAGCGCCGCCGGTTGCCCGTGGTGCTTCTTCATATACAGATCGCGGTTGCGCGAGAACTCGACGATTCGCCGCCGCGCCGATGCGCCGTGTGAGAGCTGCTCGCGGTGGTAGATCCTTGCCGCAGGGACGAACAGCGTCTTCCAGCCGGCGTCGTTCGCCCGCTTCTGCCAGTCGACCTCATCCGAATAGACGAAGAACGCCGGGTCCATCGGGCCGACCTCGTCGAAGGCGCGCTTGCGCACGAGCATGCCGGCGGACTGCACCCAGTCAACCGTGCGTGTTTCGTTCCCCCGGCTCTGCACGGTGTGGCGGTTGTGCAGCAGCAGCGCGCCGGCGAGAGCGGTGCGCACGCCGGGAAACCGCCACGCGCACGGCTGGGGAGTTCCTTCCGCGTTCAGCAACCGTGCGCCTGCCACCGCCGCAGCGGGCTCGGACTCGAGCGCCGCGACGAGCGCGTCGGCAGCACCGGGTGTCAGCTCGGAGTCCTCGTTCAAGAGCAGGCAGAAATCGCCACGAGCACGACTCATGAGGTCGGAATCGTTCTCGGCCTTGCCGCGGCGCGTGCTCAACTCGATCAGCTCAACTTGCGGGAAGGCCTCGCGGACTGCGCCGGCCGATCCGTCGCGTGAGGCGTTGTCGAGCACGAGGATCTCGTGTGGGCGCGACGGGGGGTTGGCGGCTATCGACCGCAGGCAGGCGAGCAGCAGATCGCGGCCGTCGGTGTTGACTATGCAGACCGATATCTGTGGCGGGTCGGGCACGGCGTCATGTTGACGATAATGCGCTGCGATGCGCGTCACGGTCATCGACCCACCTGCCTACACGCCTCCCTACGACCACTGCCTGTGCGAGGCGCTGGCGGCGCGAGGGCTGGAAGTGGAACTGGCCACCAGCCGCTTCCGTTATGCGGCGACGCCACGGCCGCTCGGCTACACGCGCACGGAGTGCTTCTATCGCCGCGGCGGCAGCAGCTCGACCCTCAAGGCCTTGCAGCATCCGCTCGACATGGCGCGGCTTGCTCGCCATGCGCGCGGCTCGATCGCGCACTTCCAGTGGCTGCCGATCCCGTCGCTGGACCGCCGGCTCGTGCGCAGGTTCGAACGGCCGCGTGTCTTGACCGCGCACGACATCCTTCCCCGCGAGGCCGGCGCGCGACGGCGCAACGCCGCTCGCAGGCTGTTCGATGAGATGGACGCGGTCGTCGTGCACTCGCGTTCGGGTCGCGAGCGACTGGTGGACGACCTCGGTGTCGATCCGGCGCTCGTGCACGTGATCCCGCATGGATCGTTCGAGCATCTCGCCAGGGGAAACGCGACGCAGCCGATCGACCCCGTCGCCGGCGACCTCGACGGGCACGAGGTGGTGCTGTTTTTCGGCTTGATCCGCCCCTACAAGGGACTCGACGTCCTGATCGAGGCGTTCGGCCAGCTACCCGGCGATGCGGTCCTGCTCGTGGCCGGGATGCCGCGCGTTCCGATCGAGCCGCTGCGCCGACGGGTGGAAGAGCTCGGCCTCACCGATCGAGTCCGCTTCGTGCCCCGCTTCATCTCCGACCCGGAGATCCCGGCCTACTTCGAGCGCGCCGACGTGGTTGCGCTGCCGTATCGCGAGACGGAGCAGTCCGGCGTCCTGTTCACGGCGCTGGCGTTCGGCAAGCCTGTCGTCGCGAGCGACATCGGAGGCTTCAGCGAGGTCGGCCGCGACCACGCAGCGATACGGCTGGTGGCGCCGGATGACCCCGGCGCGCTCGCCGGCGCGCTCGGCGAGCTGTTGCGCGACGAAGATCAGCGCGAGCGCTTGTCCCAGGCCGCCCGCGCAGCCGCCAGCGGACCGTACTCGTGGGCCCGGGCCGCGGAGTTGACCGAGGCCCTCTACCGCGGGCTGCTGCCATGACGGCGCTTGCAGTCGTCTTCTGGGTATCGGCGGCCGCGATTGTCTATACGCACGCCGGTTACCCGCTGTTGCTGCGCGTGATCGGCCGTCGCGCCCGGCACAGGAAACCCGCCGAAAGCGATCTGCCCAGCGTCACGCTGATCGTCGCCGCCCACGACGAGCAGACGGTGATCGAGCGCAAGCTGCGCAACTCGCTGGAGCTGGACTATCCGCGCGGGCTGCTCGAAGTGATCGTCGCCTCCGACGGCTCCGGCGATCGCACGGTCGAGATCGCGCGCTCGCTGGCCGCCGGCGACGATCGCGTGAAGGTGCTCGACCTCGAGCGAGCCGGCAAGGTGCGCGCCCAAGACGTGGCCGCCGACGTCGCGACGGGCGACGTGCTCGCGTTCTCCGACGCCAACGCGTACTGGGAGGCCGACGCGCTGCGCAAGTTGGTCGCGCCGTTCGCGGACGAAGAGGTCGGCTACGTTTGCGGCGAGCTGCGCTACGAGTCGGTCGACGGGTCCAATCAGGAGGGCGCGTACTGGCGCTTCGAGACCGCCAACCGCGACTACGAAAGCCGCCTGCATTCGGTCACGGCCGGCAACGGCGCGATCTATGCGGTCAGGGATGAGGCCTACCTGCGCCTCGACCCTCGCACCAGCCACGACCTCTCGTTGCCCTTCAACCTCGTCAAGCGCGGCTGGCTGGCGCTGTCGGAGCCGTCGGCGGTCGCGGTCGAGCGGCCGCTCGCCACCAACGAGGGCGAGTTCGCGCGCAAGCGGCGCATGATGAGCCACGCTTGGCCGGCGATCCTAGGCGGCGGGATGCTCGACCCGCGTGGCTACGGACCCGTTTACGCATTCGAGATCTTCTCCCACCGGGCACTGCGTTACGCGACGCCCTTTCTGCACGTGATCGCGTTCGTCGCGAACTTGGCGCTCGTCGGGGAGGGCTTGGTGTACGTCGTAACGCTGGCGATCCAACTCGCATTCGTGATGGCCGCGATAGCCGGACGGCTCACGCGCGGCCGGCCGCGCGTGCTCGCGCTGTGCCAGTACTACTTGCTGACGACCGCTTCGATCGCGGCCGGCCTTTGGGATTGGCTGCGGCGCGGAACGCCCACCACCTGGGAGAAGGCGCAGGGCCGCGCGTGAAGCCGCAAGCAAGGCCGGCCGTGCCTGCCGATCCGAGGCCGCGGGTCATCCGCGCGATCAAGCGCGCGCTCGACCTCGTCGGGGCCGCGGTCCTGCTCGTGCTCAGCTCGCCGCTGCTTGCGCTCGCGTGTGGGGCGATCCGGATCGGGTCGCGCGGCTCGCCGATCTACCGGCAGCGCCGTGTCGGTAAGCGCGGCCGCGACTTCGAGCTGCTGAAGCTGCGCACGATGGTCGAGGGTGCCGAGGGCAGCGGCAAGGGGCTCGCGGTTGACGAAGACGATCCGCGCATCACGCGCATCGGTGCGCTGCTGCGCCGCTTCTCGCTCGACGAGCTGCCCAACCTGTTGAACGTCGTGCGTGGTGAGATGAGCCTGGTCGGGCCACGCCCGACCGTGCGGGTTCAGGTCGATCAGTACACGCAGCGCCAGCTCGGCCGGCTCGCGGTCGAGCCCGGCATCAGCGGCTGGGCGCAGGTGCAGGGCCGGGCGTCCTTACCGTGGCACGAGCGCATCGAGTTGGACCTTTGGTACGTGGAGAACTGGTCGCTGCGGCTCGACGCGCGCATCGCGTGGATGACGCTGCGGCTGCTGATCAGCGGCAGGGGACTCTACCGCGGCTCGACTGGCGGCTGGCGCCCGCCGGAATAGGGGCACGATGCAACGCTCGTCACGCAGTACCAGCTTGCTGCACGAGTTGGCACGTCCCAGCCGGCGCTCGCCTGTTAGGAGACAGCCGCAGCTCTACCAACCTTCCCGACGCTCGAGCGCCCGCCTCGATCCAGTGTTGTGAGGCGGTTTGAGTTGCGCTGAGTTGCTCCGACCTTCGCTCATGTTGATGCCAAAAAGATGCTCGAGCTAGTGAGACCGCACCATCCGGCTGCTTGCTCATCGGATCGTGCCGATCGCGTCTCTTGATCTGATCGGGCTCCCGTCTACGGCCCGAGCGCGCCAACTGGAACAACGCTGATGCCGTCATCACGGACGTAGCCGTAGCCGGATCCCGTGATCACGACCAAGGCGCTGGGCGCACCGGTCTTCGACGAATCAACGCGCTTCGCGAGCTTCAACAGGTTCCGGGCACCTTCATCAATCCAGTTCTGGCCGAGCTTGATCTCGAACGCTGCCCAGCGCCCGTCCACGGCCTGAACGACGGCGTCGACTTCGAGGTCCTGGTCCTTGTACTGGAGGACCTCAGCGTCGGCCGCCTGTGCATAGATCCTCAAGTCGCGCACTACCAACGACTCGAACAGAAAGCCAAGGAAGCTGAGGTCGTCTAGGGTCGTCTGCGGAGACCCGCGAAGCGCCGCGACCGCGAGCGAGGGACATACGAAGTGGCGCTTCGCCTGCGATCGCAGCGCGTGCCTCGAGCGAAGATGCGGCGCCCACGCCGGCTGATCCTCGCGGACTTTCAGCCGGCGCAAGGCGTCGAGGTAGTCTCCGACGGTGTCGCGCTTTAACGGGTCATCGCCCCCGCCGGTGTCTGCCGCGAGGGTTGAAACGCTGGCATACGTTGCCACGTTGCGGGCCAGGCTGCGAAGCAGCACGGCGACACGCTCGGGGTCACGGCGGGCAGTCCCGACGCGGTTGATGTCCACGCGGCGGACCTCGTCGAGATAGCTGCGATTCGCGTGCAGAGCTTCGCCTTGCTCGAGCCCCTGAATCGCCGGCCACCCTCCAACAGCGATCCGCGCTGCCAGGTCGCCGAGCGTCACTCCTGTATCGGGGGAGCGAACCGGCCGACCATCCAGGAGCGACTCCAACGAGATCGAGCCATCGCTGTGGCTCGTCTCGAGCAGGCTCATCGGCCGCATCTGGATGCGGGTAATGCGCCCCGCGCCGGTATGACGACTCTCATCCTCCGCTGGCACCGCTGATCCGGTGAGAATGAATTGCCCCGGCTGGGCGCGGCGATCCACTTCCCGGCGAACGTGGTTCCAAAGCTCAGGGACCAGCTGCCACTCGTCGATCAGCCTTGGCGTTTCGCCCTCCAAGACGAGCGAGGGATCGATGGAGGCGGCCTCTCTCGCCTGGAGGTCGATGTCGAGCAGCACCTCGCTGCGGGCGATCTGGCGCGCCGTTTCGGTCTTGCCCGAGGCCTTTGGACCCTCGATCAGGACGGCGCCGAGCGCTTCCAGGCGCCGCCGCAGCTCGCTATCTAGTATTCGGGGAAAATACACAGCGGGCAAATTATAGAGACATTAGCGGGCAATAAATAAAGGGTACGCAGGGCACCCTATAAGCACCAAGCCGCCGCGACGGCGGCCGGATGGGATCAGTCGATCGGGGTGGCGTCGACCGGGACGACGTCGTCGGGCTTCGCGCGCAGGGCGAAGCCCTCGTAGATCAGATAAGCGGGGGGGGGGAACCCGCGACCTTCGGGTTATGAACCCGGGATCGCGCCGCTCTGGTGGAACGGTGGGATCTCGCCCGGCCAGCCGGGTGCGCCGACCGACGGTTGGTGTCCCGATGCGCCCTCCGGGGCCTGGTCCACGTAGCGGTCGTAGAAGTCCCTGATCACGTCGAAGGTCGCATCGGTGATCTTCTTGCAGCCGGCCAGGTGACCCCAGGAGCTGATCGCGACGTCGTATGGCATCGAGCTGTTGGGGAACAGCAGCAGGAACTGCTTGTTCTGGTTGAAGAATCCGCCGAGCTGGTCTAGGCGCCGGGCGGGGATGTCGGGCTTGTAGTGGATCTCGACGCGGCCGCCCTCTAGCGCATGGATGAGGTGGCGAGGCTGCGGCTCTTTCGTATAGACGCCGTCGGGTTGTGCCAGAGCATCGTGGTCGCCGGACGTGGGCGGGTTGGTCTTGTAAACGACCTTCTTGCTCGAGGGCACGTGGCTGCGGCCCGCGATCGGCGGATTCTCGAGCTTGCAGCCGGCCGCCTCGGCGGCCGAGAAGAGGTCCTGGTCGTCCAGCGGCGGCGGATCGACGGCTCCGTCGAACTGCGCGTGCGGCCCGCCCGAGTCGTCTTTCTTGCCGGACGAGCCGCCGCTCGCCGCCACGATCGCGATCACCGCGCCGATCACCGCCAGCACCAGCACCGCGCCGATGACGATCCCGTAGGTGCGTCGCTGCTTCGATTGCTGGTCGGCTGCCTGCTCAGCCGCCTGCCGCTCCTGCCTGCGGCGCTCCTTCTCTTCCTTGCGGCTTGCCATCTCAAAAATGAGACTACTTCATCGGCGGCCGTGTTCCTGCCGTTGGCGACACCCGCCGCAATCTCGTAGGCTCAACGCGTGCAGACCAATGTAGAGAGGGTCCACGAGGCCGACGTGATCGTCGTCGGGGCCGGCATGGCCGGCCTCGCCGCGGCGCGTGCGGTCGAGCAGATGGGGGGCAGCGCGGTCGTGCTCGAGGCGCGCGATCGCTGCGGCGGCAGGCTCGAATCGATCGAGCCCGACGACGGCCTGTTCTTCGACGTCGGCGGTCAGTGGATCGGGCCAACCCAGGACCGCGTCGCCGCTTTGGCGCGCGAATTCGGCGCAGAGACGTTCCCGACCTACGTCAACGGCGAAAACGTGGTCGAGTTCGAGAACCGCCTCGTGCGCTACCGGGGCACGATTCCGAAGTTGGGCCCGCACGTGCTGGCGGACGTCGGCCAGGCGATGCTCAAGCTCGACCGGATGCGCAAACAGGTCCCTCGCGAGGCTCCATGGCGCGCGCGCAAGGCACAGCGATGGGACAGCGAGACCGTCTCCACTTGGATGCGCCGCAACATGGTGACTCGCGGCGGGCGCAGGATGATGGAGATCGCAGTCGAGGCGGTCTGGGCCGCGATGCCCGCAGACGTATCGTTGCTGCACCTGCTCTTCTACGTATCCTCGGCCGGGGACTTCGATTTGCTGCTGGACACCGAGGGAGGTGCGCAGCAGGATCGCTTCGTGCAGGGCGCCGGAACCCTGGCCGCCCGTGTCGGCGAGTCGCTGGGCGAGCGCGTCGTACTGTCCGCGCCGGTTCGCGCGATCGAACATTCGCAGGGGGGCGTGACCGTGCTCGCGGACGGCGCCGTTGCCCGCGGTGCTCGCGTGATCGTCGCGCTTCCGCCAACGTTGGCCGGGCGCATCGCCTACGATCCACCGCTGCCCGGATACCGCGACCAGCTAACGCAGCGCATGCCGATGGGAACGGTGACGAAGTGCCTCGCTTTCTACGACGAACCGTTCTGGCGCGGCGATGGGCTCAGCGGCGAGGCGGTCAGCGCACAGGGTCCGCTGACGATGATCTTCGACAACTCGCCCCCCGACGCATCGTGTGGCGTGCTGGTCGGCTTCCTCGAGGGTCACTGGGCACGCGAGCTGGGGCGTGTCTCGGCCGAGGAGCGGCGCAATCAGGTCATCGGCAACCTCGCACGGGTGTTCGGACCGCGGGCCGCCAAGCCCGAGCGCTACATCGACAAGTCGTGGGCCGATGAGCCCTACAGCCGCGGTTGTTATGTCGGCTACACGTCTCCCGGCGTGCTGACCGCGTACGGGCCGGCGCTGCGCGAGCCGATCGGAGCGATCCACTGGGCCGGCACCGAGACCGCGACGGTCTGGAACGGCTACATGGATGGCGCGATCGAGTCCGGCGAGCGCGCTGCGCGCGAGGCGATGCGGTCGCTCGGCGCGGGAGAGCCCGTCGCTGCGGCCGCGGCGATCACGCAGCCCGCGTAGCTTTCGTCAGGCGGAGCGCCGCTCTGTGTTGTGCCGCGCCTGCTTGGGCTTCCAGCAGTCGTCCACGAAGCGCGCGATCTCGGCAGTCAGGCGCTGCGGCTGAAGGCGCAGCTCGAACATCGAGTTGGCCGAGATCAGCTCTGCGTTGGGCATCTCGTCGACGAGCATCTGAGCGTCCGAGAACGGATGAATGCCGTCGCGGGTGTGACCGATCACTACTGCCGGCTGCTCGAGCGTTTTGCGCTCCTCGCGCGGCGGCGCGATGCGACCGAAGAACAGCCCTTGAAGCACCGCTGCCGAAGGCGCGGGGTCCTGGCTGATCCAGTCGAGCCCGACGTTCGGGTAGTGACCGAAAATGCGAGGCACACGTCGCATCACCGCTGCGAACACGCGCGAGATCGGCTCACCTATCGTGAGCGCTCCGAGCAGCGGCGTGAACGCGAATGCGGACGCGAGCAGTCCGTTGTCGAGCACCGGCATCTCGATCACCATGCCGCGCACTCTCGAAGGTGCCAGCGAGGCAACCTCCAGCGTCACGTTGGCTCCCAGCGACGTTCCGCCAATCACGGCCTCGTCGATCTCGAGATGGTCGAGCAACCCGACGACTTGGCGGCCGAAAATCGGCATCGAGTAGCGCGACATGTCGCGCGGGCGATCGGAGTCGCCGTGTCCAAGCAGGTCGAACGTCACGACCCTGCTGCCGCTCTCGTCGAGCGCGTTCGCAAGCGGCTCGTGCATGCGGCTGGGCAGCAACAGCCCGGGCAGCAGCACGACGGTGCGATTGCCGGATCCGCGCAGCTCGTAGGCGAGCTTCTGGCCAGCGTGCTCGAAAGTCGGCATCGAAGGGCATTCTAGTGGTCAACCTGGCGTCGCGTTAAGCGTTTATTGAGTGACATGTCCAGTCATCTCATGGACCCCGCCCGAGAGTCGATAATTCAGCTATGGAGGCTGCACGCAGCCACATCGGCGCTGCCGGCGTATCCGAGCCGGCGGCCGCAACCGGCGACCCTCCGGGTCGCTTCGCCGGGCTGGCCTCGGACGAGCGGCTCATCGCCCGCGTCCGTCGCGGCGACGAGGCCGCGTTCACCGTCATCTACAAGCGCTACCAGCCACGGTTGCTGTCCTTCTGCCGCCACATGCTCAGCTCCCAGGCCGAGGCGGAGGACGCCGTCCAGCAGACCTTCGTCAACGCCTATCGCGATATCTCCGGCAGCGACAAGCAGCTCCAGCTTCGCCCCTGGCTCTATCGCATCGCGCGCAACCAGTGCCTCACGATGCTGCGCGCACGCAAGCAGACTGTCGAGCTGTCCGGTCAGGAGCCGTCGCTTGCAGGACTGTCGCAGCAGGTGCAAGAGCGTGGCGACTTGCGCAGCATGCTCGCCGACCTGGCCGCACTCCCGTACGAGCAACGCGAAGCGTTGGTGCTGGTCGAGCTGCACGACAACTCGCATTCGGAGGTAGCAGACGTGCTCGGGTGCGATCGCGAAAAGGTGAAGTCGCTCGTCTTTCAGGCGCGCAGCTCGCTGATGAAGAGCCGCCAGTCACGCGACGTTTCGTGCACGGAGATCCAGCAGCAGCTCAGCGTGCTTCGCGGCGGGGCGCTGCGGCGAACGGTGATCCGGCGCCACCTCGAGCACTGCGAGGGATGCCGCGCATTCCGCTCAGAGGTGAAGCGCCAGCGAGCCGCTATGGCGGCGGTGCTTCCGGTCGTGCCGGCCGTGACGCTCAAGTTCGGAGCCGCCAGCGCGCTGGCGGCGGGCAAGGCGGCCGTGGCAAGTGCGGGCGCAGGTGCGGCTGCAGGAGGCTCATCCGGCGCCGCGGCGGTCGCCGGAACCGCGGCAGCCACGAGCGCGTCTGCCGGCACGGGCGCCGTGGGCGGCGGATTCGCGTCGTCGGTTGCCGCCAAGCTGGGTATCTCCGCGGCAGCCGTCAAGGGTGCGGCGACGGCCGCGGCCGTCACGGTCGCCGCTGGAGGAGGGGTTGCCGGTGTCGAGGTAGCTCAGCATGCGCGCCACGACTCGGCGCGGCAGGGCATCCACCAGCAGGCGGACCGGACCAAGGAGGCCGGTCGTGATGCGGGCTCGAGCGGGCTTGCCCGTGACGGCTCGCGCAAGCGCAGCGCCACGGCCTCCGACAAGCGTTTGCGCGACGGCAAGCGGAACGGGGAGCGGCTCCCCAGGTCGGCGCGTGGCGTCGATCGCGACCGGTTCGCCCCGCTTCCCGGCCTGGGGCCCGGCGAGCAGACGGGCAAGGGCCGCGCCGGACGGGCCGCCCCCGGCGCGCAAAAGCCGGCAACGCGGTCACCGGAGCGGCGCCCGCCGCCCAAACGGCCTCCGCGCCAAAAGCCAAAGCAGCCATCGGCTCCGAAGCATGTGTCGCCCACGAAGCCTCCGCCGCCGGGCAACGGCTCGCAGTTGCCATCCCCGAAGTAGGCGGGCTTGGCCCCACGGTAGCGGGTTTCTGTAGAGTCCAGCGCGCGAATCGCGGCTCTTGCGGGCCGCTTGCTCTCACACGCTCAATGTGAAGGTCTGCGTTCCGAAAGAGAACACGCCCGGCGAGCGCCGGACCGCCCTGATTCCTGAAGTGGCGGCGAAGCTGGTCGAGGCCGGCTTCGAGGTGCTGGTCGAATCGGGAGCGGGCGCCGCCGCCTATCTCCCCGACTCGAGCTATGAGGACGTGGGCGCGAAGATCGGCGGCGACGTGATCGCGACCGGCGACGTGATCGCCAAGGTGCGCGCACCTTCGCAGGACGAGCTTGCGAAGCTGCGTCAGGGATCCGTTCTGATCGGTTTCCTCTCTCCCCTCAACAGCCCGGAGCTGGTCAAGTCACTGGTGTCAGGCGGCGTGACCAGCTTCGCAATGGACGCGATGCCGCGCACGACGCGCGCGCAGTCGATGGACGCGTTGTCGTCGCAGGCGCTCTGCGCCGGCTACAGGGCCGGGCTCGCTGCCGCACGGCTGCTGGGCAAGTTCTTCCCGATGAACATCACTGCGGCTGGCACCGCCAAGCCGGCCCGTGTCGTGGTGCTCGGCGCCGGAGTCGCCGGCTTGCAGGCGATCGCCACAGCCAAGCGCCTCGGCGCCGTGGTCGAGGCCTACGATCTGCGCCCGGCCGTCAAAGAGGAGGTCGAGAGCCTCGGTGCCAAGTTCATCCAGATCAACTTCGCCGGCGACGAGGCCGAGGGTGGGGGTTCGGGGCAGTACGCGCGCGAGCTGACTCCCGAGCAGCAGCGCCAGCAGCAGGAGCTGCTGGCCGAGCGTGTGGCGGCAGCGGACTGCGCGATCTCGACCGCCGCTGTGCCCGGCCGCCCCGCGCCCAAGATCGTCAGCCGCGCGATGGTCGAGTCGATGAGCGCCGGCTCGGTGGTCGTGGACCTGGCCGCCGAGACAGGTGGCAACTGTGAGCTGACGCAGATGGGCGAGATCATCGAGCACAACGGCGTGACGATCGACGGCACCTGCGACCTGCCGAGCCAGATGCCGTTTCACGCCAGCCTGCTGTATTCGAACAACGTTGCGAACCTGCTCAAGCTGCTCGCGCCGGAGGCTCAGCTCAACTTGGACTTCGAGGACGAGGTCATCGCGGGCGCCTGCATCACCCACGACGGCAAGATCGTCAACGATCGCGTGAAACAGGCGGTCGATCCACAAGTGGATCGACCGGTCACCGGCGGGACGGTGAACGCGTGAGCGGCGACCTGATCACTGAGATAACGATCTTCGTGCTGGCCGTGTTCATCGGCTTCGAGGTGATCTCGAAGGTGCCGACGATGCTGCACACGCCGCTGATGTCGGGGACCAACGCGATCCACGGCATCGTCCTGCTTGGCGGGCTGCTGGTCGTTGGCGCGCCCGACGCCGACACGCTGGAGAAGGTCGCCGGAACGATCGCGGTGATCTTCGGCACGATCAACATCGTCGGTGGCTTCCTGGTGACCGAGCGCATGCTGGAGATGTTCAAAGGCCGACGCAAACCCGAGGAAAAAGAAAAACCGTGATTCCGCGAGCGGAATCACGGGCGGGTGGCGGAATGGTGAGCGCTTGACCTTGGGTTCGTTCTCGCTGCGCGACCCCGACTTCATCAGGGTTTGTTACCTGGTGGCGTCGATCCTGTTCATCCTCGGCATTCGCCAGCTCAGCCACCCGCGCACCGCTCGTACCGGCAACCTGACGGCAGCGCTCGGCATGGCGATCGCGGTGGCCGCAACGCTGCTCGATAGCGAAATCGACAACTACCTGTGGATCGTGATCGGGATCGCGATCGGCACGGCGATCGGAGTCGTCTCCGCGCGCGCGGTGAAGATGACCGCGATGCCGCAGATGGTGGCGCTGTTCAACGGGGTCGGCGGCGGCGCCGTCGCGCTGGTCGCGCTGTCCGAGTATCACGAGGGCATCAAGGCGCTCTCCGACATCCCGATGGACATCCTGGTGCCGGTCGTGGTGAGCTGCGTGATCGGTGCGATCAGCTTTTCCGGCTCGTTGATCGCCTTCGGGAAGCTCCAGGAGCTGATCACCGGGCGGCCGATCGTCTTCCCCGGCCAACAGGTGGTCAACTCCGCGCTTGCGGCGGGAATCCTGTTCCTGGTCGTCTATCTGATGGCGGGGCCGGAGTCGCAACCGCTGTTCGAGTTGATGCTGGCCGGTGCGCTGGTGTTCGGGGTCCTGCTGATCATTCCGATCGGCGGCGCCGACATGCCGGTCGTGATCTCTATGCTGAACGCGTTCACCGGTCTGTCCGCGGCCGCCGCCGGCTTCGCGCTCGACAACACCGCGCTGATCATCGCCGGCTCGTTGGTCGGCTCGTCGGGAACTCTGCTGACGGTCCTGATGGGACGGGCGATGAACCGCTCGCTCGCCAACGTGCTGTTTGGTGCCTTCGGTTCGCACGTCGCCGGCCCGGCGGCTGCGAGCGCGGAGGGCAAGACCTACCGTCAGGCGACCGTGACCGACGTCGCGACGATGCTCGCCTACGCCGACAAGGTGATCGTGGTGCCAGGGTATGGGCTCGCTGTAGCGCAGGCCCAGCACGCCGTGCGCGAGCTGGCCGACATCCTCGAGACCAAGGGCGTTGACGTGAGCTACGCGATCCACCCGGTGGCCGGTCGCATGCCGGGTCACATGAACGTGCTGCTGGCCGAGGCCGACGTCCCCTACCCGCAGCTCAAGGAGATGGACGAGATCAACCCCGAGTTCTCGCAGACCGACGTCGCGCTGGTGATCGGCGCGAACGACGTCACCAACCCGGCCGCACGCGAGGACAAGGCGAGCCCGATCTACGGCATGCCGATCCTCGAGGTCGACAAGGCCCAGAACGTCGTCGTGCTCAAGCGTTCGATGAACCCGGGCTTCGCCGGGATCGACAATCACCTCTACTACGAGCCGCAGACCGTGATGCTGTTCGGGGACGCCAAGGACTCGGTCACCAAGCTCGTGCAGGAGACGAAGACCGCCTGATACAAGATCTCAACCTGAGGCCAACTTCGTCGTTTCAGTGATCAGACAGGGATGTCGATGACACGGTCCATGAAGAGCCTTGTGGGGCTGGGTGCGCTAGTAATCGCCGCTACGGCGGCTCCGGCGGCCCACGCCGACCCGGTCGGCCCAATCGGCCCGCCCCCGCCCGCGCCCAACCAGCTGATCGTCGGCTTCAAGAAGGGGACATCCACGGAAACCCAAAAACGCGTGATCGAGGACGCTTCGGGAGACCGCGTCCAGCGACTCGGCAACATTCGCGGCCAGGTCGTCAAGCCGCGCGGCCGCCTCGGGCTCACGAACCTGCGCAAGCGCCTGCTGCGCGACGTCGACGTCGAGTTCGTCGAGCGTGACCAGACCGTCAGCCTGCTCAAGACCCCCAACGACCCGCTGTTCGTGTCGCAGTACTCGGAGAACGGCAAGATCGGCACGCAAACCACCGACGCGTGGAACACGAAGACGAGCTGCTCAAAGGTCGCCGTGCTCGACACGGGCATCGACACCGATCACCCGGACCTCAAGGACAACATCTGGAAGAACAGCAAGGAGACCTCCGGCAACGGCAAGGACGACGACAAGAACGGATACGTCGATGACTACTACGGCATCAACCTCGTCAAGGGCAAGGGCAGCGGCACCGACGACAACGGACACGGGACTCACGTGGCGGGGATCGTCGGCGGTCGCGGCAACAACTCGATGGGAGTGTCCGGCGTGTGCTGGTCCACCAAGTTGATGGCGGTCAAGTTCATGAACTCCCAGGGGTACGGCTCGATGTCGAAGGCGATCGCGGGCATCGAGTACGCGGCTGACAAGGGCGCCAAGATCATCAACGCGTCGTTCGGCAGCTCCACGTCGTCCGAGGCGCTCAAGGATCAGATCTCCGAGGCCAAGGACGACGGCGTGCTGATCGTGGTTGCCGCCGGAAACGACGGCAAGGACATCGATTCGAGCCCGACCTACCCGGCGAGCTACACCAACGGCAACCTGCTGGTCGCGGCCGCTTCGACCTCCACCGACACGCTGGCCAGCTTCTCCAACTACGGCAAGACGAGCGTCGACCTCGCCGCGCCCGGGCAGGACATCATGTCCACGTACCTGAGCGGCAGCTACCGCACCCTTGACGGGACCTCGATGGCGGCACCGATGGTCGCCGGCGTCGCGGCGCTTTGCCGGGCCCGCAACTCCGACGCGACCTACTCCGAGCTGCGCAAGTCGGTCCGCAAGACCGTCGATACCAAGTCGGCCTTCTCGGGCACGACCTACAGCGGTGGCCGGGTCAACACCAAGCGGGCGCTGGATAAGGTGGTCGATTACTGAGGCTGTAACGTGTAGTCGGCAATTCCCCCTCCGAAAGGCAGGCTCAGCCAGATGGTCGTCTTGATCGTCGTAATCGTCCTAGTCGCGCTGATCGTCCTCTACGGCGTCGTCACCTTCAACCGCCTGATCAGCCTGCGCAACCGGGCTGAGGAGGGCTTCTCCGACATCGACGTGCAGCTCAAGCGCAGGCACGACCTGATCCCCAACCTCGTCGAGACGGTCAAGGGATACGCGGCGCACGAGCGGACGGTGTTCGAGAATGTCACCGCAGCCCGTAGCAACGCCGTCGCGGCCCACGGCCCCGAGGCTCAGGGGCAGGCCGAGAACGTCCTAACCGGAGCGCTGCGCCAGCTTTTCGCCGTGGCCGAGAACTACCCCGATCTGAAGGCGAGCCAGAACTTCCTCGAGCTACAGAACGAGCTGACCGACACCGAGGACAAGATCCAGGCCGCGCGCCGGTTCTACAACATGACCGTGCGCGACCTCAACATCAAGATCCAGCAGTTCCCGTCGAGCGTCATCGCGGGAATGAAGAAGATCACCGAGCGCGAGTTCTTCGAGGTCGAGGATCCGACCGATCGCGAAGTCCCGGCTGTTTCGTTCGCCGGTGGCGGAGGGGCTGCCGCCCCACCCGGTGGAGCGGCGCCTCCCGCCGGATAGCGCGCGGCGCGCATGTACAAGCAGATCACGTCGAACAAGCGCAAGTCGATCGCGCTGATGTTCGGCTTCATCTTCTTCTACGCCGGCCTTGGATTTGTCGCGTCGCTGTGGGTCGGCAACGCGGCGATCTTCATCGCGATCGGCGTCGCGGTGATGATGGTGATCTTCAACCTCTACATGGGCGACGACCTCGTCGTGCTGGTCAGTGGCGCACGTCAGCTCACGCGCAAGGAAGAGGCCCCCGAGCTGTGGCGGATGGTGGAGAACCTCGCGATCACGTCCGGCCTGCCAATGCCGCGGCTGTACGTGATTCAGGACGCCTCGCCGAACGCGTTCGCCGCCGGCCGCAACCCGAAGCAGGCGATCGTGTGCTGCACGACCGGCCTGCTCGAGCGTCTCGACGAGGAGGAGCTGGAGGGAGTGCTGGCGCACGAGATGAGCCACGTGCGCAACTACGACGTGCGGCTGATGACCTGGGCGGCGGTGCTGGCCGGATCGATCGCGCTGCTGGCCGACATCCTGTTGCGCATGTTGTTCTTCAGCGACAATCGCGGCAGCAACCCGCTGGTGCTGGTGGCGGTGATCGTGTCGGCGATCCTGGCGCCGATCGCGGCGATCCTGATCCAGATGGCGATCAGCCGCAAGCGCGAGTTCGTCGCCGACGCATCGGGTGCCGAGCTGACTCGCTATCCCCAGGGCCTTGCATCTGCTCTCGAAACGATCGCGGCCGACCAGGAGCCCTCGCCGAAGCTGGCCAACAACGCGATCGCGCATCTGATGATCTCGCCCGCGCTCAAGCGCAAAGGCAACGTGTCGAAGATGTTTTCCACGCACCCGCCGACGGAGGAGCGCGTCGCGCGCCTGATGGAGATGGCCGGTGGCGTTCCGCACCAACACGAGAGTCAGACCGAAGGCCGGGCCTACGCAGGTTTGAACCTCGCCGAACCGGCCGACACGGCCCCGATCGCCTAGGGCCAATCCGCTCAGGCCCAGAGGCCGCCCGCGGTTCTCAGCGCTTGACCCGCACCCGCAGGGTCTTGGCGACTCTGTTGCCGGCCGCGTCGCGGACGACGACTCTGATCCTGGCGGTTGCCTTTCGGCTGCGCCGCAGGGCGCCCGCGAGTTGACGTCGCGACCTGCTCGAGAGCTTCAGCTTGAGGGTGCGCTTTTTCCCCTTCTTCAGCGCCCGCCGAGCGCGTTTGAGCTTGATGCGTTTCACGGCCGCCGAGGCCTGCTTCGAGAGGCCGATCGAGCCGGTCGCCGTGGCCGTGCAGGCGACGTCCGCGCACTTGACCGAGACCGTGACGCCCCGCCGGCGCAGTGCGGATTGGTTTTTTCGCGCGCTCGTTTGGACCGTGATGTTGGGGGTCGTGAAGCTGCCGGTGTCGGCGGCGGTCGGCTTGCCGTTGCGCAGCACGCTTTGTCCGGTGAACACGACCTGGGTGGACGTGCCCTCGTTGTCGGTGACCGTCAGTGTCGCGGTGTGCTTGCCCTTGCGGGCGTAGACGTGAGCGGGGGTGGCCCCGCCGTCGGGCAGCGTGGCGCCGTCACCGAAATTCCAATCGAAGCGCGTCACGGTTCCGTCGGGACTGCTCGACGCCGAGCCGTCGAAGCGAGTCGTGGCCCCCGCGGCGGCGACCTTCGTGGTGAAGCTGGCGGTGGGCGCCTGGTCTGGCGTGATCGCGAGCGCTTCGGGGTTCGACTGGAGCGTCACGAACCCCTGCGAGCTCGCCGCCGAAGCGTCGAACGCGGTCACCCGTCCGTCGGTGCCGACGCTGTCGGAGACATAGAGGCGCGCGCCGTCGGGTGTGAACGCGATGCGCGACGACCCTGTCGGCGACGAGATCGTCGGCGACGTCAGTGACTCGCTCGCCACGTCGATCGCGCTGACGGTGCCGCCCAGCGAGGCGACGAAGGCCTTCTGCCCGTCGGGAGCCACGGCGATGCCGCGAGGATCGCCCCCGATTGGGATTGTCTTGGTGGCCGTGCCCGCCGCTGTCGAGATCACGGTCACGGTCGATGCGCCGACGTTCGAGACGAACAGCTTCGAGCCGTCGGGCGTGATCGTGAGCCGGGTCGGATCGGCGCCGGCGGGAATCGGAGAGCCGATCACGGTGTTGGAAGCGGTGTCGATCACCGAGACGGTGTTGGGTGTGTCGCTTCCCACGTACAGGCGGGAGCCGTCCGGGGTCAGCGCCATGCCGGCCGGCTGCGCGGGTACGACAATCGGAGAGCCGACGACGGCGTTCGATGACGTGTCGATCACCGACACCGTGCCCGAATCGAAGTTCGAGACGTAGCCCCTCGATGCAGTCGGGGAGATCGCGACGGTGTCGGGGTTGTTGCCGACGGGTACGGTGGCCACCACCGTCTGGCTGGAGGCGTCGATCACCGACACACTGTCGCCGGTTGCGTTGGCGACGTAGGCGCGGGCGCCATCCGGCGTCAAAGCGATCGATACCGGTTCCAGCCCGACCACGATCGACGATCCCACCAGCGAGTTGCTGGTGGTTTCGATCACGCTCACGCTGGAGTTGCCCGCCTGCGCAACGAACAGCTTGCGCGCATCGGCGGCCGGTGCTACGAGCAAAGCGAAGGTGACTGAAACAGGGAGGACGCGTTTGAGGATGTTGGCGTTCGACGCGACCATCTCGTACTACGGTAGTTGACTCAGGCGACGGCGGCTGCAGTTCGCCGGGCGCGCGTGGCCCCGGGGCGCTCCTGCGCGTACATGCGAAGCGCAAAGCGCCCCGCCGGATGATCCCGGAACTCGAGCACGCGTGAGCGCATCGGCTCGGGTAGCAGATGCGGTTGCGGCAACGGAACCCCGTACTGCTCGGGAACGGTCACGGCAGCCGAGAGCGCGGCGAACGAGAGATCTGCCGCGGTGAAGCGCTCGCCGACAAGGAAACGCCGGCCGTCGGCGAGACGCTCGCCGACTTCGTCGAAGACCTCCTGGGTGCGGCTCAACGACGCGGCGGCCGTTTCGTCGTCGATGTCCAGGACCCGGTTGATCACCGGCGCGGCTGTGCGCCACAGGACCGGAAGCAGGCGTCTCTGCCAACCGGGAATCCCGGTGGCTCCGTACTCGCGCACCAGCTTCTTCTGGTCGGAGATGTTGTGGTACATCCACCGTCGAGCGTGGGGGCCGAGCACCTCGTCGAAGTGGTCTTCGAGCGTGCGCACCTCCCCGCCGGCCTGCTGATCCTCCAGGTAGAGCGAGGCGCCCGCATGGTCGGCGTATTCGAGGATCTCGGTCGAGTCCGCGAACACGCCGAGCGGGCAGACGAGCACCGGTACCGTCAGCCCGCCCCCGGCCCGCCTTGCGGCGATCCTGTGGAGAACCTGCAGGTGGGCCTTTTCCCGGTAGGAGATACCGGCACGCTCGAGCGCCCAGCGAGCTTTCTCGCAGTAGTGGCTGATCGGGATGGTGATCAGCTCATGGGCCGGACTCTGCGTGCCGGCTGCGTTCAAGGCGCCGGCCTTCGCCGACGTTGGCAGACGCGGTACTAGAGCGCCCGGACGTTGACTGCCTTCGGTCCCTTGTCGCCCTGCTCGGTGTCGAACTCGACCTTCTGTCCCTCTTTCAGGGACTTGAAGCCCTCGCCCTGGATCTCGCTGTGATGAACGAAGAGATCCTTGGATCCCTCGTCCGAGGTCACGAAACCGAACCCCTTGTCGTCACTGAACCACTTGACAGTTCCTGTTGCCATGTTTTTTGCCTCCACGGCTATGTGCGAGGTACGCGGAGGTGCACTAAGGCAACACACTGCGACACTGCACTGATTTGGCCGGATGACCCGGCTAGACGCTGGCACCATAGCATCACGGGCCCCGCGACCGGATCCGCTGGCCCTGCCCGCTTGCCGACCGACTATTCTGTGGCCGTGGCGCTGGATTCTCCCTCCGCAACCCGCGAGGAACCGAAAGTGGCCCGCGAGGCACCTACGGCGGCCCCTAGGGAGCCCAGGGCCAGCGACGTTCAGCCCGTGGCCCATGAGACCCGTGATCGTGCGATCACGGCCACCGTAACCATCGTGCCTTTTGTTGCGATCGGAATCGTGGTCTGGCAGGCATGGCAGAGCATGTTGCACTGGCATGACTTGGTGGTCTTCGGGATCGTTTATGCGGCGACCGGCCTCGGGATAACCGTCGGCTTCCACCGCTATCTGACACATCGCAGCTTCTCCACCTACCGGCCGATCCGGGCGACTCTGGCGATACTGGGCTCGGCGGCGATCGAGGGCCCGGTGATCTCCTGGGTTTCAGATCATCGCAAGCATCACGCCTTCTCCGATCGCCACGGCGATCCGCACAGTCCTCATGTCGATCACGGCGTCGGCTTCAGGGGAGCCCTCAAGGGGTTGGCGCACGCGCACCTGGGATGGCTGTTCATTCACACGCAGCGCGCTGCCAAGGATCGCTACGCGCCCGACCTCCAGCAGGATCCGGTGATCCGCTTCGTCGACCGCACCTTCGTGCTTTGGGTGACGATCGGCCTGGTCGTTCCGTTCGGCCTCGGATGGGCGATCGGGGGGACGCTCGTTGCCGGCCTCACCGGCCTGCTCTGGGGTGGATTGATGCGCATTTTCGTTCTGCACCACGTCACCTACAGCATCAACTCGCTCTGCCATTTCTTCGGCCGCCAGCGTTTCGAGACTCACGATCACTCGAAGAATCTGCTGTGGCTCGCACTTCCATCGTTCGGCGAGGCGTGGCACAACAACCACCACGCGTTTCCGACATCCTCGGCGCATGGACTGAAGCGATGGGAGCGGATGCTCGATCCGGGCGCGCACGTGATCCGCGCGCTCGAGATGGCGGGACTGGCCTGGGACGTCGTTCGCGTCAGCCCCGAACGCGCCGCGGCCAAGACGATCCGCTCCATGTAGGCCTGGCCCGCAAGCGACGCGAGGGCCGCCCGGCAGGAGAGTGACATGCAGCAGCGAATTGGCTCGCGTGTCCAGCGTCCGGCACCGCCTGGGTCCGCTTCCCTCGAACGGGATCTCCGAGGGCGCGCTGCTACAGGAGGTCTCCGATCTCGCGGGGCCGGCGCTCGAGCGGGTGCGCGCTCGCGGGCGATTCGATCGAGAGGTCGAGTCGAGCGTCGAAGCGATCGCACACGCGATCGACGCGCGCGACTCCTATACCTCGCGACATTCCGACGAAGTGGTTGAACTGGCGACGATCGTAGGAGGACGGCTCGGGCTGGATCGAGAGACGCTCGGGGAGTTGCAGACCGGTGCGCGCCTGCACGACGTCGGCAAGATCGCGATCCCAGATTCGATCCTCCAGAAGCAGGCATCGCTGGACACTGCCGAATGGGAGGTGATGAAGCAGCATCCGGTGGTCGGGTCCGATTTGCTGGAGCGAGTGTCCGGCCTCGAGCGGGTTGCCCGGATCGTTCGTTCCGAGCACGAGCGATGGGACGGAACCGGATACCCGGACGGGCTGCGGGCCGACCAGATCCCGCTGGCCAGCCGCATCATCTTCGTCTGCGACGCGTACCACGCCATGACCTCCGATCGTCCCTATCGGGAGGCGCTGCGGCCTTCGACGGCGGTCAGCGAGTTGCGTAGGTACGCCGGGCTGCAGTTCGATCCGAACGTCGTCGAGACCTTGATCCTCGAATTGCGCAGCCGTTCAGTGTCGACCCGCGTACCTGGCGGTCGTCCCGTGGCAGGACTGGTGGATGGGGAAAGGGCGGGCTAGCTGGAGCGATGCTCCGGGTCTTGCTCACAGCGCCCCGTCCCCGGTTGCGCCCGGTCGCACAACCCCGGCTGGCAGGCTGGCCTGGAGCTGACGGCGCCTGGGCCGCAAGAGTCAAGATAGGGCGGCCGGCGGACGCGCTGGAGGAACTAAAAAAGCAACCGGGGGCGACGGTCTGGCCTGCCTCGCACATAGCCTGTGCGCGAATAAGCTCTTCCCGCCACCTATCGAGGGCGTGTCCCCGCTTGGCTTTCGCGAGTCCACACGCTCTCCCGGTCGCACGCGTGAACATATTCACGGGGCATCGGCGTTGCAAGCTCTGACCGGCCACGATCCCGCAATCTCCGACAAAATTACTTGGCTACTGACGCCAATTCAGTCGATGTCAACGCGGTCATGGGCCGCGTCGGCCTTCCCGCTCCGATCGAGGAGCTTGCCGCGCGCCAGTGGGATGCGATCGTCGTCGGCGGCGGCCACAACGGGCTGACCACGGCCGCTTACCTGGCGCGAGCGGGCAAGTCGGTCCTGGTGCTCGAAGCGCGTGAGCGCCTCGGCGGCGCGTGCACGCTGGAACGACCATTCCCCGACGACCGATATCTGGTCAGCCCCTGCGCGTACGTGGTCGGGCTGCTGGACGATCTCGTGGTGCGCGAGTTGAGCCTCGCAAAATATGGCTACCGCGTCTTTCCCGCCGACCCGAATCTCTGGTGTCCGTTCGAGGACGGGACCTCGTTTGCCGAGTTCATCGACTCCGATCGGACCGCGGCGCACATGCGCGCGAACGGATTCTCCGAACGTGACGTCGCCGGCCTGTTCGCCTACGAGGACCTCTTCGATCGCATCCGGCTGGCGCTGCGACACGGCGCGCGAGGCGATACCTGGCTTGGATCGTCGCCGAGTCGCGCGCAGATCGAGCAGGCGCTGGGCGAAGACGAGGAGATGATCTCGGTCGTGTTCGAGCAGTCGATCGCCGACACGCTCGCGCGCTACGTCAGTGACGAACGCCTCGAGCACGCCCTGTTCGGCCAGGGCATCATCGGCGCGTTCGCCGGGCCGCGCGATCCGGGCACCGCCTCGGTCAAGCTGATGCACCATCAGGGCGACCTGCTCGGGCTTGGTTCGATCTGGGGCTACGTCGATGGAGGAATGGGCACGGTTTCGTTCGCGATCGCGCAGGCCGCGCACGACGCCGGAGCGTCGCTTGCGGCGGGCGTGCCGGTCGCGCGAATCGTTCCCGGACAGGGCGTGGAGATCGAGAGCGGCGAGGCGATTCGCGCTCGCGTCGTGATCTCCAACGCCGACCCGAAGCGAACGCTGGCGATGCTCAGCGGCGCCGGACTACCGCAGGACTTTCGTGCGCGGCTCGAGAGCTGGCGGGTGCGCTCGCCGGTCGTCAAGCTCAACGCGGGGTTGCGCAAGTTGCCGACGTTCGACGCCGCCGGCGCGATCGAGCCGCATCGTGCGATGGTCACGATCGCATCGGGGCTCGACGCGGCTCAGGATGCGTTCGAGGCCTGCAAGCGCGGCGAGCCACGGATCGGCTTCGCCGAGCTGTACTTCCACAGTGCCTACGATGCGTCGGTCGCTCCGCCGGATCGCCATACGATGAGCGTGTTCGCGCAGTACGCGCCCTACGAGTTGGCTGACGGCGACTGGGACTCGCGGCGCGACGAGATCGAAGGCGCGATTCTGGGCGCGATCGGCGTCTACGCGCCCGACATCCGCGAGTGCGTCGAGCACAGCGAGCTGCTCGGCCCGCCGGACATCGAGCAGCGCGTTGGGCTCACCGGCGGCCAGATCTTCCAGGGCGAGGTTCTGCCGGACCAGATGTGGGAGCGCCGCTTCGATCATCGCACCCCAGTCGAAGGTCTCTACATGTGTGGCGCCGCGACGCACCCGGCCGGTTCTGTGATCGCCCTCAACGGGCGAAACGCGGCGATGGCGGTGCTGCAGGACTGCGGCGCGGCCGGCCCGGATCCCTGAGGCCGAGCGACCATGCGGCACGGCGTGCTTTCTCGAGTGGATGCCGATATGCTCAAGCGCTCCAACGTCACATGGACCGTTCAAACGGGGAGGGTTTGCCGTGCACTCGAGAAGCTTTCGTCGCGTACTGATCCCGATCGCGCTCGCGGGCGCGACCGCGCTCTTGGGTCCGGCTGCCGCGCAGGCTGCTTCGTACCCAACCACGGTCGCGATCACGGGGGGTGGGCCGACCGGCGCTCAGGGAACGGTCTCCAGCGCCAAGCCGGCATGCCGCAAGGGCCGCACGGTGCATCTGCTCAGAAACGGCACCGAGGTCGGGACGGCAGTAACCATGACCGGCGGCGCCTGGTCGGTCAGCGCGTCGCTGCTCGCGGGCGTCTATCAGGCAAAGGTGGACGCGAAGACGGTGAGCGCCAGCAGCAGCTCGAGCGACAAGGCCGACACGAGCAAGAGGAAGAAAAAGAAGAAGAAGCGGAAGAGGCGACGGCACAGCTGCCTGAGTGGCGAGTCGTCCCCTACTCCGCTGTAGGCCGGGGAGCGGCCTGCCGATCGCGGTGAGGACCGCGAGGGCGAGCAGAGGGTAAACCGACGCCAAGCGCCTCGAGCGCTTGGCCATGGCGCTGCTGGACATCCTGCGGGCGCAGAGCGAAAAACTTCAGGGCGCCGCAACTTGTGTCGATTGGCGTCCGTATGCCTGCCTTTTCAAGCCAGAAAGCAAGGAGATCTCCCGTGTCAGTACGTATCCGACGGTTTGCAACTCGTAGCGCTGCGCTCGCGGCGGGATCGTGCGGCTTACTGGCGCTGTCGGTAGCCTCGGCCGGGGCCGTCGCCGTCCCAGACGGGATGCCCACGCAGGCGCAGACCGATCTCTCTTCCAGCGACCCGGGCAGTCCTGGTTCGGGCTGGGGCGATATGGCCGGCGGAAACGCCGCCCGTCCTTACGTCCTGTCGCTCACCGTCATCAACGGCGGCGTATCGACTCCAGTCGTCACCAACGGCACCACCACCCCCGGAGTGGTCCCAAGCGGCGGTGTCACGACCGTGGTGTCGCCGTTCAACCTCTGCCCGGCCGGCCAAACGCCGGACGGCTCCTGCTACTCGACCCCGAACCGCGTCGGGCTGACGGTTGGCTACGGCGCGACCGACACGACTGGCTACAACTTCGGTGAGCCGAGCGTTCCGGTCAGTCCGACCGTTGACGCAAACACGATCTTCGACATCACCGTCGCGCTCAACACGCTCGGCAAGAGCCTTCGCTGGGCCTGGGCAAACGGCGATCTGCTGTATTGGAAGACGACCAACCTCGGCCAGGACAACGCAACCGTTCGGATCAAGTTCAAGCCGGCTCCACAACCGTTCGTGAACTCCTATCCGCCGGGCGCCGGCTGCACGGCGACGCCGATCATGAACTGCTCGATTCAGAGCGCCGATGCCGACGTGCTGGCGGCGAACATGTTCTTCAGCCTCGACGACACACTCGACCCCGCATTGACCGGAGCGATATTCGCGACCAAGAACGCGATATCGGGCTACCTGGAGCCGGGCGGCACCGCACAGGCGCCTTCGCTCGACATGCAGGTCGCATCGACCCACACGAAGGCGGGCGGCGCGGCGCAGATCGGCACGCTCCAGGCGTTGATCCCGGCCGCGGCGCTGCTCAACCTCTACGGGATCCTGCCAGGCGACGCGTCGACAGCTTTCAGCACGACCCGCTCGGGAGCCTCGGGGACCAACGACGCGCCGACCTATGAGCAGTGGACCGAAGCGGCCGAAGGCTCCGACGGGCTGCTTGTCAACGTCGAGGGGATCACGTTCAGCGTTCCCGCCTACCGCGTCGCCGGCAAGCTCAAGCGAGTCGCGGTGCGGGCCAAGGTGCGGGGCGCCAAGACGAACATCACCGCATCGATCTCCAAGTGCAGCAAGCGCAGCAAGTGCCTGGCGACGGTCTATAGATTGGGCAAGGACCCCGCCAAGCAGTACATCGCCACCAAGAAGCTCGTGTTGAAGAACAACAGCGTCAAGGCCAAGAAGCTGTCGCTCAACGCGCCGGCCTCCAAGCTGAAGAAGGGCGACCGGCTGCTGCTTGTCGTCCACTCCGCGAAAAAGAAGAAGAAGCTGCTCGCGTCGAGCATCGCCACCGTTCGCTGACGGCAATAGAATCGCGCGATGGCGGTTCTGAGGCTTCGCGCTCCTCTCAGGGGGCTCGCCGGTGGCCACCGGGAGCAACCGATCGAAGGTGATACCGTGGCCGGATCGCTGCGCGAGCTGGAACACAAGTACCCTGAATTGGCGGGGTGGATCCTCGACGAGCGTGGCCGGATCCGCCGGCACATCAATGTGTTCGTGAACGGCGAGCGGGCAGCGGAAGACACGCCGATTGGCACCGACGATCGAGTCGATGTGCTCCCGGCTATCTCAGGAGGGTGATGCGTAGATGACCGAGCTGCTCGTTGGCACCAGCAAGGGCCTGTTCGTTCTGGAGGGCGAGCCTGGCTCGAAATTCGAGTTGAAGACTCGTGCTTTCGTCGGCGAGCCGGTCGAGTACGCGATGCGCGACGATCGCAGCGGCCGTCTGCTTGCTTCCGTGACCTCTCCGTTCTACGGGCCGAAGATCTTCCACACGGACGATCCATCGGGCGAGTGGGAGCAGGCGACGGGGGTGGTAGTGCCCGAGGGCGAAGATGTTGCGCTCGAGCGCATATGGTCAATTGCGGCCGGCGAACGTGACGGCGCGCTGTATGCGGGAGGAGATCCGGGCGTGCTGTTCAAAAGCGTTGACGGTGGTGCCGCCTGGCAGCTGAACGAACCGCTCTGGAAGCATCCGACCCGCCCGCATTGGCAGCCCGGAGCCGGTGGGCTGTGCCTTCACTCGATCGTTCCCTGGCCGGGCGAGCCGGACCGGCTGGCGCTTGGCATCTCGGCCGCCGGGGTGTGGCTGACCGAGGACGGCGGCGAGACATGGCGACAGGGCAACGAGGGCCTCGTTGCTCGTTACGGGCCCGAGGACGCAGACGAGAACACGATTGCATTGTGTGTGCACGACCTCAAGCGCGCGGCCAAGCGGCCGGAGCGGATGTTCATGCAGTTCCACGGCGGCGTCTATCGCTCCGACAACGGCGGTGAGGTGTGGACTGACATCTCGGCCGGACTGCCGTCGGACTTCGGCTTCCCGATCGTGCTCGACCCGGGCGATCCCGACAGCGCCTACGTGATCCCGCTGTCGGAGGACGATCGCACCTCTCCCGGCGGTCGCGTATGCGTGTACGAGACTCGCGATGCCGGGGCGAGCTGGACCGCGCGTGGCGACGGGCTTCCCGACGAGGACGCCTATCTGACAGTCCTGCGCCAGGCGTTCGGGCGAGCCGGCGAGGACTCGGCGCTCGAGCTCTACTTCGGCGCCAAATCAGGCGACGTATTCGGCTCCAGCGATGCCGGAGAGAGCTGGTTCACGGCAAGCACGCGGCTGCCACCGGTGCTGTCGGTGACCGTCAGCGGCTGAACTCGGGAATCAGGTCATCACCGTGCCGGCCGGCCGCGGCGCGTCCTCCGTGTAGTGGGTGACGTTGACGATGCGCGAGTTCTTGAAGATGGAGGTGTAGAAGTCCGCGGCCTCTTCGGCCTCGGTGTCGAACCACAGGTTCGGGGTGATCTTCTGTTGCATGGCTTGCCTCCTCTCGTACGGCCAGCTAGCCCAGTCGCCAGTGCCGCCCGACGCTCGCCGCCCAGATGTCGCCGTGCGGTATCAGCCAGAAGCGGCTGATAAAACGCTGCAATCCCTCCTCGTCTGAGTAGAGCAGGTCGACGAACAGGTGCTTGTCGCTCTGGAGAGCTTGGCCGACCTCACCGTGTAGCTGGTCCTCGGCATCGCGGACCGCGCCCTGCCAGAAGCCGACATCGCCGGCCGCTATGTAGTTGTCGCGCACGGGCCGTCGAAAATCGTCGGGGTCGCCGTGCTCGCCGCCGCCCTCGGTCAGGTGTCCGTAGTTCACCTGCCAACCACGCAGCACGGCCAGTCCCGAGCCGACGTTGCGCAGCGTGATGGCCATCAGCAGACGGTCGTCCCTGTGCGTGACAACCGCCGAGCCGGGCGGGACGTGCAGTATCTCGTCACTCGCGAATCGGACGTCCTCCGGCGGGTCCTCGGGTCGCGACGGAACCAACGTTGGGCGCATCCCGATCAGCATCGCCCGCTCCGCTATTCGCGCCCGCCGATCGGCGGCGCGCACTGATGCGAACGTGGCCAGCGCCAGAATCAACGTGCCGCCTGCGGTGCCGAGTTCGGCGATTGTCGTGATCTCAGGCAAGGTCGCGCGATTCTATTCATGAGCCTGACGACGAGCGCAGCGGTGCCCACGCGGGGCATCCAAGTGTCGCATAGCGCCACCAAGGTCGCCGGCGTGCACCTTCCAGATGGTCGCTCACATTCGTTCGCCGGGCAATTGGCTGGCCTGCTTCTCCCAACCGGTGAATTGGGCTTCGTCGAGCTGGTCGTTTCGTGGATGTCGAGGTAGCGCACTTCCTCGTGCTTGGACTCGCCGAGTGGGACAGGGCGCAGCGACGTGGCGAGGAAGAAAGCCACCGTGACGTACGCATAGCGCTACCAGAGGCGCCCACCTCGCTCTCTTGACACCGCCGCGGCCCCCCTTCCGGGTGACCACGACAGCGATGGAGCTAGCCGGACTCGGCTGTCAAGAAACCTGGGTAGCCTCCCTGCCGGGTGCGCTTGGATAGCACCTCCTACCCACCGGCGACCTGCTGGGTGCGATGGCGGCCATGCCTATCACCGGCAGCGCCACAGATCACCCAGGAGAGCAGTACAGGGGGTGGATTGATTACTCTCCGCAGTTCTTGGATCCCACGAGGAGGAGGCCGTCTTGCCGTTGACTCAGTCGCAATTTGCCAGCGCCATCGCCGACCGTGCCGAGATCAGCAAGGTCGAGGCCAAGCGCGTGCTCGACGCGCTCGAGGAAGTCGTGCTCGATGAGATCGAAAACGCAGAGAAGGTGAAGATCGGCAGCCTCGTGCAGCTGACGGTGCGCGTGAGGCCCGCCTCGAAGGCACGCCCGGGACGCAATCCCGCAACCGGCGAGGAGATCACGATCGCCGCGAAACCCGCGAGTGTCGTTTTACGCGCGCGAGCGCTTACGAAGGCCAAGAGCGTGCTGCCGTCGGTGCAAACAGCGCGTCGGCGACTTGGCGGCTAGCGCATGCTGGCGGCTGGACGAAGCGGCGGTTGAGCGCTGTCGGCTTCGTTCGGACAGCGGAGCCGTTTGGGTCGGCGAGTCGAGGCTACCTTCGTGACTACAACAGGCGCTGAAACTCGGCTCGGCTGATGCCTGCCGTCTTAAGGATGTTGAGCAGCAATCCTGGCTTGATGTTCCGGTTGCCGTGGATGGGTACCGAAATCGCGTCGGGGATGGTCGGATGGCGCATGATGTGGTGGCTGCCCTTCGTGCGCTTGAGATACCAGCCCTCGGCTTCAAGGACCTTGAGGCGCTGCTTGCCTCTTACCGAGGGGAGCTTGTGGCTCACGCGTGGACCGCTACCTGGTCACGCTCGACCGAGGGGATTGGCAGGCCGTCCTCGCGCATGACCTCGAGGTAGCCCTCAATTGCCTCTTTGGCCATCGCCAGGGCTTGCTCGCGGGTCTCACCCTGGATGGCCACGCTGGGCAACTCCGGAACGAAAACGCTGTAGCCGCCTTCTTCCTCGAGCTGAAGCACTACCTCGTATTCGCGCACGTTGTCCATGAATTCCTCTTGGAATAGCTTACGACAGGATCACCATGTCCGGGCGGTTGCTGCTGAGCTTTCTTCACGGCTTCCTGGATCGCATTCTTGTTTTCGATCAACTCGTCAAGGTCGGGCTCGATCATCGCGGTGATGCCGGGTAGCGGGCTCGTTCCCAGATCGCCGATGCCGCCTCCCCTGTAGTTCAGGGCGGGCCGGTCGAGAAACGGCGCGAACGCCGTCAGCGCACCATCACCGTTGAGGTCGAGCGCCAACTGTCCCAAAATCACGCCGTCGCAGTTCCAGTCGAGCGGGCCGGCGAGCAGGCGCGCGCCGGCGACCGCGCCGTTCGGGCATTGGTAGGCGGTCATGAAGGGAGATCAGTTCTTCCCCGGACAGCCGGAGACCGTGTTCGGCTGGTTGCGCGGGCAAAAGCGGCTGATCCGCTTCACCGCCGCCGAGGGCGCGCAGTTCCACTGCGAGCCGATGGCGCCGCAACTCCGCAACGAGCGCGTCTTCGACTGGCTCGAGTGCAACCTCGAGCCGACGCGCTGACGTAGGCGGCCCAGCCGGCCTGGTTCAGCCCGGATGCCCGTTGCCAGTGCCGAGCCGCGCTGGTATGTTGCCGCTGTTGTGACTCGCAGGCGCCTCAAGAGCATAGGGCTGGCGCTAATGGCGGCGGCGGCGCTGTCGATGCTGGCCGTGCCGGTCAGCGCGGACGCCAAGCGCAAGCGCGCGGCCAAGCCGACGCTGAGGATGAAGGCCAAGTTTCCCAAGGCAGGCAAGATGAGCTTCTCGGTCGGAGCGTTCAAGGTCACGGCACAGCGCAGCAAGCGCAGCCGGTCCGCACGGCACTCCGCCAAGAAGCGCAAGCGCGCGCTCAAGGTCAAGGCCCGGATTCGCAACCGCGCACGCGTTCCCTCCAACGCGCTGGTGTTTCTGCGCGTCGCCAAGGTGAAGAAGAAGCGCAACAACTTCGTGGCCAGCGCGATCGTGGTGAACAGTCGCAAGACATCGAAGTCCGCGACCACTGCGGACGACGACGATCTCCAGCCCGGCGACGAGGTCGAGATCGAGATGGAACTGACACTCGCCGACGGAACGGTCCTGCGCGGCAAGTTCATCGGCACGGTGGTCGAGGATGATGACGTTGAAGACAACGATCCCGACAACCGGAATGTATGCGGGCCGTCCGGTCTGCTGAACAGCGAGGATGATGGCGCCGCCTTTTCGGTGCGCACGCTGTACAACCAGATCCTCAACAGGCTGTCCGACCAGACCCTCAACCGGCTGTTCGAGCTCACCGGCGATCTCAACTGCGACAGCGTCGTTGACGCTGCCGACTACGCTTTTTATAGGAGCCTGCTGGGAATCGACGGTGGCGCCGTTCCCGGTGCTCCCCCGTCACCCCTCTGTCCCGGCGCTCTGCAGGCCGCGCCACTTCCGTTCGCGGCCACCGAGTTCGAGATCTTCTTCAACTGCAACCAGTCGGCCTCCAGCCTCGGCTTCCTGGTGCCCGGAGCGCGGTCGATCCCGCCCGGCTTGTTCATCCCGCCCGTGAACCTGCCCAACTGTCAGATCCAGAGCGCCGAGGGCGGCACCGACAACTTCCTGCTGTGTCAGGGCGGAACGCTGCCCGCCGGTGTGCAGAACATCGTCCGGATCCATCCCAGCGTGCAGCTCGGCAACTGCGACAAGGCCAAGCTCTACTTCAACCCGCTCGGCACCTCGTCGCCGGCGGTGACCGATACGGACGCGTTCGCGACCTGTCCATAGCTCCTTCCGGTCTGCGCCCCCGATCTCGGCTACATGCGGGCGTGTCGCAGTAGCACGCGTCGAGCCGACGATCGACGCACTGGTCGACGCGCTCGAACGCGATATGGACGCCGCCGGGCTTGAACGGCGCACCTCGCCGGCAACCGGCTCGGTGGCTGGCTGGCGGTGGAGCTGGCGCGGCGAGGACGCCGCGTACGGATTTCGGGCATTCGTCGAGTGCCCGATCTACTTCGGGTTGATGGAGGCGACCACCCCAGCTGGACCGCCGCGCGACTTCAAAGGGGTTCACTGTCCTGTGTTGCTCGCGAACGAGAGACCAAGCAATCAAGCGGATGGAGCTAGTCGGACTCGAACCGACGACCTCCTGGGTGCGATAACGGCGCTACGAGTTCTGTGAGGTGCGCTGAGCTGCTGTGAAGTGCGCTGAGGTGCTCTCAGGTTCTCTGAGTTTCGCTCAGTTTGAGACCACGGTTGAGTCCACGGGGGAAAAGCCTAAGCACTTCGTCACGCCCGTTTGCCCACGGCGAGCAGATACTCCTTCTCGAAACGTGCTGCGTCGGGCGTGCCAAGGTTCCACTCGTCGCAGAACTGGTCCAGCGCCTCGTTGAACTCCGCTTCGCGCTCGTTGTTTCGCGCGTTTGTCAAGGCGGCGATGGTCGGACCGTACCGTGTCTTGAAGTGCTCCCCGTAGTCGCGTGGATGCTCGAAGGCAGTGATCTCCAGCATTTCACGCTTCAGCGTCAGAAAGTTGACGCGGGCGCCAAACAACTCGTCCAAGTGCTCCTCGCTACCCCACAGCGGCGGAGGTTGTGCGCCCGGTGGAGGTGGCGGGGCGAACGGCCCCATCGTCCGGAACAGCGCGCCGATCATGCCTTCGGGAGTCCAGCTCAAGAGTCCGATCGTGCCGCCCGGACGGCACACGCGGACCAGCTCGTTGGCGACGTCTTGGTGGTGGGGCGCGAACATCGCGCCGATCGACGACATCACGACGTCGAAAGACTCATCTTCGAACGGAAGGTGCTCTGCGTCGGCTTCGACCCATTCGAGCGCGACTCCCTCCGCCTCGGCGCGGCGACGTCCCGCCTCGAACAGCTCGGGCGTCAGGTCGCTGGCGGTGACGTCCGCCCCGGCCCGCGCCGCGGGTATCGAGGCGTTGCCAGTGCCGGCGGCGACGTCGAGCACGCGCATCCCCGAGGCGACACCGCACCCCTCGACGAGTCTCGGGCCCAGCGGCAACAGGAATGTCTCGACCATGGACGGGTAGTCGCCCGAGGCCCACATCGCTCGATGGCGGGCCTTAAGTTCAGAATCCGGTGTGGTGGCAGACGGCAAGGCGCTCTCCCTTCTGGTTGGCCTGTGGACAGTACCGCGCCTCGGCCTCAAGCGTGTTCTGTGGGGTGCTCTGAGCTGCGCTGAAGTGCTCTGAGGTGTTCTCAGGTTCTCTGAGTTTCGCTCAGTTTGAGACCACGGTTGAGTCCACGGAAGAAATTGTCGCCGCCGCCATCCACTTTCATTCCCGCAGCCCCACGGTTTCGAGGGCCTCCGCGTGGTCCCAGAAGAACTCCAGGTAGAAGATCCTGCCCTTGCGCACCGTGTAGACGCCCGTGAACTCCATGCTCGACTCAGGGCCATGGCCTGCGGCACGCCAGATCATCCTCAGAACAACTCGGTCGCCGGCGCCGACCAAGTCGCTGATCGGTTCCAATGCGTCGGCGTCCCAGGTCTCGCGATTCTGCTCGTACTGGCGCATGACCGCCTCCCGCCCCACGAAGGGCCCCGGCTCCGGCCAACCCTCCGGGGGCCGCATGATGACGTCGGGGTCGTACAACTCACGAAGGGCATCCATGTCACCCGCGTTCCACGCCTCCAAGGCGGCCTGCATCACCTCAACGTTTTCCTGGGACATCGTCGGCGCAGTATCTCGCTTCTGCCCTATGGACCGCTGGATCTTCTAACCGTCAGTGGCCAGAACGGTCGTGCGAAGCGACCAGAGAATGGAGCTAGTCGGACAACTCTCGAACCCTCAACTCCAGCTTCAGCTTCGAAGGGCTAGCAAGTCTCCGGCCTGAAATGGGCTTGGGATCGAACCGTAGAGTCGAGGACACTTCGCCGATGACTGTCGAACTCCCAATCACGATGGGTGGCGAGGCCGGATACGACGCCCCTATACTTGGTTGGTATGACCGCCAAGGAGAAGCTTGTTCATGCAATTGATGGGCTGTCCGAGTCCGAGGCTCGCGACACCCTTCACTATCTTGCAGAGCGTCATCATCAGGACGCGCTGGTGGAGTTTCTCAAGGGCGTTCCCGAGGGTGAGGATCCAACCACACCCGAGGAGGAGGAGGGTCTCCGCGAAGCGAGAGCCGAGGTCGAGCGTGGTGAGACGGTGGTACTCGAAGACCTCAAGCGCGAACTGACTTGAGCGCGCGCAAATCGTGGCGCGTCGAGTTCTCGGCTCGCGCGGCACGTGACGTGCGCCGCCTGGACCCACCCGTCCGCCGACGAGTGCTCGACGCGCTTGAACAGCTGAGAGGCGACGGTCCGCGTGGCGACGTAATCCGGCTCAAGGGCGGCGACGATTTCCGCTTGCGCGTAGGTGACTGGCGCGTGCGCTTCCAGCACGATCACGCGGCCCGCACGATCTACGTGCTGCGTGTCTTGCCCCGCGGTCGCGCGTACCGGTGAACTGACAAGCCTTCAGGTCTAGCGAAGCCGTTTGCGACTTGTTCGAGCCGAAGCCATTCCCGGTTGGCCTTCGCCCGAAGGCCGCCCTTTACGCGTTGGTGCTTGTTGGGCTTGCATTGAAGGCAACCGGCTCGTGTGCTCTTGGGTCCTTTGCGCCGATGAGTCATCTCTTTGGAGTATGAAGCAACCGCACGGAGTTGACCGGCCGGCGCTCGAGCCGATCCCTTAAGCTCGGTCTTGCGGTCGCTCGTGATCACGTTGAAATCAGTCTGGCCGTCGGTCGCGTCGTTCGGTGCTGTGTGCCGTGTCGACGTCCAAACCCTCCCGGTACAGTCGAACGCTGAAAGCGCCGAGGAGCAGCACTGCCGGTAGGAACATGAGCAGGACCGCGGGCGTCAGCATCGCTAGCGCGACAAACAGCGCAAGCCAGGCGCCCCACTGTGGTAGCACCCGTCCCGTCCGAAGAGCAACTAACGCGGTGGGCGCAGCCACCGCAGCGATCGCGACCCCGAACGACGGAGCGCCGAACGCATAGGACACATCGAAGTAGATCTGGGCGGTATCGCTCGTGAGCTCGCCGTCATCGGCCCTCATGGCTCCAGCCATGTTGATCGTTTCAGCCCCGAGCGCGACCACGGCTGTGAGGACCGTGCCACCGAAGGCCATAAGCGGCAATCCGCTCCGCCCTGGGCCCTCAGCGGCGGCGAGGCGCTCCCGTAACACGGCCCCAAACCAGACGAAGAACGGTAGCGAAACGATGCTGGTCGTTCCTCCGATGCGAATCTCAGTCGAAGTGCTCTTGTAGAAGGAGACGATCTCCTCGGCCCCAGCACCTTGCGGGGGCTGCTCGAAACCCCAGATCAGATTGCCGATGGCGACCAGGACCGCAGTAGCCAGACCGGAGAGGGGTGCGAGGTGAGAAAGTCGATCCACCGGCGTGAGCTTAATTCCGCGACGTGCCGGGCACAAGTCGACGGGAAGAGCTCAACCATGTGCGATCCGTCCAGCAAAGCAACCAACCGGATGGAGCTAGTCGGACTCGAACCGACGACCTCCTGGGTGCGATCCAGGCGCTCTCCCAACTGAGCTATAGCCCCGTGCGTGGCGGGGAAACCCGCCAACATGGCGATTATATGGGCGCCTGATCGGGCCACTCGCCCGTCTCACCGCTGACGGCGCCGCTGCACTACCCTACGGGCTGTAATGGGACCGTTGGATGACGCAATTCGCGAGCATCTCGAGCTGAAACGCCAGCACGGGACGACGGAGGACGAGCTAAAACGCCAGGAGGATGAGGCGTTTGGTCGTGGCATCGTCGCGCCCGCGCCCGAGCCCGAACAACACGAACCGATTGTCGAACAGCAGGTCGTGCAGGCCGAGTCCGAGCCGATCGCTGAGTCCGAGCCTATCGCCGCACCGGAACCTATCGCCGCGCTGGAGCCCTTGCCCGAGCCGGTTACTCAACACGAGCCAGTCGTGCCTCCCGAGCCGGTCGGCGAACGCGAGCCGCTGCCGGACGAGCCGATCCCGCTGTCTCCCGAGCCCGAACCGTTGCCGGATCCGTTCCCCGAGCCGGAGCCCGATTTCGAACCGCTGCCGATGCCCGAACGGGAGCCCGACCTGGAGCCGGTGGCGGCTGCACAGCCGACCGAGCTTGCCGATCCTGCTTCGGAGGAAGAGATGGCCGGCGGAGAGGAAATCCTCGAGGAGACGCCCGAATTCCTGGAGGAGAGCCCCGACAGCGACCGCCTCTGGTTCGAGCATCAGGGCCCGAAAGACTTCGAATTCGACTGAGAATTCGACTGAGTGCCACCGGACAGGCGTCCAGATAGCCGGACCCACCTTCACCAGGGCTCGCGATATACCGACACAAGTTGCATCGGAAACGGATTTCCGGTCCTCGTGGTACGGACACCGCCTAAACGGGGAATGACTTCTCGAGAGGTATTTTTCCTCTCTGAGGAGCGGCACGGACGCAGAATGGGGTCAGCTTAGGCTGGCCCCATTCGCTTGGTACGCCCGGCATGGACACAGACTCGGGGGTGCAAGTCCTCTGTGGAGGTTG
>JBBDJG010000016.1:0-6435 GCA_040880005.1 Solirubrobacterales bacterium
CCCGCTGCCCGACGGGCTGGCGGCGCTGGCGTTCACCGCCGCGATCGCCGCGGGGGCCGTCGCGGGGTGGGCGGTGGTGCGCGAGCCGCGACGCCGGGGCCTGCTGCTCATCCCGCTCCTGATCGGCGCGAGCGCCCTGATCTTCTTCCTCGGCGATCTGCTCTTCCCGCAGTAGGGCGCCACGCGAAAGCAAGAGCGGCCCGAAGTGTCGAAACGACCGGTGCTCGCCACTTGGGTGATCGAGGCACCGCTATTCGATGCTTGGATGACTCACGTGGGCGCTTAACGGAATAGAACCCGGACAGCTTCGCCTGAGCCCGGACGATTCCCGGCCCGCATCCGAGCTGCGAGTCGGCGATCGCAGCCGGTTGAGTAGAATCGCCACCTTCTCGGCACTCTGCCCGAAATCGATTCGCAGACCCAGACAAGGAGACTCAATGGCCTACGCAGTTCCCGACCTGCCCTACGACTACAAAGCGCTCGAGCCTCACATCGACGAGGCCACGATGCGCGTTCACCACGACAAGCATCACCAGGCTTACGTGGACAAGGCCAATGCTGCCCTGGAGGGAACGGAATGGGCCGACAAGCCGGTCGAGGACGTGTTGAAGAACCTCGGATCGCTTGGCGACAAGGCGACTCCGGTGCGCAACAACGCCGGCGGCCACTACAACCACTCGCTTTTTTGGGAGTCGATGTCGCCGGATGGCGGCGGGGAGCCAGACGGCGCGCTGGCCGATGCGATCGGCGCGGCGTTCGGCTCGCTGGCCGACTTCCAGGCCAAGCTGAAGGAAGCCGGCATCGGCCGTTTCGGCTCCGGCTGGGCATGGCTGGTGCATGACGGCTCCGGCCTCGCCGTCGTCTCGAGTGCCAACCAGGACAACCCGATCTCCGACGGCCAGGCGCCGCTGCTGGGCGTGGACGTTTGGGAGCACGCCTACTACCTCAAGTACCAGAACCGGCGTCCGGACTACATCGACGCCTGGTGGAACACGGTCAACTGGCCCAAGGTCGCCGAGCGCTTCTCGGCGGTCGGTTAGGTAGGCGGCTATGCCGGAAGCCGTAATAGTCGATGCCGTTCGCACGCCGATCGGTCGCGCCTTCAAGGGCGCGCTCGCCGGCCTACGTCCGGACGACACCGGCGCCTTTGTTGTGGATCAGCTGCTCGAGCGCAATCCGCAGGTCGATCCGGCCACGGTCGAGGACCTGTTCTGCGGCTGCGGCCTACCGCAAGGGCTCCAGGCCTTCAACATCGGGCGCATCATCGCGCTGCTGTCCGAGAAGCTGCCCGACAGCGTCAACGGTCTGACCGTGTCCCGCTACTGCGCGTCGAGCCTCGACTCGATTCGGCACGCCGCCAACGCAATCAAGGCGGGCGAAGGAGACACCTACATCGCCGCGGGAGTGGAGTGGGTCAGCCGCTACAACGAGCGTCAGGAAGCCGCCGGCGAGTCCGACCAGAACGAGAACCTCCAGGGCAACAACGGTCAGCCCAACGTCTACATAGCGATGGGTCTGACGGCCGAGAACGTGGCCGACAAATACGAGGTCAGCCGAGCGTCGATGGACCAGTACGCGCAGCGCTCGCAGGAGCTGGCGGTCGCGTCGCAGGACGACGGATACTTCGCGCGGGAGATCGTCCCGGTTACGCTGCCGGACGGGACGATCGTCGAAAATGACGACGGCCCGCGCCGCAGCAGCACGCTGGAGAAGCTCTCAGAGCTGCCGCCCGCCTTCAGGGAGGACGGCAGGGTCACGGCTGGGAACTCGTGCCCGCTCAACGACGGCGCCGCCGCGCTGCTGATCACCTCCGATCAGCGCGCCAAGGAGCTGGGGCTCGAGCCGCGTGCCCGGATCGTGACCGCGGCTACGGCAGCGCTGGAGCCCGAGTTGATGGGCGTGGCGCCGATCGGGGCGATCAAGAAAGTGCTCGATCGTGCCGGCATGACGATCGAGGATGTCGATACCGTCGAGCTGAACGAGGCGTTCGCCGCCCAGGTGATCCCGATCATGGACCAGTGCAAGATCCCGGTGGAGAAAATGAATCCCCATGGCGGGGCGATCGCGCTCGGGCACCCATTCGGAATGACCGGAGCGCGCATCATGACCACGTTGCTGAACGGGCTGGAGACCGACGACAAGACGGTCGGCCTCGAGACGATGTGCGTTGCCGGCGGTCAGGGCGAGGCGATGATCGTGCAGCGAATCGGCTAACGGGCCGACGACCGGTCGAAACTCACCATCAGCCCGGCCGTCTTGGCCGGTTGCTCCCACATCGGTGAATGGCCGGCGCCCTGCACCAGCGCGGTGCGGGCCCCGGGCTTCCATTGCTTGTAGAGGGAGATCGACTTGTCGGCATCTATCAGCCGGTCCTGGGCACCGAAGATCACCATCTCGGGCAACGCGACCGACCTGAAGTCGCGCTCGAGATCCCCGTCCTCGACATAGCTCGACGACTCGTCGAAGGTGTCTTTGAACGAGTCAAAGGTCATGTCGCGGAAGTCCTGCACGAACTGCGCGGGGACCGGAACCTGGTCGGTTGCAAAGGCCTGCTTGAGGCCGTCTTCGATCGTGCTGTCGCTCGCGATCGGCCACAGCGCCTGGCCGATCAGCGGCGTCACGGCCAGCTTGCCAAGGAGGTCCACTGTCGTGTAGCTCTCGTTCGGCTCACTGTCGATCACGACCAGGTTGCGCGCCTGCTCGGGGTGACGCGCGACCAGCGCGATCGCCACCTCGCCACCGGTCGAGTGCCCGGCCACCATCGCGCGCCGCACGCCGAGCTGCTCGAGGACGGTCGCCACCCGATCCGCCTGCTCCTCCATCGAATAGCCATCGCGCGGCTTCGCCGACCCGCCATGTCCGAGCAGGTCCACTCGCACCACGTGGTAGCTGTCGTCGAGCAGGGGCGTGAGCCGGTCCCACCAGTTGATCGCGGCCGTCCAGCCGTGGACGAGGACGATCGCCGGGGCCTGTCGCGGGCCATCCTCGCGCACCTGGATCGCGCCGCCCGGTAACGCGACCAGGCGCCCGACTCCGGCATGCGCCGGCTTGGTCTGGCGGTTGACGAAGTAAGCGTTGACGACCATCACCACGAGCAGGGCCGCCACGACCCCGACCGCGACTGTCAGCACACGACGCATGCGGGCAACCTATTGAATCGTCTCGCGCGCCGCCGGATCAGCAGCAGACCTGCCGGCCGTAGAGCGGTGTCTTCTCGAACTCCTGCTTGACTGTGAAAAAGCTCGGCTTGAAGTGGCCGTAGTCGTCGATCAGCCCCTTCTGGTTGATCGGGGGATTCGGCTGAGGATTGCCGCCGTCCCAGAACGGCTTCACGCGGAAGTCGGTCAGGTTCCAGACCAAGGCGCCGTTGACGAACGGCTTCGACGAGAAGACGTCGAGGTGATACTTGAGGAAGTTCTGCTGGAACTGGTAGGTGCCCTTTTCGGTCGGCTGGCCGTCGCGGTTGGCCTCGGCCCCGAACTCGGTGATCACGAAGGCCTGATTGGGGTAGTCGGAGTGAAGCCGGTTCAGATAGCCGCTCAGGCCAGCCGGGTCGGCGATCGTGCCGCGCGGGCCGTCGTACCAGCCGAAGTAGTCGTTGACGCCGATCACGTTCAGCTTGAGATAGATCGACTGCTTGCCGACGGTTGGGTATCCGGAGATCGCAATTCCGGTCAGGCGCGAGGGATCCACCTCCTCGGCCATGCGATCAGCGCGCGTGATGAAGTTCCGCTGCCCAAGCTTCGGTCGCGAGGGAAGTTCGTTGCCCAGGCTCCAAACAGCGATCGAGGGATGGTTGAAGTCACGCACGATCTCGGTTCTCAGCATGCGCAGCGCCTTGGCGACGATCGTGGGGCTGTTGAACAGGGAGCTGCTCATGCGGTACACGGGGATCTCCGACCACATCACGATCCCCTTGCGGTCCGCAAGCTCGAGCGCGTATGGGTTGAGCGGATAGTGCGAGCGGGTCATGTTGGCGCCGACTTGCTTCAAATACGTGAACAGGCGATCGATGTGGCCGTGGCTGAGCGCAGCGCCCGTCCTGAAATTGTCCTCGTGGATCGAAGCGCCGCGCAGGTTGACGTCACGTCCGTTGAGTTGGATGCGTCCGAGCCCCGACACGCGCCAGCTTCGCAGGCCCGGATAGGCGTTGTAGGTTTGCACGACGCTGCCGCCGTCTTGCAGGTCGAGGTTCAGGCGGTAGAGGTTCGGATGCTCAGGCGTCCAAAGCCGCGGTGATCGGACCTTGATGCGCGATCTGAACACCTGGAAGCCACGACCGGCGACGCGCCGCGCACGTTTGAAATTCAGGCTTTGGTCGCCGAACGTTCCCGTGACACTTGCCCGGCGCCCGCGTCGTTGATGGTTGCGAACCTTGACCTGCACACTGACGGTTGCGCGACAGGCGCTCGGCTTGCGGCACTTCACGGTCGGCTCGGCGAACACCTCTTCGGCATCGAGGCTTTCGACGCGACGCAGATAGACCTCGCGCAAGATGCCGTTGTAGTTCCACCATCCTCCCTCGAAGAGGCCGCTCTCGCGCTGGGACAGCGGAGGGATGTCGAAGCGCTTGCGCTTGCTGTCGACCCGCACGACCAGACGGTTGACGCCTTCCTTGATCCGCTTCGCGCGTAGCTCGAATGGCAGATACCCGCCCACGTTGAACCCGATCGGCTTGCCGTTCAACCAGACCTTGGCGCGGTAGTTGACCGATTCGAAGCGCAGCACGTACTGATCTCCCGGCGTGCCACCCGGGGGGAGCTTGAAGTCCTTGCGGTACCAGTGGACCTGGCCGGTGTAGCTCTCGACCGAGAAGTCGCCTGCGTTCGATGCTTCGGGAATGCGAGTGGCCGACCAACCGCTCGTCGCGGTCTGCGCGGGGAGCCCCTGTTGGATGCCGTTGTCCTGCGGATCGGGCCGCCCGTACCACTTGCCGTCGAGCAGGAACCGTCCCGACGGTCCCTCCCGGTACAACGCGCCCGGCTTGGGCGCCTGGGCGCTCGAACCTGCGTTCGGCCCTCCCATTGCAGGCGCGGGCGACGCAATCGCGAGTGCGACGATCGCCAATCCTGGCGCAAGGAGTCCCGGGCGCGAACGCATCAGTCAGACAAAATAGTGACTTGCCACGACGCAGGCTCCGATCCAACCAAGGGCGGTCCGTCCTCGAAGCTTCCTAGGCTGATCGTGATGAGCCGGCTGCGAGAGATGCTGAGCGTGAGCAGGCAGTTCGACCTACCCCGGTTGATCGGTGGGGTGCTGCTCGCCACCGGTGTGGTCCTCATGGAGCTGCGCAAGGACAACGACTGGGGCGAGTTCGGGCTGTTCCTGCTCGCGGCACTGCCGTGCGCGTTCCTCTTTGTTCTCGTGCTTGCGGCCGCGCGCCCAGGTACGCCACTCGAACGCTGGCAGGTGGGTGCCTCGCTCGCCGGCATCGCAATCGGTCTGGTCGCGCTGACCCGGCTGATGCAGTGGCTTGGCTCGGGCGAGCCGCTTCCCGGAGCTGGGGCCACCTTCCTCGTGACGTTATTGGTCGTGGCAGTGGCCGGCTATGTCGCCTTTCAGTTTCGGTCGCCCATTCACACGTTCGTGGCCGCGGTGACCCTCGTGATCTGCTACTTGGCGTTCTTGGACTGGAGTGGCTCCCACCTCGGGCTCTCGGACGTGCGCGACAACCTGGCCGGGATTGCGTTCGTGTACTGGGGACTGGCCTTCCTGCTGAGGACGCGGGCACAAGAGCTCGGCCCGGACCACTTGCACTACGTGGTCTTGACGGGTGGCCTCGCGGGGATAGTCGCGGGCGCGATCGGAGCCGGCACGTCGAGCATCCTCGGGGGGTTTGCGTACTTGGTGGGGGTCTCCGCGTCCAGCGACTGGGAGCTCTTCCTGCTCGCGGTGTCCGTCCTGCTGATCGTCTACGCGGGGTGGCAGGGAACTCGAGCGGCGACCTGGCTGTGCGCCTTCGCGGGAGTTCTCGGCCTGCTGCTCTTCGTTTCCGTGAATCTCAACAGCACGAGCCTCGACGGCTGGCCGGTCTGGCTCACGATCATCGGTGCCGGGATCGTGGTGGGTAGCCTGTTCGGACGCCAGGCCGCGGGCGCCGGCCTCGGCACCGAGCCGCCGGCGGACCCCCCATCGTAGTTGTGGAACGCCGCCGGGTCGCTAGATCCCGATTGCAGGCGGGACAATCATCTGCTACACAGTGAGCAGATGTTTGTGGTCTTGCGCCGTTTCGGCGTCAAGAAGCCCAAGGGCAACCGTTACTCGATCACGATCAACGGGCGCAAGCTCCGCGTCGGTGGGCACCGCATCAAGGCGAGGGTGAAGTTCGTCTCGTCGAGTCCACTGGCGTCCAAGACGCTGAATCGGAGCGTTCAGCGCTGCGCCGCTGCCCAGCCGAAGTTCACCGGCTGAGCCGGCAGGACATTGCCAGCGGCG
>JBBDJG010000016.1:6445-12651 GCA_040880005.1 Solirubrobacterales bacterium
GGCGAACGAGGCCCCGAGTGGCCCCGTTCGCCGCTGGCGGCTGCCCGGTGGTACGCAGCGATGAACGCGCCGGGCTAGTATTGAGCCCCGACGATTCGGGCTTCAATCGATGCGAGGAGGAACGGTGTCAGTCTTCAAAGACGACCAAGAGGTCTACCAGTACATCGGCAAGCTGTTCGTGGACCTCGGCGAAGACGAGGAGCTGGCCCCCAAGTTCCGCAAGGCCGACACGATCGTCCAGTACAAGTACACCAATCCCGACTCCGTCATCACGGTCCGGATGCAAGAGGGACAGAACGGCGACGTCGATTTCGGCGACACGAGCATGGAGCCGGAGATAGTCATGGCGATGGAGGCAGACACCGCGCACAAGTTCTGGCTCGGCAAGGTCAACGTGACGATGGCGCTCGCGAAGGGACAGATGAAGGCCAAGGGCCCGGTCGCGAAGATCCTCAAGCTGGTTCCGCTGGTCAAGCCGGTGTTTCCGCGTTACCGGGAGATGCTCGAGAAGGACGGCAGAGAGGATCTGCTCGAGGCCGCCTAGGCGGGCGGAAGCCGATCGAGACCGACCTGTAGCAACGAATAGGAGACACCGATGGCGATCGACACTGAGGCCCGTATCGAGATCGAGCACTACAAGAACTACGTCGGCGGAGAATGGGTCGATGCCGGCTCCGGTGACACCTTCGACGTGATCAACCCGGCCGACGGCCGCACGATCGCCACCGTTCCGAATTGCGACCGCGACGACGCCAAGCGGGCTATCGCCGCCGCTCGCGAGGCGTTCGACTCCGGCGTGTGGTCGGAGATGGAGGCTGAAGAGCGCAAGCGCGTCCTGCTGTCGGTGGTGGAGCGCTTCGCCGAGCTCGAGGACGAGTTGGCAACGATCGAGACCATGCAGTCGGGCATGACGATCCGCGCCACGAGCACGGTCGTGATCGGATACTGCCTCCAGCACTGGGACTACTTCTCACGCGGCGCAACGCGCCCAATGCAGGAACCGGTCGAGCCCGTCACCTACCCGACCTACTCCTACAACTTCGTGCTGCGCGAGCCGATCGGTGTCTGCGCCGGCATCATCCCGTGGAACTTCCCGCTCGTGATGGCCGTTTGGAAGATCGCTCCGGCGCTCGCGATGGGCAACACGATGGTGCTCAAGCCCGCTTCCAACACGCCGCTGACAGCGCTGAAGCTGGCCGAGATGCTCGACCAGACGGAGCTGCCAAAGGGAGTCATCAACGTGATCACGGGCGGCGGCTCGACCGTGGGCGAGGAGCTGGCATCGAATCCCGACGTCGACAAGGTCGGGTTCACCGGCTCGACCGTGGTCGGGCGGCGCATCATGCAGCTTGCCTCCTCGACGATCAAGAAATGCACGCTCGAGCTGGGCGGCAAATCTCCAAACATCGTCTATGACGACGCCGACATGGACCAGGCGATCGACGGCTCGCTGTGGGCGACGTTCTTCCATCAGGGACAGGTGTGCGAGTCCGGCACTCGGCTGCTGGTGCCCGAGTCGATCCACGACCAGTTCGTCGATCGGTTGATCGAACGGGCGAAGCAGATCAGGGTCGGCGACCCGATGGACTTCGAGACCGACATGGGCCCGCTGGTATCGGCGGCGCAGCTAGAGACGGTCGAGAAGTACGTGCAGATCGGCAAGGACGAAGGAGCGACACTTGCGCTGGGCGGAAACCGCGTCACCGGCGACGGGCTCGACGACGGCTACTACTTCGAGCCGACCATATTCACCGGCGTCGACAACTCGATGACGATCGCGCAGGAGGAGATCTTCGGCCCGGTGCTGACGGTGATTCCCTTCTCCGACGACGATGACGCGATCCGCATCGCCAACGACACGATCTACGGGCTGGCGTCCGGGGTTTGGTCAACCGACCCGGACAGGATCATGGAAACGGCCAAGCGCCTGCGCGCCGGCACGGTGTGGATCAACGACTTCCACCTGATCAACTGCGTGGCCCCGTTCGGCGGCTACAAGCAGTCCGGCATAGGACGGGAGATGGCTTCCTACGGGCTGAACGAGTACACAGAGGTCAAGCACGTGCACTGGGACCTCGGCACGCCCAAGGAGAGCAAGCTATTCGGCGTGCTGTTGTCGGAGTAACGGGAGCAGGGCTGCACTTCCCGCTCCAGAGGTGCTTCTCGATAGAGTTCTGTTGCGCGATCTGGCAGTATCTGGTACCAAAGAGTTAGTCGTCTGTGGGTCATCGCGTCCTAGTGGCGCCTTGGTCTGAACTTGACGTCTTGGCTTTCTTCCTCGCCCCGGCTCGGTGCGGGGGAGACTCGTTTCGTATCGAAAAGAACAAGTTCAGGAGAGTTCAAGTGCCAGCAGCCATCCAGTCAATGACATCGGAAAGACAGCCCCGCCTCAAGCAGAGGCTGCTCGTGCTCGGCTTGGCCTGTGGGCTGGCCTTCGTCGCGCAGGCCGCGTTCGCTTCGATTGCCAGCGCCGAGCCCCCGTTCGGAGGTGGAGTGAAGATTCCCTGCACCGATCTTGGCGGCGGTCCCTGTAGCGTCTCGGGAACCAAGTTCCACGACCTCGACGGCAACGGCGCGAAAGACCCCGGTGAGCCGGGGCTTGAGGGCTGGGTCTTCTGGGCCGACTACAACCGCGACGGCGTGAAGGACGACGGCGAGCACTTCGGCACCAGCAACGCGTCCGGCCACTACACGATCAGCGACATCAACTGCTTGCTTTGCGACATCCTGTTTTCGCCGGTGGACATCCTTGAGGTGCAGCAGAGCGGTTGGACGTGCACATATCCCTCGCCCTGCAAGTGGGCCCAGGTCGCGTTCAGCTACGACAACTGGGACGTAACCGGCAAGGACTTCGGCAACCGACGCGTGAAAGGCAAGATCCGTCTGGTCAAGGAAACTCACCCCGATGGCGACCCGCAGCAGTTCACCTTCACGGGCGATCTCCCCGGCACGATCGGCGACGGTGAGCAGCTGCCCACACCTCCGCCGGACTTCAAGGAGGTGGACCCTGGCCCCTACAGCGCCACCGAAGAGGTGCCCGAGGGCTGGGACCTCACCTCGATCGAGTGCTCGGACCAGGAGGACGCGCAGGGCGCCTCGACCACCGAGGACTCGACCGCGACCTTCAACGTCCAGGCCGGCGAGGAGATCACCTGCACCTTCCTCAACACCAAGGACGGCGAGGTGATCATCGAGAAGCAGACCGTGCCCGACGGGGCCGGCGAGCAGTTCTCCTTCACCGGCGATGCTCCGATCGGCGCGTTCCTGCTTTCCGACGACCAGCAGAAGTCCCAGCCGGTCGCCCCCGGTACGTATCTGGTGAGCGAAGCCGACCCGTCCGGACTCGGCGCGCTCGGCTTCGACCTGACGGGCCTGAGTTGCGACGATGGGGCGAGCGGTCAGCCCAGCACCACCTCACTGGGGACGCGAACCGCGACGATCAACGTCGATCCCGGCGAGACCGTCAAATGCGTGTTCACAAACACGCAGAAGTCGCCGCCGGAAACGCCTCCGGAAGGCACTCCACCGTCAACAACGACAAGCGGCGGTGGCTCCCCCAGCGGTAGCGGCCAGAAGGCCGTCACGGGCACAGCCAGCTTCAGTGCCCCAACCGGATGTGCAGGCGGCAAGTTCCGCGTCAGTGTGCGAGGCACTGGGATCGCGAGGGTGATGTTCTATCTCGACGGCAAGAAGCTCAAGACGGTCAGGAAGCGCGGGTCTAGCAACCGCTTCACCATTTCGATCGACGGGCGCAAGCTTCCCGTCGGCGGGCACCGCCTGACGGCAAAGGTCAAGTTCGTTCCAGCGAGCCCGACGAAGTCGAAGACGCTCAAGCGAACCGTCCAGCGCTGCGGCGCGGCACAACCGAAGTTCACGGGGTAGTCCGTACCACGAGAGTTGCAGGGCGGCGGCCCGCTTGGCCGCCGCCTTTCAGTTGGCCCGCATGCTTCGCATCTCGCGCTTCGCGATTCTTCTGAAGCGCGGAACCTTGCGTGCGTTGGCACGCCAACGCACGACTGCACCACCCGGCGGCAGCTCGAATCCGCCGACCAATCTGTGGGGCTCGATCAGCCAACCATCGTCGCCTTGCACCAAGTTACCGCGCACCTGAAAATTCGTCTGCCATCTGAACTGCGGGTCGTGTGCGTGCGCTGTCAGGCACGCCCGCCCTTCGATCAGCGGTACTCCGGTTGGTGCTTGCAGGACACGCACTACTCGCCGCTGGTGGTCAACTCTTATCGGGGCGCGGCCGGAGATGGGAAAGCCGTCCGGCCCGACAAGAGATAGGGCCGCGGTGGGGAAGCGACTGCCGAGTTCGCTCATGCGCGCATCCCAGGTAGCGGTGGTGCGGTCCGGGCCGGTTGGGGCGACCTCGGGCTCCTCCGAGTGGTGTGAGCGCACCTCTTCGAGGTGCGAGTCGAGTAGCTGCGGCTCGTTGGTGAAGTCGCCCTCGGGCCAGACGAAGACACGCTCGGGACGCACGTGAACATACACGCGAACGAAGTACCAGTCGAAAAAGCGCTGAACGAACTCGGGTGGATACAGGTCTCGAGTCGCGGGAAGTTTTGCGACGCTCTCCTTGCGGTATCGGTCCCGATTGGCAGCAAGGTCTCGCTCGTCGACGGTCGCTATGCCCTGCACCAGCACCGCTGCCGGATGGTCGAGGCCGGATCCGGTCGGGTCGGAGAACAGCAGCGATACCTTCGGGTTGCGCTGCGCGTCGCGGGCCTTTTTCGGATATCCGAGGCCGGTGGTGATATCGATGCAGCCCTGCCGGGGATCGTGATACGGAGTGACGGGCCAGGTGATCGGCTGGCCTGTTCGATCGACCGTGGTGTACTCGGTGGTTATGAAACGATCGAAGATGCTCTGTATGTCCGGCGGCAGCGTGCTGGTCATCGGGCGCGAGTATATTCAGAGGGCGATGATCGAAGCCAGGGTGGTCCTCACCGAGACTGCGCGCGAGGTGGTCGAGCGCGTCAAGGTTCGGCGTGGAGGCGACCTGTCACTGGTGATCGGCAATGGTTGCTGCGACGGGACGGCGCCCTTCATGTTCGCCGACTACATGGCCGGCCCGACCGAGCATCTGATAGACGAGGTGGAGGGGGTGAGCGTGTTTGTCGACGAGCTGGTGGCTCGCATGGTTAGCGGGACTGAGGTCGTGATCGATGCCGAACAGGATCCCGAGCCGGACAGCTTCTCGTGCGAGTCTGAGCTTGGCTATCGGTTCAAGCTGGAGCGTTTGCCCAAGAGCGACTGAGCCGACGTTGTCAGACTTCGTCGTAGCCGTCGTCACCGGGCAGAAGTACGCGGGGCTCGCCCTCGACGACCGCGACCTTGGGCAGGATCGGCTCGACCTCTTGTGCGGCTGCGTCAGCGATCGCTTCCTGCGCGGTCGCGAATCTCGACAGCGACTCGAGCTGCTTGATGGTGGGGAACACGAGCGACAGCTCGCCTGCGGCATGCTGTTCCAGCGCGCGCGCCGGTGAAATCCACGCGACGTCCACGATTTCCTGCCCGTCGGGCTCGGGCGAACAGTGTGGCGGAGCTTCTGCCAGGTAGAAGCGGGTGTCGAATCGGATCTTGACCTCGACCGGCGTTATCCAGCGAGAGAACGCAATCAGCTGGTCCGGCCCGTCGAGCGTGATGCCCACCTCCTCGTCGAGTTCGCGTAACGCCGCAGCGCGATGAGCAGGTTCGTCGATCGCCTCACCATCCACGGCTCCGCCCGGAAACACCCAAACGCCGGCCATGAAACGCGCAGCGGGCGTGCGCTTGCCCAGTAGCAGCTCCAGCCCGTCCGAGTCGTGCTTACCGCCCGCACGCAGCAGGATCACCGACGCCGCCTGACGCGGGGTGGTAGGAGCCCCTTCGTTGAGCTGCTCGATGTGCGGGTCGTGCCCGGTGCTCGACATCGGAGAAATACGCTCCATCCGTGCTGAGGTTACGACTGGCGAAAGTGTAAAACTATCGTTCGACCATGTCAGACACGGCGACGACCCAACTGTGGATATGCGAGTCGTGCGGCTTCATCTACGACCCCGCCGATGGCGACCCGGACGGCGGTATTGCGCCGGGGACCACGTTCGACCAGATACCGGACGACTGGTTCTGCCCCGTCTGCGGCGCTCGCAAGAAGGACTTCATCCCCTACGAAGGATAGGTCTGCGCCTACGAAGGATAGGTCTGCGCCCGCCGTAGGCGGG
>JBBDJG010000016.1:12661-26050 GCA_040880005.1 Solirubrobacterales bacterium
ACGCTCCAGCATGAGAGGGGGTCGAGGGGGACGTATAGTCCCCCCGTCATTTGGTCTTGCGCTTCGGTTGGCTCCGGATTAGGCGGCTCTCGGCAGGCTCTCGCGCTCGGTCGCCGCAACGATCGAGCTGGCCGTGATGTCGACGAGCGTTTCGAGCGTCGGCTCGTCGATCGAGAGCGGCGGCATCAACACGATCACGTCACCGAGCGGGCGGACTATCGCGCCGCGTGCACGTGCCTCGAGCGTCACGCGGTGGCCCACATTGGCCGCCGGCCCGAACGGCTCGGCCCGCCGCGGGGCGGCCATCAGTTCGACGCCGCACATGAAGCCGCGCTGCCGGACCTCTGCCACGTGCGCAAGTGGCGCGATGCGCTCGTGCAGAAGCTGGTCGAGCAGCTCGATCTTCGACTGGAGCCGTTCGAGCGTACGCTCCTGCTCGAAGACGTCGAGACTCGCCAGTGCCGCCGCGCACGCCAGCGGGTTGCCGGTGTAGGTATGGCCGTGAAAGAAGCTGCGGAATTCGTCATAGCGGCCGAGGAAGCCTTGGAACACCCGCTCGGTCGTCAGGGTGGCGGCCAGGGGCAGATAGCCGCCCGTTAGACCCTTTGCCACACAAAGAAAGTCCGGAACGACATCCTCCTGCTCGCATGCGAACATCGTACCCGTGCGTCCGAACCCGGTAGCGACCTCGTCGCAGATCAGCAAGGTCCCGCATGAGTCGCACAGCTCTCGCACGCTACGAACGTATCCGCGCGGCTGCAGTTGCATTCCCGCAGCACCCTGCACGAGCGGCTCGACGATCACCGCCGCCACGTCACTACCGCATTCGCCCAGCGTGCGCGCGAGCGCTTCGGTGTCGCCCGGCGGCACCTTGATGCTGTCGAAAAGCATCGGCCGGTACATCTCGTGGAACAGATCGATCCCGCCGACCGAAACGGACCCGACCGTGTCGCCGTGATAGGCCTGTTCGAGGCACACGAAGCGGGTGCGTCGTCGCTCCGTCGCCTCCCCCTGCTGCCAGTATTGAAACGCCATCTTGAGCGCTACCTCGACAGAGGTCGATCCGCTGTCGGAGTAAAACACTCGTCGCAATGCCCCCGGAGCCCCGGGTCCGGCACCGGGCGCGATCTCGACCAGCCGGCGGGCGAGCTGCTCGGCGAGCGGCTGCCGCAGCCCAAGCATCGTGGTGTGCGCGACGCGGTCGAGCTGCGCGCGAACCGCCGCATCGATGGTTGGATGCCGGTGCCCGTGGACGTTGCACCAAAGCGAAGAGACGCCGTCGATGTAGCGACGGCCGTCGGCATCGACCAGCCAGACCCCCTCGCCCCGCTCGATCAGAGGTGCCTGGCTGGCATGCCATTCACGCATCTGCGTGAAGGGATGCCACACGGTGTCTCTGCCTGCAGCGGCCATCGTCGCGACGATGCTAACCGCGCTGGAGGTCAGAAAGGGAGCAGCAGTTGCTAGTGGGTAAGGGTCGCGACTCGCCGACGCGGGAGCACCGGCTCCAGCAGAGAGCGCGCAAGAGCATCGACGAGCGGGGGCACGGACTCGCCCACTTCGAGCTGCGGAATCGCGAACACCGGTAGGCAGGTCCGCTCGGCGATCGTGAGACGATTGGAAAGCGCCACATCGTCAGGCGGATGCGGCCACGGCGTGAGCACCACGGACGCGACCTCGAGCCCGGCGCTTCGAGCCGCTTCGATTGTCAGGAGGGTGTGGTTGATCGTGCCCAGCCCGGGGCGCGCGACCACGATCAGAGGCAACCCCAGATCGCTTGCAAAATCTCGTACGAAGTAGCGGGAGGTCAATGGCGCCATCAGCCCGCCGACTCCTTCCACGATCAGCACAGTGGCGTTGCGTGCCGCCTCCCGCGCGCGGCGCATCAACAGGTCGGGGTCGATACGTGTCCCCACCATCTGCGCTGCGAGGTGGGGTGAGACTGCGGGCCCGAATCGGTACGGCGCGATCCGGTCGGGACGCTGAGACGAACCCGCGGAAGCCTTCAGCAGCTCGTGGTCAGGGAGGGTGGCCTCAAGCTCGTCGAGCCCGGTCACGACCGGTTTGAACACCGCTACGCGCTCACCGCGCGCGTCGAGGGTCGCAGCCAGCGACGATGCGACGACGGTCTTGCCGACATCGGTGTCGGTGCCAGCCACGAACACGCCCCTTATCTCGTGCTCTGCGCTCGGGTCGGATAGGAGCATCTACTTCAAGAAACGCCGTCCGGCAACCGACCTCACGCTGCGCGCCTGAAGGCGGGTTCCTCGATCTCGGCGTCGTAGAGCCGCGGACGGATTTGCGCGTCGCGGCTGGCTGCAAGCTGATCGGGCTCCGCGGGCTCGTCGGTCGCGGATGTCAAAACGGGATCGAGCCCGGCGTCGTGCGCCGCCGCGGCAAGCTGGGAGGCGGCCCAGCGGAGCTCGGGCGTCGTGTGTGTCGCCATCGCGGCGAGGCGCAGCCGTGCACTGCCCTCGGGCACGGTGGGCGGGCGAATCGCCTGCGCGAACACCCCGCGCCGCAAGGCCCGCTCGCACACCTCCATTGCCAGCCGCGAGTCGCCGACGATCAAGGGCACGATCTGGGTGCTGTCGCCGCTGACCGGAAAGCCCTCGGCGGAGAGCGAGTCACGCAACGTGATCCCGTTCTCGACCAGGCGCTCGATCAAGCGCGGCTCGCTTCGCATCACCTCGAGCGCTTCGAGGGCGGCCGCGACAGCCGGCGGCGCGGGTCCGGTGGAGAAGATCAGCGTGCGCGCCGTATTGGTCAGGTAGCGAGCCATCGCAGCGTCGCAGCACACGTATGCGCCGTAGCCACCGAGAGCCTTGCTGAGCGTGCCGACGATCACGTCCACCTCACCGCTGAGCCCGGCGGCGGCGACGCTGCCACGCCCTGCCGGGCCGAGCACGCCGGTTGCGTGCGCCTCGTCCACCATCACGCGCGCGCCGTAGCGCTGCGCAAGATCGACGATGTCCTCGAGCGGAGCGATGTCGCCGTCCATCGAGAAGAGCCCGTCGGTGACGATCAAAGTTCCGCGCCCGTTTGCCTCGCGGAGGCCCCACTCGAGATGCCCCAGATCGAGGTGCTCGTAAACGAATGTCTCCGCCTGCGCGAGGCGGCAACCGTCGATGATGCTCGCGTGGTTGAGCTCATCTGAAAACACGACGTCGCCCGCGCCTGCAAGCGCGGACACGACGCCCACGTTCGCGAGATAGCCTGAGCCGAACAGCAGAGCGCTCTCGGTCTGCTCGAAGTCCGCGAGCCGCTCCTCGAGTCTGCGGTGCAGCGTCATGTGGCCCGACACCAGACGGGATGCTCCGGCGCCGACTCCGTATCGCATCGCGGCATAGGCGGCCGCCCGCCTGACCTTGGGGTGGTCGGCCAGGCCGAGGTAGTTGTTCGAGCACAGCAGAAGGACGCGCTTGCCGTCGAGAAGCACGCGCGGGCCCTGCGGCCCCGACACCATGCGCATGCGGCGGAAGAGGCCCAGTTCGCTGATCTCGTCGAGCCGGTCGTGGATGTCGGTCATCTTCGCTAGTCCCCCCAACCGGGCAGCTCGTCTCCGTTTGCGGCGGCACCGACCTTGACCGGCTCGAGCATGTCGCTGGTGGGGCGCTCGGGGTAGGGGGGCGCGTTGCGCTTGGGTCGCAGGCGCAGCTGGGTCGAAGGGTCCCAGAAGTCGGCTTCGGCCTGGTGGTCGATCAGATCGTCGATCGGCGTCATGTGGGTGGACCCTTCGAGCCAGCCCGATCTGTTGTCGGGCCGCGGGTTGGCGCCGTTGTCCGGCTGCCGTGCCACGTTGAGGCCGAGGTCGGTGAACATCCGGCGATCGTCGGCCGGCTCGGAACCTAGCGTGGTCAGGAAGTTGCCCATCATCACGCCGTTGAGGCCTGCCTTCACTGCGAGCGGCTGCAGATCGCCGAGATTCTCGACGCGACCGCCGCAAAGACGGAACAGCGCCTTGGGCAACACGAGCCGGAAGATCGCGATGAACTTCACGGCGTCCCACGGGTCGATCAAGGGCCGGTCGCCGAACTTGGTTCCCGGTCGCGGGTTGAGCAGGTTGATCGGCACGCTGGTCGGATCGATGCGGGAAAGCTCGAATGCCATCTCGATCCGCTGGCGGGGAGACTCGCCGAGGTTGAGGATGCCGCCGACGCAAGTCTCCAACCCCGCCTGCTCGAGTGCGTCGATCGTGCGGATGCGGCCCTCGTAGCGAACTGTCGTTGTGACCTCCGGGTAGTAGCTGCGTGCGGTCTCGACGTTGTGATGCACGCGCTGGATGCCGGCCTGCTTGAGCTGCGTCGCACGCTCCACCGACAGGTGGCCGACCGACGCGCAGCGCTTGAGGTTGGTGTGCTCGACAACCAGGCGCGTTCCTTCGAGCACGTTCTGGAAGTCGCGCTTGGACAGGCCCTGTCCCTGCGTGACCATGCAGAAGCGGTGGGCGCCGGCCGCCTCGGCAGCCTTCGCGTGCTCGAGGATCTGCTCCGGCTCCATCATCGCGTGCATCGGGGTCGCCGAGTCCGCGTACTTGGACTGGGCGCAGAAGCCACAGTCCTCGGCGCAGCCGCCGCTCTTGGCGTTGACCAGCGAGCACATGTCGGTGGAATCGCCGAAGCTGTCCTGGCGGACCTGCCAGGCAAGCTCGACCAGCCGCTCGATGTCGGCTCGATCGGTCAACCCGGCCAACTCGAGCGCGTCCTCGAAGGTGATCAGCGGCGCCATCGACTCCCTCTTCCCTTCGGTGCCAATGGGGCGAAAGGTAGGGACGACTCCGGACGGCCTTGTAGCGGGGTTTGGCGTCCTCGCGACCGTCTCAGGTGTGCGAGCGTCGGCCTAACAGCCGCCGCTACTCGTATGCCAACGCCTCGAGCACGTCGATGCGTGAAGCGCGACGCGCAGGTGGAATCGCGGCCAGCACGCCCGCGATGCCGGCCAGCACCAGGAACGCGACCAGCTGAAGCACCGGTATCGACAGCTTGAAGCCTTCGTTCTCGAGCGCCACGGTCGTCAGCGAGGCAAGCACGAGCCCCACCACCAGCCCGAGCACCCCGCCGATCAGCGCGGTGATGACCGATTCGTAGCGCACGATCCGCCGTACCTGACGCCTCGACGTGCCGATCGCCCGCATCATGCCCAGCTCCCGCGTGCGCTCGGTTATCGACAGCACGAGCGTGTTCACGATCCCGAACAGCGACACGATGATCGACAGCGAAAGCAGGGCGTAGAGCAGCGCGAGAAGTTGGTTGATCTGGCTCTCGATCTGGTTCTTGAACTGAGTCTGGTTCTTCGACTCGACGGTCGGATACTCAGTCTCGAGCACCTTGTCCACGCTCGCCTGCACGGCTGCGACGTTTGCCCCCGGTGCGGTGCGGATCAACTCGAAGAAGTTCTGTGTCTCCGCAAACTTCGTGCGCATGACGGAGCTGGTGACGATGCCCTTGCCGAAGAACCCACTCTTGTCGTCAACGGTGCCGACGATCGTGAAGTCGGGCTTGGCGCTGGTCGAAGTTTCGACCTGGATCGTGTTGCCGACCTTCAGCTTCTTGCCGGTTGCGTACTGATCGTTGAGGACCACCTGGCTGTTTCCGAGACGGCTGAGCGTGCCGGCCTCCCCGTTCTTGAAGTCGAAGTTCCACACACGTGTAATCGTGGATGGCTCGACGCCGCTGAGCACCGTCCTGCCGGCGTCCCTTGTCAGGATCTTGGCGTTGGTCGACTTGAGCGGTGAGACGACCTCGACGCCCCGGACACGCGAGACGGCCGTGCCGGCTGCCTCGGGGATCGGGTTGAAGCTGCCCTGCGTGTTCTGCAGCACCAGCTCGGCGGTGAAGCTCTTGTCGAGCGTCTCGGTGACCGACGCCTTGATGCCGGCCGCGAGCACGGTCACGAAGGTGACGAGCGCAAGGCCGATCATCAGCGCCGCCGCGGTGGTGGCCGTGCGCGACGGGTTGCGCATCGCGTTCTCGCGCGCGAGCTGCCCCTCCATGCCTCGCAGGCCCTCGAGCGGTCGCCCGACGCCCGACGCCAGCGGCCCGACCAGGCGCGCTGACAGCAGCGCCACCGCGATGAAGACCATGATCGCCCCGACGGCCAGCGTGAAGAGAACCTGGGTGGATCCGGATGCGCCGAACAGTCCCCAGAGCACGATCGCAAAGCCCAGCACGAGCGCAACCGCCGCGACGATCTCCCTGCGATGGCCCGCCCGCCCCGACTGTCGCGCGGCGTCCTCGCGCATCGCCGCCAGCGGCGGGACGCGCGTCGCGCGACGGGCCGGCGCAAGACCCGAGACGAGCGTTACGAGCACTCCGACGGTGGCCGCGATCACGATCGTGCGCGTCTCGATGACCGTGCCCTGCTCGGGAAGTCCGATGCCGAACGCGTTGAACAGCGCGGAGATGCCCTTGGCCGCCAGCACTCCGGCCGCCACACCGACCGCTGAGGCGATCACTCCGATGAGCAGCGCCTCGAGTACGACCGACCCCAGGACCTGTCGTGCCGACGCCCCCATCGTTCGCAGCAGCGCGAACTCCTTGGTTCGCTGCGCAACCGTTATCGAGAAGGTGTTGAAGATGATGAAGCCGCCGACGAACAGCGCGATCCCGGCAAACGCGAGCAGCGCCGTGTTGAGGAAGCCGAGGCTGTCCTTGACGTCCTGCGCCTGGTCTGACGCATCCTGCTGGCCTGTCTTCGCCTCGACCGAGGTGGGAAGGGCCCTCTGCACGCTGCGCACTACCTGCTCGGCGGTGAAGCCCTTCTCGTCGCCGATCGAGATCTGATCGAGCTGGTCGGGCTTGTCGGCGATGCGCTGTCCCTCACGCAGCGTTACCACAGCGATCGTCGCGTTGCCGAGTGACGAGACGTCGCCGTACTTGGCGATCCCCGAGACCACGTAGGTCTGCGCCGGTGCTTTGCCGACGAGTTTGATCCGCTCACCGACGCTTATGTTCTCCTTGTCCGCGGTGCCCTTGTCGATCGCCACCTGTTTGTCGGTTCTCGGCCCTTTCCCACGGACGTAGTCGAGCGGGTTGAACCGTCGCGGCAGCGTGGAATACAAGAGGGGAGGCGCCCCCTGCGTCTTCACCTGCTTCCCGCTCGGCAGGAAGATCGAGGCATAGTCGATTACGCCGCCAGCGGCTTCACTCACGCCCCGGGCCGTATCGACCTTGGAAAGGACCGATTCGGGAAAGGACGGCGGCAGCGTCCCGGAGTCGGTCGTGAACGCCTGCTTGGATTTGACGACGACATCGGTGCCCTTCGCGCCTTCCTCGAAAATCTTGTCGAACGAGCCGTTGATCGTGTCGGTGAAGACGTACGTGCCGGAGATCATCATCACGCCGAGCAGCACCGCGAGGCCGGTCAGTCCGGCGCGCAGCTTGCGCGCGAACAGCCCACGGAGAGTGAGTGCCGTCATCAGCGAGAGCTGAGCAGGGTGGCGAGGTTCGCCTCGCTCACGTCGCCGTCGTGCTCGACCTTGCCGTCGCGCAGGACGACGAGGCGGTCGCCCGTGCCGGCGGCGTCGGGATCGTGCGTGACCATCACCGCGGTCTGGCCGAAGTCATCCACCGCGTGGCGAAGCAGCCCGAGCACCTCCGCCGATGCCTTCGAGTCGAGGTTGCCGGTTGGCTCGTCCGCGAACACGACCGCCGGTCGAGTGATCAGCGCTCGTGCGATCGCGACACGCTGCTGCTGGCCGCCAGACAGCTCGGACGGCAGATGTGTGCGGCGCTCCGCGAGGCCGACCGTGCCTACGAGCTGGTCGAGCCATTGCTGATCGATCGGCCGGCCGGCGATTCGCAACGGCAACGTGATGTTCTCCTCGGCGGTCAAGACAGGCAGCAGGTTGAAGGCCTGGAAGACGAATCCGATCTTGGTTCTCCTCAGCTCGGTCAACTCGCGGTCGCCAAGTTGCGTGATCTCCACGTCATCGATCGCCACCGTTCCCGAGGTCGGCGCTTCGAGGCCCGCGAGGCAGTGCAGCAGCGTTGACTTGCCAGAGCCCGACGGACCCATGATCGAGGTGAACTTGCCGCGGCCGAAGGCGACGCTGACACCGGCCAGCGCATCGACGCGCGCTTCGCCAGTGCCGTAGGTGCGCCACAGCTCGTTGGCTGTCACTACATCGGACGCAGAATTCGAAACAGCCTCAGGCACGATGTCGGACCCTACCGGCTATCGGCCCCGCCAGATTGCTTTGCGCTTCTGGCCGAACGCGCTCACGCCCTCACGGAAGTCGTCGCTCGCAAACGACGACAGACGTAGGTCGATCAGCTCCTGCTGTTGTTGTTCCGAGAGTCGCGCGAACGAGATCAGCGAGTTGATGATGCGCTTGTTGCCCTTCAGCGACAGTGGCGCGTTGGTGGCGATCTCAGCAGCAAGCTCGATCGACTTGGACTCGAGCTGGTCGCCGGCGAACACTTCGTTGACCAGCCCGAACTGCTCGGCCCGCGGCGCGGGAACGTTGCGACCGACGAAGAACATCTCGCGGGTGCGTGCGGCGCCGATCGTGTCGATGAACTTGTGAAGGCCGGTGTGGCTGTAGATCAGGCCGAGCTTCGCCGGTGGCATGCCGAGCTTGGCCTCGCTCGCTGCCACGCGCAGGTCGCAAGAGAGGGCAAGCTCGAGGCCTCCCCCCAGTGCATGGCCGTTGATCGCGGCGAGCGTCGGGAAGGAGAAGCGCTCGACCGCCTCGATCGCGCGGCTGAACGGTTGGGCGACCAGTCGTTCGGCCTCCTGCGCAAACACCTCTTCGGGTATGTCGCCGATGTCGTAGCCGGAAGAGAACATGCGCTCGGTGCCGGTCACGACGAGGCAGCGGGTATCGATGCCCCGGTCGAGCGACGGGACCAGTTCGGCAAGCCCGTCGAGGATCTCGTGGTCGAGCGCGCCGCGCTTGGGCGGGTTGCAGATCCGTATGCGCGCGACCGCCTCCGCGGGGCGGTCGAGGATCAGCTTGCCGGAGGCATGCAACTCTGACACGGGCAAGACCCTAACGAACGCGGCCCGCCAGAACTCCCGATCGTGCAAGCGGCCGGAGGCCGCGTAGCACGAGTCGGACCCATATGTCTACTCCAGTACCACGAGCGTGTCGCCCTCGTTCACCGCCTGGCCCTCCTCGACCGCGATTTCCTTGACCGTCCCGGCGTCCTCCGCCTCGACCGGCATCTCCATCTTCATCGATTCCAGGATCACGACGGTGTCACCCTCATCGATCTCGTCCCCGGGTGATACCTCGATCTTCCAAACCGTTCCGGTGATGTGCGCCTGGATATCAGCCAATGGTTCGTCCCTCCATGATCGCGGCCAACGTATATGGGTTCGTTTCGCTGGCAGAATACCCGCCGTGTCCCCGGCAGCCCCAGTCAGCGGATGGCTCGACGCGCGCCAGGTGGCGATCGTCACAGCGCGAAACGAGGCCGACCGGATCAGCGCGACGGTCGCGGCGCTGTCTGACGCGCTCCCGGGAATCCACGTGATCGTCGCCGACGACGGCTCGTCGGACGATACGTCGCTGGTCGCGATGCGCGCGGGCGCCGAGGTCGTTGCGCGCGGCCGGCCCCATGGAAAGGGAGGCGCAGCCAGCGCGGCGGCGCTGTCCGTGCTGGAAGTCGCGCGCCGAGCGGATCCACCCACGTTCCTGTTTTGCGATGGCGACCTCGGCTCATCGGCGGGTGCTCTCGCGACGCTCGTGGACGCCGTCGAGAGCGATCGCTGCGATCTTGCCGTGGCGGCGTTCTCGAGGCGGCAAGGAGGAGGGTTCGGGCTGGCGGTCGGGTTCGCGCGCTGGGCGATTCGCAACCTGACGGGCCGCGAAACCGGCGCGCCGATCTCCGGACAGCGGGCGATGACTGCCACCGTGCTCCAGGAAACGCTGCCGTTCGCGCCCGGCTTCGGCATGGAGGTCGGCATGACCGTCGATGCGTTGCGAGCCGGGCACGAGCTGTGCGAGCTGGAGCTGGAGCTGGAGCATCGGTCCACCGGCCGAACGCCCGGCGGCTTCCTGCATCGGGGAAAACAGCTCCGGGACTTCGTCCGCGTCTATCTCTCGCGCAAGCTGCGCAGGAGCCGGTAGCTTCCCGCTGATGATTCTCTCGATCGACGAGGGCACGACGGGAACGCACTGCTACGTATTCGACGAGCAGGGGCGAATCGCGGGCAGCGGCTATCGCGAGTTCGTTCAGCATTTTCCCCGACCCGGATGGGTCGAGCACGATGCCGACGAGATCTGGCAGGCGACCGTCGAGGTGGCGGGCGAGGCGCTGGCCGACGCGAAGCTCGATGCCTCGGCGATCCGTGCGGTCGGTTTGACGAATCAGCGCGAGACGGTCGTGGTTTGGGATCGCGCCACCGGGGAGCCGCTGCACAACGCGATCGTTTGGCAGGATCGCCGCACGGCCGAGCGCTGCGACGAGCTGAAGGCGCAGGGGGCCGAGGATCTGGTGCGGGAACGCACCGGGTTGGTGATCGACGCTTACTTCTCCGGCACCAAGATCGAATGGCTGCTCGGAAACGTCGAGGGGTTAGACGCACGTGCGTCCAAGGGCGAGGTCTGCTGCGGCACGATCGATGCCTGGCTCGCGTTCAAACTGACCGGGCGAGCGGTGACGGACGCCTCCAATGCGTCGCGCACGATGCTGTTCGACATCCATGCCCTGCGATGGGATCGAGAGCTGTGCGAGCTGCTGGGGGTGCCCGAGGCTGCGCTGCCGGAGGTCGTTTCCTCGTCGGGCGTTGTGGCTGAAGTCATGCCCGACCGCCTGCACGGCTTGCGTGCGCCGCTCGCCGGCATTGCAGGCGACCAGCAGGCGGCACTGTTCGGGCAGGCGTGCCATCGGCGGGGTCTCGGCAAGAACACCTACGGCACGGGCAGCTTCGTGCTGCTCAACACGGGTGGGCGTGCGGCGCCCGCCAGTCCCGGGCTGGTCACGACGATCGCCTGGAAGATCGGCGACCAACTCGACTACGCGCTCGAAGCGAGCATGTTCGTGACCGGCTCCGCGGTCCAGTGGCTGCGCGACGGCCTCGGCATCATCGAATCCGCCGATGAGACCGAGGCGCTGGCGGCCTCACTCGACTCGAACGACGACGTGTATTTCGTGCCCGCGCTGACCGGGCTCGGCTCGCCGTACTGGGACCCCTACGCGCGCGGCACGATCGTCGGGCTGACGCGGGGAACGGGGCGGGCACACCTCGCGCGGGCGACGCTCGAGTCGATCGCCTACCAGACGGTCGATGCGGTCGAAGCGATGGAGCGCACGTCCGATGAGCGGCTGGAAGAGCTGCGGGTCGACGGCGGGGCCGTCGCAAACGGCTGGCTGATGCAGTTCCAGGCGGACGTGCTCGGCCGGCCGGTCGTGGTTCCCGAGGTCAGCCAGACGACCGCCCTGGGGGCGGCGCTGTTGGCCGGGCTGGGCATCGGCGCCTGGACGCGCGACGATGTCGGGGCCGGCTGGCACGAGGCGCAGCGCTACGAGCCGACCATCGGCGACGATCAGCGCGCCTCGCTGCTGGGTGACTGGCGGCGGGCGGTCGAACGCTCTCGGGGATGGGCCAGGTAGCGCTTCGCGCGACCGATCGGGCGCATGTAACCGCCCCCTGCGATAGGTGTACCTAGCCCTCATGAAGGCCCAGAAGTACATCGACGAGCGCCCCTCGGAGTACTTCGACCAGTTTCACGAGCGGGTCCGCAAGGGGACCGCGGGCCCGATTTACCGGATCGTGCGGGTCGTGCTCACGGGGCCGCTGCTCACCCTTTTTCGTTACCGGGCGATCGGCCTGGAGAACATTCCCGCGCGTGGACCGGTGATCCTCACGCCCAACCACTTCAGCAACTTCGATCATTTCCTGGCCGCGGTGATGATGCCGCGCGAAGTCCAGTTCATGGCCAAGTCGCAGCTCTTTGGCCCGGCGGTGACGACCTGGATCATCTCTCACGGCGGCACATTTCCGGTGCGGAGAGGCCACCACGACGAGCAGGCGTTCATCACCGCCCACACGATCCTCGACCGCGGCGGCCTCGTGCTGATGTACGCCGAGGGCGGGCGCTCACGCACGAAAGAGCTGGGAACTCCCAAGCCCGGAGTCGGCCGTCTGGCGCTCGAATCCGGAGCACCGGTCGTGCCGGCTGTGATCGAGGGGTCGCAACACGTTCGCGACACGCGGCGCAGGCTGCGCATCCCCAAGGTGACGGTGCAGTTCGGTGAGCCGATCAGCTTCCCCGTCGTCGAGCATCCGTCCAAGCAGCAGTCCCAGCGAGCTGCCGAGGAGGTCTTTGCGCGAGTCAAGGAGATGTACGAGCCATTGGCCTCAAAGGGTCGCAAGGAAGTGCTGGACTCGCTGCGAGCCAAGCGCCGCGAAGGCGCTCCGGCGACGGGCTAGTATCGCCGCTGCATGATAAAGACCGACACCCGGTCTCGCGAAGTCGACGCGGGTCTCTTCGAGACGAAGTGCGCCCGGCTCGGCAACGGGCTCGAGCTAGCCTACGTTCACGAGGGCGTTGGCGGGTACCCGCTCGTGTTGCTGCACGGCTGGCCGGAGACGAAGCGGATCTGGTGGCGCAACATCGAACCGTTGGCGCGGGCCGGCTTCGAGGTGATCGTGCCCGACCTGCGCGGGTTCGGCGACTCCGGGCTGGCCCCGGACGGCTTCTACGATCAAGTCGCCGTCGCGAGCGACGTGCACATGCTGGTTCGCGACGTGCTCGGACACGATCGATGCGCTGGCGCGGGAGGCGACTGGGGCGGCGTCGTGCTGCAGGAGCTGGGCCTGCGCTTCGAGGGCTTCGTCGAGCGCCAGTGCATCTTCAACACCGTATTGCCGCTGTTGAAGGACGAGTACAGGGCCGCTGGGCTGGAGCCGCCGCCTCGCCGCGAGCGGCGTGCGACCGCCGACTACTTCGTGCGCCAGGGTCGCGAGGCCGATGTGCTCGCCGGCGAGCTCGATTCAGTCGAACGGCGCCGGCGCTACATAGAGCAGTTTTACGGCCCCCGTCTTTGGGGCGTTCCGGGCAGCTTCACGCGTCAGCAGATCGACTTCATGACCGAACCGTTTGCTGCGGACGAGGCCAAGCTGCGTGCAAGCTTCGGCCTGTACGAGGTTGCGATGGGAACGCGCGAGCCGTCCGAGGTGCCGCGCTTCTTCGAGCGCAACCCAACTCCCACGTTGGCGCTGTATGGGCCGGCGGATCACGTCGTTTGGCCCGACTTCGCCGAGCGTTGCGAGGTCGTGTTCAGCGAGCTGATCGGCCCCTTCGTGGTGCCTCGCGCGGGGCACTTCCTCCAGTGGGAGCGTGCCGACGTGCTGAACCAGGGTCTGATCTACTTCCTGCGAGAGCTAGTGGCCTATCCCATAACGTTTGACCGGAAATGACGGTTTCGGATCACCACT
>JBBDJG010000017.1:0-24688 GCA_040880005.1 Solirubrobacterales bacterium
AACCAACCGGGTCGGTCGGACACCACCGCCCGGTATCTCCGGACGATGACAGTGAGGCAAGCATAGCTCCGCACCTTCGTCGTCAGGCCTGAATCCGCCGAACGGGCCGGCTACGCGCAGCGCGATCGCGATGCTGGAACAATGCCCGTCGCGGAGCGTCGAGCTCCAGACATCCGACACGGGAGGTAGCCGATGCCCACCGCCACCTACCAGACGATCGAGTTTGCCACAGACGGCGGGGTCGCCACGATCACGCTCAACCGACCCGACCGTCTCAACGCCTGGAACGAGCAGTTCGGCAACGAGCTGCGTGAAGCGATTCTCGGCGACGCCGCCGACCCTTCGGTGCGCGCCGTGTTGATCACCGGCGCAGGCCGCGGCTTCTCGTCCGGTGCCGACCTCAAGGAGATGATCGAGCGTGGCGCATCGGGAGAGCCGGCGCCCGACGTGGGCGATCTGCTTCGCGAGCGCTACCACCCGATCATCAAGGGAATCCGCGAGTTGCCCAAGCCTGTCGTCGCAGCGGTGAATGGCCCGGCAGTAGGGATTGGCTGCTCGCTGGCGCTTGCTTGCGACTTGATCTGGGCCGCCGAGTCGTCCTACTTCGGGCTGGCATTCGTCAAGATCGGCCTGGTCCCCGACGGTGGCTCGACGCTTCTCGTGCCGGCCGCGCTCGGCAAGGCGCGCTCGCTCGAGATGGCTTTGCTGGGCGACACCGTGCCGGCGCCGCAGGCGCTCGACTGGGGACTGATCAATCGGGTCGTCCCGGACGCGTCCTTGATGGACGAGGCGGGCGCTCTGGCGAAGCGGCTCGCGGCCGGTCCGACGCGCGCCTACGGACAGGCCAAGCGCGCGCTCAACAACAGCATCCTGAAGCTGATGGACGAGCAGCTCGACCTCGAGGCTGAGATCCAGAGTGAGATGTCCGGCAGCGCCGATTTCTTGGAGGGCGTGACTGCCTTCGTACAGAAGCGCGAGCCTCAGTTCAAGGGCGAGTGAACGCCGACAGGACGCCCGGTGCCGTAGCCTCTCAACGCCCGCCAGGCCTATAGAATCCCGCCGCCGATGCGCCCTCGAAAGAACTCCGGCTCGACCGCGCGTGCGCTCGCGGCGCTCGCGCTGTCCGCCGTCTCAGCCCTGGCGCTGTCGCTGGTGTTCGCCTCGGTCGCCGGCGCCGACGCGATCTCGCCCGAGGCAGGCCCCACCCAGAACGCCCAGGACACGGACGCGTTGTTCAAGATCATGCTGGCGATGGCAGCGATCGTGGTCGCGATCGTCTGGGCAATCCTCTTCTACTCACTGTTCCGGTTCCGCGGCGGACGCGACCGCGAGGCGGCCCAGATCCGCGGCAACAGCGCTTTGGAGCTGGGCTGGACGATCGCGCCGGTGGTGATCGTGATCGCGATCATCGCGATCGTGCTGGTGATGCTGCCCGACATCAAGAACCCGGCGGCATCGGGGCCGGACGAGGTGGCGCAGGCGCGCGGCCAGCTAGCGTCCGTTGGACAGCCGCCACCGCCCGGGGGCAACGCCCTCGAGATCGACGTCAGCGGTCAGCAGTTCATATGGCGCTTCGAGTACCCGAACGGGGCAGTTTCGTTCCACGACATGGTCGTGCCCAAAGACGAGACCGTGGTGCTGAAGATCAGCACGACCGACGTCGCGCATAGCTGGTGGATCCCGAAACTTGGCGGCAAGTTCGACGCGCTTCCCGGGCTCGACAACGAGACCTGGTTCAAAGCGACCGAGACGGGATCGTTCAGCGGCCAGTGCGCCGAGCTGTGCGGCGCCAATCACGCGTTCATGACGGCGCGAGTGCAGGTGGTCGAGCCCGACCAGTACAGGCAGTGGCTGGAGCAGCTCAAGAGCGACATCGACCAGGCCAGAACCGAGCAGCAGCGGCAGAGCAAGCAGTTCGCGAAGGAAGACGTCTAGGAAAGGCGAGGCGGCGTAGCGATGGCGACACCAGAATATGTAGCGCGTCTACGCCGCCGACCTGAGATCCTCACGGACGGGTTCCCCCGCCGCCGCCCAAAGTGGATCGAGTGGGTGACCACGACCGATCACAAGAAGATCGGCATCCTGTACCTGTTCACGTGCGCGTTCTTCTTCCTCGTAGGCGGTGTCGAGGCTCTGTTGATGCGGATTCAGCTCGGCGCGCCGGACAACACCTTCCTCGACCCCACCACCTACAACCAGCTCTTCACGCTGCACGGCACGACGATGGTGTTCATGGTCGTGGTTCCGATCGCTGCTGCCTTCGGCAACTACATGGTGCCGCTGATGATCGGCGCGCGGGACATGGCCTTTCCCCGCCTCAACATGCTGTCCTGGTGGCTGCTCGTTGCGGGCGGAGTCGTCCTCTACGCGACCCTGTTTTTCACGGTTCCCGAAGCGGGCTGGACGTCGTACGCGCCACTCTCCAGTGACACATTCCTCCCCAGTCACGGCATCGACGCTTGGATCCTTGCCTTGCACCTCGTCGGGCTGTCATCGATCCTCGGCTCGATCAACTTCATAGCCACGATCCACAACATGCGTGCACCGGGGATGAGCTGGAGCCGGCTGCCGCTGTTCTGCTGGACGATCCTGGTCTACTCGTACCTGATCGTGATCGTCATCGCGTCGTTCACGGCAACGCTCGCGATGCTGCTGATCGACCGCAACTTCAACGGCACGTTCTTCAACGCGGACGCCGGCGGCTCTGCATTGCTGTGGCAGCACCTGTTCTGGTTCATGGGCCACCCGGAGGTCTACATCATGGCCCTGCCCGGATTCGGCATGGTCAGCGAGATCATCCCCGTGTTCGCGCGCAAACCGATCTTCGGCTACAAGGCGATGGTGACTTCGATCGGCGCGATCGCGTTCCTGAGCGTGCTCGTCTGGGCGCACCACATGTTCTCGACGCCGATCGGGATCGGCGTGCTCGGTTACTTCATGATCGCCTCGCTGCTGATAGCGATCCCAACCGGGATCAAGATCTTCAACTGGCTCGCGACATTGTGGCGCGGGAACATCGAATTCACGATCCCGCTGCTGTTCTGCGTCGGCATGATCGCTCAGTTCGTGGTCGGCGGCGCCACCGGCGTGATGCTCGCCGTCTTCCCGCTCGACTGGCAGCTCACCGACACCTATTTCGTCGTCGCACACATGCACCACGTCCTGTTCGGCGGCATCTTCTTCGCGATCGTGGGCGCTTTCTACTACTGGTTCCCGAAGATGACCGGCCGCTTCATGTCGGATACGTGGGGCAAGGTGTCGTTCTGGACGATGCTGGTCGGCTTCAACGTCACCTTCATCCCGCTGTACTCGGCAGGCTTGTCGGGCATGCCGCGGCGAGTCGTCGAGTATTCGGCCAGCTCGGGACTGCACGATTACAACCTCGCATCGACGATCGGATCGTTCCTGCTCGGGCTATCGACGCTGATCACGGTGGTGAACGCGATCTGGAGCCTGCGCAACGGACGCAAGGCCGGTCCCGACCCTTGGCGTGCCAACACACTGGAGTGGTTCACGACCTCGCCTCCACCGCAGCACAACTTCGACGTCATCCCGATCGTGCGCAGCGCCGAACCGATGAAGGACTTCCGCCGGCGGGCGCGCCAGCTCGAGGCCGAAATCGACGCGACGCCACCACCCGTGAAAGAGCCGGTTCCCTAGGACGGTCATGACAATTCCAAGGCTTTTTCGCAACCTCGCTTACGCGACCACCGCCCTGACGTTCGTGCTGATGATCGTCGGCGGCGTGGTGCGCATCAGTGACTCCGGCCTCGGCTGCGGTCCGGCCGGCAGCGGGACCGATGGCTGGCCGCTGTGTGGAGGACGGCTGATCCCGGGCGTCGACACGAACATGCTGGTCGAGTACGGGCATCGGGCGCTGGCCGGCATCACGACGGTGCTGCTGGTATCGCTGGTCGTGATGTCGGTGCTGTACTTCCGCAGCCGGCCGTGGATATTGCGAGTTGCCGGCGTGGCGCTCGCGATGTTGCTCGGGCAGGCGGTGCTCGGCGCGCTGACCGTCGAGCACGGGCTCACGCCCGCGCTCGTCGCGGCGCATCTGGGAGTCGCCATGCTGACGCTGGCGCTGTTGCTGGTGCTGAGCCGTCTTGCGAGCCAGGCCTGCAATGGCGGACGCAGCGAGCGCTTACGAGCCGCGGCGCCGCTCAGAATCGTTTCGGTGCTGGCACTCGCAGCCGTGCTCGCGACGATCGTCGCGGGCGGCTACATGGCCTCCCACGACCTGCGCGGGAGCGATCCGAAGCAGGCGCGCAGCGAAGCGCTCGACGCCCACATGGCTTGCGGAAAGCAGTTCCCGGCGTGCAATGACGCGTTCCTCCCGTTCGGCGAAAGCAAGGCCGTTGACATTCACCTCACCCACCGCGTGTTCATGTACATGTCGGTGCTGCTGATCGTGGCCCTTCTGGTACTGGTTCTGCGCCAGCGCAGTCGCATGGAGCCGGAGTCGAGCAGAGCGCTAACACGCTGGGTCACTACCGTCGTCGGCGTACTGCTCTTACAGGTTCTGCTCGGTGCGCTCAACGTGTGGCTCGGCGAGCAGGAGTGGCTGATCGTGGTGCACCTGACCGCAGGCACGCTGCTGTGGTCGGCGCTCGTGATGTTCTGTGCCAACGCTTTCGGGCTGCAACTTCCCGAGCCCGCGGCTGCAAAGCGCCGCGACCGGCCGGCCGAGGCGGTGCCGGCCTGATGGAAGCCGGCGCACGCGCACGTCGCCCCGCGGCCACGCACGCGTGGCTGTACAAACTTCGCGATCTGACCGCGGACTACGTTGCGCTCACCAAGCCACGCGTGATCTCGCTGCTGCTCGTGACAACTGTGTGTGCGATGTTCGTTGCCGATCCCAGCCCGGCCTTCGCGACGATCGTGCTGACGATGCTGGGCGGCTACCTGGCGGCAGGTGGCGCGGGGGCGATCAACCATTCGCTCGAGCGCGAGATCGATGGCTGTATGGGGCGAACCGCGCGGCGGCCCCTGCCCTCCGGGCGGGTGTCGAAGCGGTCGGCGCTCGCCTTCGGCATCGTCCTGGGAGCCTGCTCGTTCGCGCTGTTCGCGCTGACCGTGAACATGCTTTCGGCCGTGCTGGCAATGACGGGTCTGCTTGGCTACGTGCTCGTTTACACCATGTGGCTGAAGCCGCGCACGTCGCAGAACATCGTGATCGGCGGCGCCGCCGGTGCGATTCCGCCGCTGGTCGGCTGGGCGGCGGTGACCGGGCAGTTGGTGCCGGAGGCGCTGATCCTGTTCGCGATCGTCTTCTACTGGACGCCGCCGCACTTCTGGGCGCTCGCGCTGCTGATGCGCGACGACTACGCGCGCGCCGGCATTCCGATGATGCCGGTCGTCGACGGAGAGCGCGAGACCCGCCGCCAGATCCTCGCGTACGGGTGGCTGACGGTGGGAATCAGCCTGCTGCCCGTGGCGCTCGGCCTGATGGGCGCAATTTACGCGGTGGCGGCGCTACTGCTCAACGCCCTCTTCCTAGGGCTGTGCTTCCGCCTCAACCGACGTGCCGACCGCCGCTCGGCGTCGATTCTGTTCCACTACTCGCTCGCGTACCTCGCGCTGCTGTTCTGTGCGATGGCTGCGGACAGCGTGATCGGCCTTTGAGGACGCCGAGCCTGAGGTAGGATCCGCCACCTCATGGACCGCCGCATAGCACGCAAGAACATGATCACCGGCTTGGTCGTCGGCGGCATCGCGCTCGGCTTCTTCGGCCTCACCTTCCTGGCCGCGACGCTGTACTTGAGTTGATGAGCACGCCGAGCGAGTCGCAGAACGGCGGCCAGCGCGAGGAGATCCATCTCCCCGGGCCGACCCTGCTGCCGCTGGCGACGGCGGCCGGGATCACCGTGTCGCTGGTCGGCCTGATCGTTTCGTGGTGGATCGTTGCGTTCGGCGTGCTGGTCACGCTGATCGCGATCGTTCGCTGGGTGCGCACGGTGCGCGGCGAGATCGCCAAGCTGCCGAGCGACCAGCGCTGACGCTGAGCGAACGGCTTCAGGTCAGTTAGTATCGGCGCTCTCGGCACACGGTGAGGCCAGCTCGAAGGAGGGCCACGATGCGAAAGGTAATGCTTGCGATTTCTGGAACCGCGCTGCTGCTTACGGTAGCGGGCACGGGTGAGGCAGGCAGCGGGCCGCGGCTCAACGGTTCGTTCAAAGTGACCGCGACGATTACAGGCGACGACTACAGCATTCCGCTACCGGCGAAGACGACGGACACCTATAAGTTCAAGTCCACATGCGCTTCAGGTGCCTGTGCCACCGTAGCGCTCGACCGGGCCTCGGGCACCAGGCACGTCAAGTCGACCCTGCAAAAGACCGCGTCCGGGGTCTACCAGGGCACCGAGGGCCCCGACCCATACACGTGCGTCAAGCCGATTGGCGCTGCTGGCCAGTTCACCGCCGACCACGAGATCAAGGTGACGAAGTCGAAGCGTGGCAAGGCGACGAAGATTTCGGGGGAGACAAAGGTCCACATAACCGGCTGCGCCGAGACGTTCGAGAACGTCAAGCTGAAGGGCAAGCTGAAGACCTGAGCGGGGCCAGCCGCTAGCCCGCCACCTCTGCGCCGGTCCAGCAGCGCACGATGTCGCGCATCGACAGCACGCCGACGAGATCGCCGCCGTTGACGACCAGCAGGTGACGGAAGTTGTGCTCGGTCATCGTCTCGGCGGCGCGCTCCAGGCTCCAGTCCGGCGACGCGAGGATCACGCCGTCGCTCATGTGGTCGCGAACCAGCTCCTGGTCGCGGTCCTCGCCGACCGCGCGCAGAATGTCGCGCTCGGTGACGATGCCTGGCCCGGGCGCGTCGGGGTCGATAACGACCGCGGCGCCCACGTTGCGCTCCGCCATCAAGCGTGCTGCCTCACGCAGTGTGTGCCCTGGACCGATCGTCAGCAGCACGGTGGACATACCTTCCCGGACTTCCATCGACTCTCCCCTGGTCGCAGACATAGTGACTATTGATGCAAGAACTTTGAGCCTAGCAGGACGACGCCCCAGGCAAGCAGGCAGATTGCCCATTTTCCGCATGTTTCACTCGCCACCCACCGGCGGCGCGAAGGGAACCGTCCCCTCGATCGGCTCGAGCCGCGTGACACGCCCGCGCGCCGCCTCGACCACGGTGCTCGCCACCGAGTCCCATCCGAAGCGCTGGTGCGCGACCTCGGCGAGCGCCGCGCGAGTCGCATCTCGCGTGCGTTCGTCCATGTCGAGCCATGCGTCGAGCGTGTCGGCGAGACCGTCCACCCCCTGCATCCCGCGGTCGAACGTGAGCAGCTCACGAACCTTGAGCGCGAGCCGCTCACCCAGGATCGACGCCACCTCCGCGAGTCCCGAATGGTTGGCGCAGATCGGCAGCGCTCCGCAGGCCGCCCCCTCGGCGGCGACCATGCCGAACGCCTCCGGGAACATGCTCGGTACGACGACGGCGTCCGCCGACGGAAGCAGCCGCCCCAGCTCGCCATGCTCGAGGCGGCCGGTGAAAACGACCGACTCGCGTATCTTGCGTGCCGCTCCGAAATAGCGCTCGTGGCGTCCGCTCAGCGACTCAAGGAAGCTGCGCAGATAGGTCAGTTGGTCACGCGGGCCGCCCTCCAGCTCGCGGCCCGCGCGGCAGACGTGCAGAAGCAATCGCTCGTCGTCGCGCTCGAGCCCGCGCAGCAGCAGCTCGAGGCCCTCCCGATAGGTACCGAAGCCGACGATCACGAGCCTCGCGCGCGGATGCCGTGCCAGGACCTGCGGCCAAGCGGCCAGCATCAAGTCAACCCCCTTCGAGACGATCAGCTTGCCGACGTAGCAAACGAGCGGCGCCTTCGGATCGATCTGCGCCAGACGGTCGGGTGCCGCGACATCGATTCCCCTCGGGTCGTAACCGGCGCGCACCTCGTTCAGCTCCTCGACGGTCGGCGGCTCGCCGCGCATCGGCGAGCAGAGGCGATCGATCTGCTCCGCCGCCTGCGCGTCGAAGCCGGTGCGCTCGGCTGCCTCGAGCCAGCGAATCAGCGCATCGAAGGCGCGGTCAGCGTCGCCCGGCGAGAGAGCCGAGAAGGTGTGCGTGTCGACTCCGGGCGGCCCGAGGAACGTGCGCTCGCGCAGGCCTTCGAGCGGCATCGTCGCCCAAAGGCTTTCGGCCGTGTGTCGTGAGCCGACCAGCACCGCGCGGGCGCTCGCCAGGCCCTCACGCGCCAATCCGGCGAATCGGTCGTAGTGCGGTTTGACCGTGTACTCGAGCGCAGACCCGTGGATCTTTGCGGCGTAGGGAGTATCGCCCAGTGCCCGTGCGAAGATCACGGGGCCCATGACGAGATGGTTGGCCAGCGCCCCCTCGATCTCCGCGAGCTGGGCCACCTCGCGCACAGCCTCGACGTTCGCGTCCAGGTAGCGATCCAATTCGGACTCGGTCAACTGGTCGAAGGTCTTGACCTCGAAACCCTCGTAGTCGTCATAGACGTAGACCGGCAGCAGACCGCCGATGTCGGGCCGATACACGGTGCATCGCCCCGCGTGGGGCGGGCGGCGCACGTCGCTCATCATCAGCTCGCCCGAGTCCCAGTCACCGATCGAGTCCACGAACCCCAGATCGGCCGCGTCGCGTTCCTGGCAGAGGAGGTGCACGTCGTGCCCCTGCCGCGCGAGCTCCTCGGCGAGCTCGGCGTTATAGACGTTGGATCCGGTTCCGCGTAGCAGATAGCCGTGAAAGATCAGCAGGCGCACGGCTTGCGAGTCTAAAGCGAGCGGCGGCACGAGCGCCGAGCCCGGCGGGCCCGGAAGGGCCGCTTGCTATCGTTGCCGCGATGAGCGCACCCGACAGATACAGGATGCGAGCACCCGCGTCCGGGCGCGAAGCGGTGATCGACGTCGAGGGCTCGCCGCCCGCCGATGATGTCGGCTTCTACGACCACGCGACCGGCGAGCAGTTGGAGGTCGTCTCCAAGCTGCTCCCTTCCGCCGAGTCGCCTTCCAGGCTTGCGCGGTCGCCCGAGAACATGCGCATCTGCCCCCACTGCTCCGAGCTTGTCGAGCGCGATCTGAGCGAGTGCTCCGTGTGTCGCAGGTCGCTGCCCGCGCTGCCGGCGCCGCCGGCCCACAACTGAGAGGTACCCGATAAATGCGTAAGTTTGCGGTAATAGCGATAGCGGCGGTCGTCACGGGAGTCGTGGCGGGTGCGGTGATCGCCGGCGGTGGCAGCGACTCCAGCTCCTCCGACACGACCAGCGTCCCGGCGCTTCAGACTCCTTCGGGCTCTGCCGGCGCGACCTCGACCGGCAAGGTGAAGACGAAGACGAAGACGAAGACCAAGACCGACAGCAGCGATACGAGCACCGACACCGGCGGCAGCGGCACGACCGACGACGGGTCGAGCGACAACTCTGGATCCGACGGTGGCGGCGGTGCCGAGGCTCCGCAGGACACACAGCAGAACGACCAGCCGCCGCCGCAGGGAACTCCGGCCGACCGCTTCGAGCAGTTCTGCCGCGACAACCCCGGCGCCTGCTGACGACCTGGTCCGCGCGTTCTATGCAGCCGGAGTGTCCGAGCCTGGCGGCTCCGGCTCACCGGGCACGATCCGCGCCCAATAGATCAAGCGCGCAGTCTGATACGTGCACTCGTAGGGCTTTGCCGTACTGGTCTGGAGTTGTGCGTCGTTGCGCTTGTAGTAGCGCTCGAAGCGCTTCATGTTGCGGCTCGAGGGCGTCTCGCAGCGCGACTTCGGACGACTCGCCAGCCAGAAGTTGCCGGCGGCCCTGAGGCCGACCGCAAACGACGGCAACCAGGTCACCGCGCTCACGCCGATGAAGTCTCCCTTCTTGACCTCGAGCGGTTGCGAGAGCCGGAAAGTGACACGGCCCTTGCTGCCCAGCTCGTCCTTGAGTGGGAAACTCTCGCTCTGCCTGACGAGGCGGTAGCGAGTGCGAACTCCATGACGCAGCACGGCCACCCGCGCCTCCGGCTCGCCGCCGAACAGCTTGTTGAAGGACTTGACCTGCGACTCGGTCAGCTTCGGAAGTTGCAGCCAGAAGGAAACGAGCTGTCCGTCCTCTGGAACCTGAAACGGACGACGGACGCCGTCGGCCGCCATCTGCACGCCAGTCACGCGAGCGACGACCTGGCAGGTGCGCGAGTTCGCGCAGGCCGGGTCGGGATAGTTCTTGGTCTTGCCGAGAATGATCGACTTGGCGCCGGCGGCTCGGTGATCGTTGCCTCGATCAGCCGCCACTGCGCTCGCGGCGAGCACGGCGGCGCCGACCATTGCGGCCGCAATCTTCACGGTCTTCGATGTCATCAGGAACTGGAACACGTATCCCCCGCAGGAGTTCCGCAGCCGAAAAACACGACTGGACGCGATGACGATACAGGTTGGGATTCGAGGCCGGTCGCAGTCGATCCTCTCGTGCGCGCTGGATTGCGGTCCGCAGCACGATCTAGGGCCTATCCCGATAGAGTTCCAGCCGACGATGGAGGAGCAGGAACAGTTCCAAACGGCGGCGCGAGCGGCACTCGCGCAACACGGGATCGACGTCGATGATGTCGATCTGGCCGTGATTGCGACGGTCGACCGGGTGTACGGGCCGGAGCTCGACGCGTTGATGGCCGCCGACCTGAGCGCGATCGTTCCCGAACGGGCCGCCGACTTCGGCCGTGCGCCCGAGCCGGCCGGCGAGACATCGAATCAGAGCGCGGCGGGTTGAGCCCTCACCCCCAGGACGCCTCGCTGCGCGAGCAGGCGCGAGCGATCGCTTCGGGCGAGTTGGACGCGACCGAGTTACTCGAGGCGACACTCGCGCGCATCGAGGAACGCAACCCGGCGCTGAACGCGATCGTCGATGTGTCGGCCAACGAGGCGGCACAAATGCTGACGGAAGCTCCCGAGGGTCCGCTGCACGGCGTGCCCGTCGTACTGAAAGACATGTACGCGCTTCCGTGGCGCGCGCCACGCGACGGCGCTGCACGCAACTTGTACGGAGTCGGTCCCGGGGAGTCGGCGATCTACCGGCGGCTGCGCGACGCGGGTGCCGCGATCGTCGGCATCACCAACATGCACGAGCTGGGCATGGGCTCAACCGGGCACCAATCGATCTACGGTCCGGTGGGCACGCCCTGGGATCCGACACACTGCGGCGGAGGCTCGTCGGGCGGGTCGGGGTCGGCGGTTGGCGCACGAATGGTGGCCGGCGCAGTCGGTCACGATGGTGGCGGGTCGATTCGCTACCCCGCCTCCTACTGCGGCGTCACCGGCTTGAAATCGACCTGGGGACGCATGCCGGAGGCCGGCTGCACGCACGAAACGGCGACACTCGGTGTATCCGGCCCGATCTGCCGCGACGCCGCGGACGCGCGCCTGCTGGCCTCGGCGATGCTCGGCACACCTCTATCCGAGCGACGCATCGAGGGGATGCGGATAGGAGTGCCGCGAAGGTTCTGGAAGAACATCGACCCAGAGGTCGAGTCCGCATGCGAGCAGGCGCTCGCCGCGCTCGACGACGCGGGTCTGGAGATCGGTGAAGTCGAGATCGGCGGCGCCCAGTTCGCCCGCATCGCGACCGTGCTGCTGCTCGCGCTCGATACCAGTCCCGCGCAGAAGCCGGAGCTGTTCGCCGAGATTCAGCCCGACCTCTCGCCTGTCGGGCGCGGGCTGACCAAGTTTCCGATGCTCCTGCCGGCGCCGGCGCTGGCGCGCGCGCAGCGGGTACGGCACGGATTGCGGCGCGAGCTGGCGCGAGCGTTCGAGAACTTCGACCTGCTGGCGTGGCCGACCACGCCGGCCGCGGCACCGCCGATCGACAACCCGACGGTCGAGCTGCCCAAGGGAACGTACCCGGCCGACTTCGCCAACGTCGCGATGGGCGGCATCGCGAACCTGACCGGAGTACCGGCACTCTCGACGCCGTGTGGCTTCACGTCGGCGCGACTGCCGATCGGACTGCACCTGGTCGGCCCCTGGGGCGAGGACGAGCGCCTGCTCGACGTCGCCGAGGCGTTCGAGCGAACGAACTCGCGTGAGTTCGTGGACGCCCTGCCGCCGATCGCGCAGCAGGCGGCGGTTTAGGCGTCCCTGCCGCGATCAGGGATTTACTTGTACCGGTACGTGATCCGGCCGCGGTCGAGGTCGTAGGGCGACAGTTCGATCTTGACGCGGTCGCCGGGCAGGATGCGGATGTAATGGCGCCGCATCTTGCCGGAGATGTGCCCCAGCACCATATGCTCGTTGTCGAGCTTGACGCGAAACATCGTGTTGGGCAGCGCCTCCACGATCTCGCCCTCCATCTCGATCTTCTCTTCCTTGCCCATCTGGAGCGGAAAGTTAGCAGTCGCGGGCGTCGGGCCTCTGTTGCTGGTTCGAGAACAACGGGGGGACTTCGTCCCCCTCGACCCCGTTCACCCTTCACGTCGAACAACGAGGGGGCTACCGCCCCCTTCGATCCCCCCTCATGCTGGAGCGTCGGCCTACGGCCGCCGCACTCACATGGTGTCGCCGCGCAACTCGGCCGCGACGGCCGCCAGCTCGCCGGGATCGGCGGCCCGTGGATGCCACGGGAGCTGGAGCGGATCGTCGTGGTAGCGCGGCACGACGTGCACGTGAAAGTGGAAGATCGACTGCCAGGCGGCGCGCCCGACGTTGTTGAGCAGGTTGAACCCGTCCGGTGCGATCGTGCGCCTCATCTGTTGCGCCACGCGGCGCGCGGCATGCATAGTCGCGAGCAGGTCCTCGTCGGGGAGCTCGAACAGATCCTTGGCGTGCTCGCGCGGGATCACGACGGCGTGGCCTTTGGTGGCCGGGTTGATGTCGAGCACCGTGATCGTGCGCTCGTCGGAGTCGATCACCTCGCCGGGTATCTCGCCGGCGACCACCATGCAGAAGATGCAGTCCTCCACGGGCTCCATGAGGTCCAGAAGTCTATAAATTGAGCCCGTGACGCTGAACCCGACCTCCATCAACCCAGGACTGCCCGTGGACCGGGCGTGGCTACGCGAGCGCGTTGTCGAACTGTCGTCGATCCACCGCCCGTCGGCATCGGAGGGCGAGCGCCGGGCCGCCGAGCTGATCGCCGCCGATCTCGACTCGGCGGGCGCCCGCGTGCGGATCGAAGTCGAGCAAGCGCATGGCCACTACTGGGTTCCGCTCGCGCTGCTGAGCGGCGCGGGCGCGCTCGCCGGCCTGCTGGGACGGCGCCATCGACTGGCGGGCGCGACGCTCGGCGCCGCCGTGTCGGCTGCACTGTGGGATGACCTCACCGGCGGCGAGCTTCACTTCCGAAAGCTATTGCCGAAACGCCCGACCTACAACGTGGTCGCGGAGGTCGGTCCGGCCGATGCCCAGCGCACGGTGGTGCTGGTCTCACACCACGACGCGGCGCGCTCCGGCCTGATCTTCCATCCCGGGATACCGGAGTTCGTCTGGCGACGCTTCCCGCAGCTGATCGAGTCCCAGGACACGAGCCCGGCGGTGATGTGGCCGGTGTTCGCCGGCCCGGCGCTGGCCGCGCTCGGCTCGGCCGCGGGCAGCACCACACTGCGCCGACTCGGCACGGTGCTGTCGGTCGGTTCGGTGTTCACTTTCGCCGAGATCGGCTCGCGCGGGGTTGTCCCCGGCGCCAACGACAACATCACCGGTGCGGTCACCCTGATGGCGCTGGCGCGCGCGCTCGCCGAGCGGCCCGCAGAGAACCTGCGCGTGATGCTCGTCTCGACCGGCTCGGAGGAGTCGTTCATGGAGGGCATGAAGGCGTTTGCGAAGCGCCACTTCCCCTCGCTTCCCCAGCGCGACACCTTCGTGCTGTGCGTGGACACCGTCGGATCGCCGCACCTGACGGCGCCGCGTGGCGAGGGCATGCTGAAGATGTTCGACTACCCGCGCGAAGGGCTCGACCTGGTCGACACGGTCGCGGCGGAGCTGGACATCTTCCTGTTTCCCAACCTGCGGCTGCGCAACGCGACCGACGGACTGCATGCGCTTCGCGCTGGATATCCGTCGGCGTTCCTCGGATCGGTGACCGAGTACAAGGCGCCCGCCAACTACCACTGGCCGAGCGACACGCCCGAGAACGTGAACTACGACACGATGGCCGACGCGGTGCGGCTGTGCGAGGGCATCGTCAGACGGCTCGACAAGCGCTGGCTGCAGCAAGACCTATAGCGCCGACCGCGCCAGCTCGAGCGCGGCCTCGCGCGATCGCACGTCGCCCGCGAACGTCGCCTCCCTGATCAGCTCGAGCAGGTGCCCGACCTGCGGCCCGGACTCGATGCCCAGCTCGTCGATCAGCTCGTCGCCGCGCAGCGGCGGCTCGGGCGGTCCCTGCGTTCGCCAGGTCAGCGCCTGCGGCATCAGCTCGCGCGCGACTTCGAGGTGCCCCTCGATCGCCTGCGGCTTCGTCTTCGATCCGGCGGTCGCGAGCCGGTCCGCGACCGACAGCACCGTCACCTCGACCTCGACCGGCTCGCAGGTGCGCATGTACCGGTACACATGCCGCCTCGTCAGCGGACGCTCGTGCACCATGAAGCCGAGCCGCAGGTGGTGCCGCGCGAGCGCCGCTAGATAATCGCCCAGGGCACTCGAAGCGTGCAGCCTGCGGCAGATGTCGATGCTGATGCGCGCTCCGACCTCATCGTGCCCCCAGAACAGCACGCGTCCCTCTTCGTTGACAGTCCGCGTCGCGGGCTTGCCGAGGTCGTGGAACAGCGCGGCGAAGCGCAGCGCCTCGCCGCGGGTCAGCTCGTCGGCAAGCGGGCGCCCCAATTCCGACTCGACGCGCGACGCAGCGTCTCCAAATACTTCGTCGAGGCCGCGCTCCAGATCGAGCATGCAGCGCAGCACCTCGAAGGTGTGGCCCCACACGTCGAGGTGGTGATACGGGTTCTGTCCCACTCCCTTGAGCGCCTCCAGCTCGGGCAACAGCACGGCCAACAGCGCCGCGCTGTCCATCAGCTCGAAACCGCGCAGCGGGTCGGGCGACGCGATCACGCGGCGAAGCTCATAGAACACCCGCTCGGCCGCGACGCGCTCGATCTCGGCCGCGTGCGCCGTTGCGAGCGCGAGCGTCTGCGGCTCGACCTCGAAGCCGAGCTCGCAGGCCAGCCGCGCCATACGCACCACACGCAGCGGGTCGTCACTGTAGGAGCGCGCGCCGACCACGCGCAGCCTGCGGGCCTCGATGTCAGACACGCCCTCGTGCGGATCGACCAGATCTGGCGGTTCCGGGCGCCGCGCGAGCGGCAGCGCCATTGCGTTGATCGTGAAGTCGCGCAACGCGAGATCGGATTCGATCGATCCTTCGCGCAGCGATGTGACATCCGCCTGCCAGGAGCGATCGGCCGCCGTCACTCGCCATGCCCCGAACTCCTCCGAAAGCGGGAAGACGTGCGCGTCGTGTGCCCGTGCGATGCGGCGGGCCGAGCTCTCGGCCTCGCCCCGCACAGCGATGTCGAAGTCCTCGACCGGCCTCGCCATGACGAGGTCGCGCACCGTCCCACCGACCAGCCAGGCCTGCTCGTTCGCCAGCGGCGCGCCCACGCGATCGACCGTCCGGGCGCGATCGAGCTGTTGTTCGAGCCCGCTCACGTGGCCGTATAGAGCCGCGGCACCCGCTGCGATATCCCGCAGGTGACCTCGTAGTTGATCGTCCCCAGCTCGGCGGCAAGCTCCTCGGCGAGCACGCGCTCGCCGCCTTGCGCTCCGATCAGCACGGCCGCCGCACCGGGCCCAATGCCGGAGTCGGTGCCGAGATCAACTGTGACGTTGTCCATGCTGACCGTCCCCACGATCGGAAAGCGCCGGCCCTCGATGATCGCCTGCGAGCGGTTGCCAAGGCCGCGGCGGAAGCCGTCGCCGTAGCCGATCGGCAGCACGGCGACATCCGTCTTGCGATCTGCCGACCACTTGCGCCCGTAGCCGACGGTGTCGCCCGCTTCGATCGCCTTCACGTCGGCCACGTAGGAGTGCAGCGACAGCGCCGGGGTCAGCCCATGGGGAGTTGGATCCGCGTTCATCGGATCGAGGCCGTAGATGGCGATGCCGCAACGCGCCATGTCGAAATGACAGCCGCTGCTGCGCATGACGCCGGCGCTGTTGGCGGCGTGCACGAGGCAGTCGGGGTGCTTTGACTTGACCTGCTCGACCAGACGTGCGAACCGCCGAAGCTGCTCGTCGAAGAAGCCCGAGTCGCTGGCGTCAGCGGTCGCGAAGTGGGTCATGAAGCCGGCCAGCTCGAGCTTGTCGTGGGCCGCAACGCGATCGGTGAGGGTCAGCGCCTGGTCGGGGTCGCGCGTGCCGAGCCGACCCATACCGGTGTCGAGCTTGACGTGGAGTTGCGCGGCGCGACCGGTCTGCGCCGCAATCCCGGCGGCGTACTCGACCTGCTGCTCGCGCCACACGACGATGTCCGCGTCCGCGGCCAACGCCTGCGCCATCGTCGCGTCGGTTAGCGCACCCATCACGAGCAAGCGCCGTTCGAGCCCCTGTTCGCGCAGCGCCACGGCCTCGGCCGCGGTTACGACCGCGAGCCAGCTCGCGCCGCCGAGCAATGCCGCGCGCGCACACTCGGTCGCGCCGTGTCCGTAGCCGTCGGCCTTCACGACCGCGCACAGCTCGGCGTCGCCGAGGAGATCCTTGAGCGCCCGGCAGTTCTGCGAGATCGCGTCGAGGTCCACACGTGCGATCGCGCGCGGGTCGGTCACCTCAGCCGCGGAAGTCACCGTCGCCATGCAATGAGACTAGTGGTTCCTCCGGTAAGTCCGGTGCCGATTCGGTGAGCGAAAGCCGAGGCGGCCGCGGATCTCGCGCTTCGCGCTCGCACGCGCCTGCGGCGCTGGAGGCCCAATAGTCGCCACTATTGGGCCGACCGAGGACAACGGCCGCCGAAGGTTTGCAGCCGCCGAATCGGTGGTGAATTTGCCGGAGGGACCACTACCTAGGCCATGCGGCGCAGCGCGGCCGGTAGCGCCTCGACCACGTCGCCCGCAATCACAGAGTCGGCGCCCCGGTTCTCGGCCGCAACGCGACCCGCGCCGGCGTGCGCACGCACCCCCGCGCAGGCCCCCTCGAACGCACCGAGGCCGCGGGCGAGCAGCGCGGCGATCACTCCCGAAAGCACGTCGCCCGTGCCCGCGGTGGCGAGCCCCGGGCTTCCACCCGCGCTGACGCCAACCGCATCGGAATCGTGCGCGGCAACGAGCGTGTCGTCGCCCTTCAGCACGACGGTCGCACCGGCTCGCCCGGCCGCCTCGCGCACCGCGGCAAGCCGGTGTGACTCCACCTGCGACGACTCGCGTCCCAGCAGCCGCCCCAGCTCGCCCGCGTGCGGGGTCAACACGGTCGGTGCGTCGCGGCCCGCAAGCGTCTCGATTCCCGCGTCGGCGATCGCGTTGAGCCCGTCCGCATCGATCAGCAGCGGCTTGCGTATCGCCTTCGCGAGCGACTGGGCGACCGCGAACACGCCGCGCGCGCGTCCCATGCCGGGGCCGAGCACAACCGCATCGGCGCGCTCACTCGCCTCGAGCGCCTGCTCCACGGCGTCGGCGCCAAAATGGCCGTCGTCGCCGGCGAGCGGCAGCGACATCACCTCGGTCAGCTTGATCTCGAAAATCTCATTGAGCGACGCGGGAACGGCGGCCCGCACCCATCCGCCCCCAGCACGCATCGCGGCCTCGCAGCAAAGGCACACGGCACCGGTCAGGCCGGTCGATCCTCCGATTACCAGCACTGCACCGGAGTCGAACTTGTTGCCGGCGGGGCCACGCGGCTCGGGTAGCTCGAGCACCGGCGACCGGATCAAACCGACCGGCGGCACCGGCGGCGCGTCTGGCTCGTTCACGGGAAGACCGATATCCACCACCTCGACACGACCGGCGTTGTGTTTGCCGGGGTGCACCCACAACCCCACCTTGGGCTTTTGGAGCGTCACCGTCAAGCGCGCGTCGACGCAGGCACCCGTGATCTCTCCGCTCGAGGCGTCGAGGCCCGAGGGCACGTCGATCGCGACCACGGGCGCACCGGTGGCGTTGATCGCATCGATTGCCGCACGGACGGGGTCGCGCGGATCGCCGGCAAAGCCGGTCCCGAGCAGCGCATCGACGATCGCGGCTGAGCCTTCCAGCGCCGCCGGCAGCTCCGCCGCCTCGACCACACGACCGCCATCGTCGAGCCGCTCGTGATTGGCGCGCGCGTCGGTGCTCAGCTCTTCCGGTGGCCAGAGCAGCAGCGCCTCGACGTCGAACCCCTGCTCGCGCAGCAGGCGCGCGACGACGAGCCCGTCGCCGCCGTTGTTTCCCTTGCCGCAGACGATCCGCACCAGCCCGCCGGGCGCCAGCTCGGCGACGGCACGGGCGACCTCGGACCCCGCGCGCTCCATCAGATCGAGCGACTGAGTCCCTTTTTGCTCGATCGCCCACGCATCGAGAGCGCGCATCTGGTCCGACGTGTAGAGCGGCTCGATCCACGGCCGCTTTGCAGGAGAATGGGTCACCGCGTCATTTTAAGCCGGACCCGCAGTGCAGAGCTCCCGATTTTCCCGTCTAAGAGAAAATCGGAATCATTCAACGGTGACGGTCTTGGCGAGGTTGCGCGGCTGATCGACGTTGAGCCCGCGCAGCCGAGCAATGTCGTACGCCAGAAGCTGGAGCGGAATCACCGCGAGGATCGGCTGAAGGAGCCAGTCCGTGCGCGGAACGAACACCGTCTGGTCGGCGGCCGCCGCCACGTGGCCCGATCCCTCGGTCGCGATCGCAATCACGTGCGCCCCGCGCGCCTTCACCTCGGCCATGTTCGACAGCACCTTGTCGAGCACGGGGCTGTCGGTCGCCACGACCACTGTCGGCGTCCGGTCGTCCAGCAGGGCGATCGGGCCGTGCTTCATCTCGCCCGCCGCGTAGGCGTCGGCCGGAATGTAGGTGATCTCCTTGAGCTTCAACGCGCCCTCGAGGCAGACAGCCAGGCCGATGTGCCTGCCGAGGTACAGGAAAAACTCGCCGTCGGCGTGACTGCGCGCGATCGCTCGCACCTGCTCCTCGCACGAGCCCAGCAACTGCTCGATCTTGTGCGGTATCGCTTTCAGCTCGGCGATCAGGCCGGCCAACTCGGCGCGGTCGAGCGTGCCGTTGAGCTCAGCGAGCTTGAGGCCCAACAGGTAGATCGCCGCGGCCTCGGCCACGAAGGTCTTGGTCGCAGCGACGCCGATCTCGAGCCCCGCCCTGGTGTACAGAACGCCGTCGGCGTCGCGAGTCGCCTGGCTGCCGAGGATATTCGTGATCGCGAGCACCTTCGCCCCGCGCTCGCGGGCGAGGCGCATTGCCGCCAGCGTGTCCGCGGTCTCGCCGGACTGCGAGATCCCGACGACGAGGTCGTCGGGGCCCACGACCGGGTTGCGGTATCGGTACTCGGAGGCGATGTCCATCTCGACCGGGACACGTGCCCACTGTTCGATCGCGTAGCGACCCACGAGCCCTGCGTGGTAGGAGGTGCCGCAGGCGACGATCACGACGCGCCGCGTACGCGCCAGCACGTCGTCCGGTATCGCGTCCTCACCGAGGTCCACAGAGTCGAGGTGCGCGAGGCGATCGGCGATCGTCTCGGCGACGGCATCCGACTGCTCGTGGATCTCCTTGAGCATGAAGGTCGGGTAGCCCGCCTTCTCCGCGGCCTCGGCGTCCCAGGTGATCTGCTCGACCTCGCGCTGCAGCGGTTCGCCGGCCGCTGTCTCGAACACGGCACCGTCGGCAGAGATCGTGACGATCTCGCCGTCGCCGATCAGCTGGACGTCGCGTGTCTCGCTCATGAAAGCCGGGATCGCCGAGGCGACGAAGTGCTCGCCGTCCCCCACACCGACGACGAGCGGACACTCCTTGCGAGCCGCAACGATCACGTCGGGCTCGTCCGCCGATATCGCGACGAAGGCGTAGTGACCGCGCAGCTCCAGATAGGCGCGACGCGTCGCCTCGGCGAGTCCGTTGCCGTCTGCCACATGCTTCTCGATCAGATGGGCCACGGCCTCGGCGTCGGTCTCGGAGGCAAGATGGTGCCCGTCGGCCTCGAGTGCTGCGCGCAAATCGACGTAGTTCTCGACTATTCCATTGAGGACTATGTGAACGCGGCCGGTGCAGTCAGCATGCGGATGGGCGTTGCGCTCCGAGGGCTTGCCGTGGGTGGCCCAGCGCGTATGACCGATCCCGGTCGTGGCCTCGAGCGTCTTGGTCGCGACCGCGGTGCCGCCGTTGGAGGCGTCACTCGCATCCACGGCCTCGCGCAGTCTGCTCAGATTGCCGACCGAGCGCAGCGACTCGATGTGACCCTCCTCGATCAGCGAAAGCCCGGCGGAGTCGTAGCCGCGATACTCGAGGCGTTCGAGGCCATGCATCAGCAGCTCCCGACAGGAGCGGTCACCCACGTAGCCGACGATGCCGCACATGCTGTGAAGTCCCCTTGAAGTCCCTTTCTAGAGTGTGAATTGCACCAGAACCGAAAAGAGCCGCCGGGGCGGCTCGCTATATGCGCAAATCCTAGCAGCGCACCGCCGGGCTATTCCAGAGTGGCCCACCGCGTCCGGCCGGACTCTTTCCGCCTAATTTGCGGTTTCTTTCCCCGTACGCGAGCCGAGTTCCTGCTCCACCACCGCCGCAAGACGCTCGGCTACCTGCGCGCAGGCCTCGGCTGTGGGAGCCTCGACCATCACCCGGATCACGGGCTCGGTGCCCGACGGACGTAGCAGTACGCGTCCCCGCCCCTCGAGCGACGCCGATTCGCTCTGCACCACGTCCCAGATCGCCTGCGCCTGCGCGAGCGCGTCGCGATCCGCTACGCGCACGTTCACGAGCTGCTGCGGCAGCTTGGTCATCGACGCTCCCGCCTCCAGCGGGCGCTCGCCGAGCGACTCGAGCAGCAGCAAGGCCGAAGCGATGCCGTCGCCGGATGGAGTGAACCGCATGTCGACGATGTGACCCGACTGCTCGCCACCGAGTGTCCAGCCGCGACGATCGAGTTCTTCCACGACGTACCGATCGCCGACATTCGTCGTGGCGACCTCGATCGCCGCCGCTTTCATCGCCAAGTGAAACCCGAAGTTCGTCATCACGGTCACCGCGACGCCACTCGGCGGCTCGCCGCGTGCCTTCAGGTCGAGAGCCACAGCGGCGATGATCTCGTCGCCGTCGATCACGGTTCCGGTCGGATCGAGGGCGAGCACTCGATCGCCGTCGCCGTCGAAGGCGAATCCCACATCGAACCCGCCGTCCCGCATTCGATCTCGCAACAGACCCACGTGGGTCGAGCCACAATCGGCGTTGATGTTTAGACCATCCGGCTCGCACGCGGCCCGCTCGACCTGTGCACCCAGGCGTTCGAAGATGGTCGGCGCGGCGCGGTAGGTGGCCCCGTTCGCGCAGTCGAGCAACACCCGCTTGCCTTCGAGCGACAGGCGGAAGCGCGTGCCCAGCTCACGCAGATAGTCGTCGAGCGCACCGGCGAGCGGGCGCACTCGCCCACACGGTCGCGCGTCAACGCCGATACCTGCCGATGCCTGCAGCTCGTTGACGCGTCGCTCGATGTCGGCTTCGAGATCGTCGGGCAGCTTGCGACCGCGCGCCCCGAAGAACTTGATTCCGTTGTCGCGCGCCGGATTGTGCGAGGCGGAGATCACGACCGCCATCTCGAGGTCGTGACGACGCACGAGCAGCGACGCTGCCGGTGTCGGCAGGATTCCGGCCAGCAGCGCATGGCCTCCACCCGCAGCGATGCCCGCCGAAAGCGCGGCCTCCAGCATCTCTCCCGACACGCGCGTGTCGCGCACGACGAGGATGCTCGGATCCAGCGAGGCGCAGACCTCGGTCGCGGCGCGGCCGAGCGCGAATGCCAGCTCCGACGTGAGAAAACTGCCCGCCGGGCCCCGCACGCCGTCCGTGCCGAAGAGCCTCGTTGTCTGTGGCACGACGGCCACGGCGGCTCAGCGCTTGGAGAACTGGGGCCGCTTGCGCGCCTTCTTGAGTCCGGCCTTGTAGCGCTCCTTGACGCGCGGATCGCGTGTCAGGAGCTGGCGCCGCTTGAGATCTCCGCGCAGCGCGGGGTCGGCCTCGATCAACGCCTTCGCGATCCCATGTCGAACCGCGTCCGCCTGGCCGGAGATGCCGCCGCCGCTGATCCGGGCGCGCACGTCGATGCGTTCGACGTAGCCCGCGACTTCGAGTGGCTGTCTGACCACCGCCTGAAGCGTCTTGCGAGGGAAGTAGTCGTTCAGCGAGCGGCCGTTGAGCTCGAACTTGCCCTTGCCCGGGCGCAGGATCACGCGCGCAACAGCCGACTTGCGTTTGCCGGTGGCGCTGTAGCGGGCGTCGGCCGCCAACTCGACCAGCGCACGGGACTCGGGCTCGGCTTCTGTTGGGGCCTCTGTTAGGGCCTCTGCCGCGGGCTCCGGTGGTGGCGCCTGCTCTTCGCCGTCGCCCTTTGAGTCGTCCGGCTCGGCTTCGACTTCAGCTTGGGGCTCGGCTTGCGTTTCGGCAGGCGTGTCTGTCTGCGTTGCCTCCGGCTGGGGGGTCTGCTCGTCGGTCGCGTTGTCGGGTTTCTGTTCTTCGCTCAAGCTATCTGCTCACAACTCTGTTGACTTCGGCTGCTGCGCCGCGTGAGGGTGCTCGGGGCCAGCATAGACCTTGAGCTTGGTGATCTGCTGCCGGCCAAGCCTCGTGCGGGGCATCATGCCCTTGACCGCACGCCGGATGACCTCTTCGGGCCTGCGCTCGAGCATCTCGTTGAGCGTTCGCTCGCGCAATCCGCCCGGGTAGCCCGAGTGGCGAAAGTACACCTTGTGCTCGCGCTTGTTGCCGCTGACTTCGATCTTCTCGGCGTTGACCACGATCACGAAGTCGCCCGTATCGATATGCGGCGTGTACTCGGGCTTGCGCTTGCCACGCAGCGCGTCGGCGATCTGGGTGGCCAGCCGGCCCAGCGTCTTGCCGCTGGCATCGACGAGCAGCCAGTTGCGCTCGCGGTCGGTCGGTTTCGCGACGTACGTCTTCAAGGTCTCGATCACAGGCAGAAAAAGCAAATCGCGGCAACGCGCCGCGATCGCGGGCGAATGATAGCGCTCTACAAGCGGCACAGCGGGTTCCGGCCGCGGCCCCAAGGCGGGCGTGAAAGGGTCGAAAAGCCCGCAAATTGGCGAAAAACAAGGCTCCCAGTGCCATCCTGGCGTGACGGCAGCACCCGCCGCCCTGGCTATACTGCCGCGAGTTGAAGACATAGGCCAGCCGAATCTCCCCTGGCCGCTCGGAACCGAGCGCCAGCGGGAGAGCGGGGGAACCAATCGGACGGCGAACAACGTCCGGAGGGGCGAATCGGAACGAGGCATGTTGCCGCTTCCGTAGCGCAGCTCTTTCAGCGCGAGCCCGACAGCTAACCCCGTAGGCCGCAGAAAGAGAGGCTGTCGTTTGTCCGCCCTGCACGGGATCGGGAGCGTCACGAGGTGGCGCGGCCGGAGAACCATATACCGCATGCTCATCGCGCTGGCGCTCATCGTGGGGTCACCTGCGGCCGGCGTTGCGCATGCCGACAGTTCCGGTGGCTCGGGCTTCGCCAAGCCGGCCAGGCCGGTGCTCACCAACGTGCAGTGCGCGTTCAACCGATCCGATCCCTGCATCGAGACGCACCGCGTCGAGAGTGGAGGCGCGATCGCGCTTCGCGGGCACAACCTCGCCGCCGCAACGGGCGTGATCTTCTACGGGGGGCGCAGCCGCGCAGATGATGTCACGGTGCCGACCGCCGGCACCACCGCGGACTACGCGAAGGCACCCGTCCCCGCCAATGCGCGATCAGGCCCGATAGCGGCTTTGACGGGCGCCGGCACACGGTCGGCGCGCTGGTCGGGACTCGTGATCGAGGATCCGGCTACGGATCTGCATCCCTACCGACAAAGCTCGCTTGCGGCGCCCGTGCAGGCGACGTTGTCGAAGCCGCGCCGGATCTACCTCGGCGGGCTGCACAAAGCGGTGTTCACGTATCAGGTCGGGGGGCAGCAGTCGCTCGACGTGCAGGTGACTCTCGTCCGCACCGCCGACGGCGCTGTGGTGCGCACCTGGCTTCAGCCGGCGGTATCGGCGGGTGCTATCAAGCGAGTTGCTTGGGACGGCACCGGCGGCGGCGGCAAGGCCCTTGCTGCCGGCAGCTACTACTTCCAGTTGAGCGCGCCCGGATCTGCTGCCGCCACGCAGGCTCCGCCATCACCACGCAAGAGAGACTCGGTCGTGTTGCGGGACTTTGTGTTCCCGATCCTCGGGCCGCATACCTTCGCGATCGGCGGCGGGAGCTTCGGCGCATCGCGCCCCGGTCGCACCCACCAGGGCCAGGACGTGCTCGCAAGCTGCGGCAGACCGCTGGTGGCAGCGCGCGGCGGCAAGGTGCTCTTCGCGGGCTTCCAGTCGCTCGCCGGCTACTACATCGTGATCGACGGCCAGGACACGGGCTACGACTTCGCCTACCTGCACCTGCGCGAGCCCGCAATGGTCGGGACCGGCGACCGCGTCTATACAGGCCAGCAGCTCGGCTACGTCGGCGACACGGGCAATTCGAGCGCCTGCCACCTGCACTTCGAGATGTGGACGGCGCCCGGTTGGTACCGCGGCGGCCATGCGGTCGACCCGCTCAAGTCGCTGCAGCGCTGGGACCGCGGCTCAAGGTAAACAGTCGAGGCCGC
>JBBDJG010000018.1:0-24146 GCA_040880005.1 Solirubrobacterales bacterium
CTGTTCGTCGCGCAGGGCGAGTTTCCGGTCAAACGTTTATGGGAGGCGCACTAGCCGACGATCTCTATCTCCTGCGCGGCTTCCCGCCCAACGCCATCAACGTGTACCTGATGGGTGACGTGATCGTGGACGCAGGCACTCGTTACGCGGGGCGCCGCATCTTCAAGCAGGTACACGGACACGAAGTCCGCGCGCACGCGCTGACCCATGTTCATCCCGATCACCAGGGAGCGAGCAAGATGATCTGCGAGCGACTGGGAGTCCCGCTGTGGTGCGGACGAGACGACGTCCGGGCAATGGAGACTGGCGACATGGGTCAGAAGGACGTCTTGCTCAACCGGCTGATCGATCGCTTTTGGACCGGACCGCCGTACCGAGTGTCTCGCGCGCTGAACGAGGGTGACGACGTGGTGGGCTTCGAGGTGCTCGCCGTGCCCGGGCACTCGCCGGGCCACGTCGCCTACTGGCGCGAGACCGACCGTGTGCTCGTGCTCGGAGATGTGCTCAACGGAATGAACCTGTTGACGGGCACTCCGGGTCTGCACGAGTCGCCGAAAGCCTTCACGACCGATGTGGCGCGAAATCGCGACTCCGCGCGCAGGCTGGCCACGCTCGAGCCGAAGGTGGTTTGTTTCGGCCACGGACCACCGTTGCGCGACACGACGAAGTTCGTCGACTTCGTCGGGCTGCTGCCCTGATGAGCGCCCCTGCGCGCCGCGTTGGCTTCATCGGGCTTGGAATCATGGGCACGCGCATGGCGGCCAATCTCGTTCGCGCTGGATTCGAGCTGACCGTGTGGAACCGCACCGGTGAGATCGCCGATCGTTGGGCGGCCGATCACGGGGCTCGGGCGATGGGCACGCCTGCCGAGGTGGCTGCGACGAGCGATGTGGTGATCACGATGGTGGTCGACGGCGCGCAGGTCGAGGCGCTGCTGCTCGGCGAGACAGGAGCCGCGGAAGGCGCCCACGACGACTCGCTGTTCGTGGACATGTCAACGATCGGTCCTGTGGCCGCGCGTCGCATCGGCGAAACACTGGCGACCCGTGGAGTCGGTTTCATCGACGCACCCGTGACGGGCTCGTCGCCGAAGGCGGAGGACGGGACGCTGACGATCATGGTCGGCGGCGATGCTGAGGATCTGGAGCGCGTGCGACCGTTGCTCGAGACGATGGGCGACCTGATCGTCCACGCCGGTCCGATCGGTCACGGTCAGGCGATCAAGGTGATCAACAATGCGGTTGCGGCGATCAACACGGCGGTTGTTGGCGAGGCCCTGCTCGCGGGCCGGGCTATGGGCGTGGATCTCGATGCGTTGGTGCGCGTGATGTCGGCCGGATCGGGCGGGTCGGCGATGCTCGACCTCAAGAGCGGCCCGATGCGGTCGCGCGACTACGTTGCGCTGTTCAAGCTCGAGCACATGCTGAAGGACGTCCGTCTCTGTCTCGAGGAGGCGGAGCGCGCCGGCATCGAACTGGAGTCGGCGCGCTGGGTCGAACGTGCGCTGGCGGCGGCCGCCGAGCAGGGCCACGGAGACAAGGACTTCGTCGCTCTGGTCGAGGCGCTCGAGACTCGCTCCGGAACACGCCTGTACTAGGACTTGGGCAACTCCGCCGAACCGAAACGGTTCTCCTCGCCCTCGGGCAGCTTGCCGTCGCGGCCCACGTAGCCGTCCTTGCCGCCGACCACGAGGTACACGGCGTCGTCATCGGTGAGGTTGCGGATCTTGCGAACCGTCGAAGCATCCACCCGTGCGACTCCGCCGCGCCCGAGCACGTGCTTGGAGCCATCGCCGAACTCGAACTCGATCGTTCCGTCGTGCACGAAGTACAGCTCCTCCTGCTGTTCGTGATAGTGGCGGCCGGTCTCCCAGTTGCCGGGGATCACGATTGCGTTTGCCCCGAACGCATTGACGCCCAGCGGCCCTCGCACCTTGCGGAATCCGTAACGATCGCCCAGCGCTTCGATGTTGGCGACCGCGTAGCCGTCGCCCGCGACCACCTCTGAGACCTCAGACTCTTGCTCGCTCGGCATTCTCCGCTCCTTGATATGGATTTGTAATTGCGCCGCCGGCCGAACCTTGGCCCAGCGCGAGGACCTGTGACTTGTACCTGACCGGCGCCGGCGGCACTGTGACGGCCGTCGCGCACTCTGGCGTTGGAATACGCTGGTCGGGTGAAGCTGCTCGTCACGGGAGCCAGCGGGTTCCTCGGCGGTCCGACCTGCGCCGAGTTGGTCCGGCGCGGTCACGATGTGACCGCGCTCGTGCGGCGCCCCGGGTCGGAGCCCGAGAATGTCAACGCGGTAGCGGGCGAGCTCGACGACCGCGATTCGCTCGTGAGGGCGCTCTCCGCCCATCCCCCGGACTGCGTAGTGCATCTTGCGGCCGAGAACGGCGCGCAGCGCAGCGCGCGCAAGGTCGAGCGAGTCAACGTCGAGGGAACCAAGAACCTCCTCCACGCCTGTCGTAGCGACGGCGAACCGCGATTCGTGTTCACGTCAACGGTGGTCACGGGCAATGCACGCGGCGAGCTTCTCACGGAGCGCAGCGAGCTGCCCGTACAGACAGTCTATGGGAGATCCAAGCAGGAGGGCGAGCGGCTCGTGCGCGAGTCGGGCCTCGACTGGGCGATTGTGCGGCCGTCGCATGTCTATGGGCCAGGCGGCTGGTACGTGTCGGAGTTCGTCAAGCGGCTGCGCTCACCGGGACGCTTCGCTGTGATAGGGACGGGCAAGAACCTCTGGGACGTCGTGCACGTCGACGACGTTGCAACGGCAATCTCGGACGCTGTCGAGCGAGCGCCCGCCGGCTCTCTCTACCACGTGGTCGATGACAGTCCGACGACCTTCTACGACTTCATCGCGCTGACCGCCAGGGAGCTGGGGGTCGGATCGCCGCGCCGGATACCGGCCTGGCTAGCCCGGCTCGGTGCGGGAAGCGATCCGGTCGCGGCCGTCGTGCGCTCGGCCCGCTCCTCCAACGCGCATATCAAGGAAGAGTTGGGGTGGCGGCCGTCCTACGAGTCCTGCGAGCAAGGCGTGCCGGTTACCGTCGCGCAACTGCGAGATTGATCCGAAGGAAGGACTAGCCCGAGAGTAGTCTTGCCTGCCTTCCGGCGCGGAAAGGAGGACACGTGAACGTAGCGGTAACCGGCTCCAGCGGACTGATCGGCTCGACACTGGGTTCGGCGCTCGCGGGCGCGGGTCACACCGTGCGTCGCTTCGTTCGGTCTCGTCCGACGGACGAGGGTCAGGTTCGCTGGGATCCGGCGTCGGGACGACTCGATTCGAGCGCGCTCGACGAAGTGGACGCGATCGTCCACCTCTCAGGCGAGACGGTCGCCGGGCGCTGGTCCGACGCGAAGAAACGGCGTATCCGCGAAAGTCGTATCGGTAGTACGCAGCTCCTTTCGCAGACGATCGCGAAGCTGCCGAGCCGCCCCGCCGTACTCGTGAGCGCGTCGGCGATCGGCTACTATGGAGATCGCGGTGACGAATGGCTCAACGAGGACAGCCCCCCGGGGTCGGGTTTCCTGGCGGACGTGGTGCGCGACTGGGAGGCGGCCACCGCTTCGGCCGCAAGCGCAGGCGTGCGCGTGGTCAATACGCGCTTCGGCCTCGTTCTCTCGGCGCGCGGTGGGCTGCTGCGTCAGCTACTGACCCCGTTCAGGCTCGGCCTGGGTGGGAGGCTCGGGAGCGGCGCCCAATACATGAGTTGGATCGCCATCGACGACGTTGTGGCGGCGATCATGCACGCGCTTGCACACGCACAGGTCACCGGGCCGCTCAACATCGTGGCGCCCAACCCCGTGACCAACCGCGAGTTCACCAAGGCGCTCGGGGCGGTGCTGCACCGGCCGACGCTGATGGCGGTTCCCGCCTTCGCGATGAAGGCGGCGGTCGGGGAGTTCTCCGCGGAGGCACTCGGCAGCCAGCGCGTGCGGGCCGCGAAACTCGAGCGCAGCGGCTACGACTTCGCCTTCGCCCAGCTCGAGCCGGCGCTACGCCACCTGCTGGATCGCCCTGCGTGAAGGCCGCTTTGGCGTCGAGCGGCGATAGCGTCACTCGATCACGAAGCCGACCGTCACCCACCGGACCTTGCCGTTCTTGATCGAGAAATCGGTTACGCGCTTACCGGCCTTCAACTCACCTATGTAGCACGATCGACTGTTGACGAGCGTGCTGCACTTGGCCTGCGGAAACTTGTCGCGCACCGTCTGCTCCCTGGAGCCGGCGCCCACGCCCTCTTTCGTGCGCTCGCCGTGACCGGAGGTCTTGACCGAGGTAACCGTGGGGCCGCTCTGGAACATCACCGTGAGCTGGCCCCGGTAGCGGTACGAGACGTAGTGCCCGAAGTCGTTGTTGCCGCTGTTGACCGCCCGGGGCTTGCCGAGCTTGGCTCGCACCTCGCCCTTGCTCATCCCAAGTTTCACGCCGGCCATGCCCTGCTGCGGCACGATCACCGCACCGGCCTGTGGCGCCAAGGCGAGCAGCGCAAGCGACGCGGTCGAGCCGAATAGCAGGGATTGCGCTCTAGTGCCGCGTCTGCCAACGTCGGCCCGCTTCTGGCGAGCGAGAGCCGAGCACGACAAGGATCTCGCGCTTCGCGCTCGCGCGCGCCTTCGGCGCTGGAGCCGCAATGGCAGCGCCATTGCGGCGACCGAGGACGCCGTCGAGCGAAGGCTCGCAGCCGCCAGAGTGGGGCGAACGTTGGTTGACGGGGTACTAGGGGTCACTCCGAGCAAGCTATCGAACCTTGAAGGAAAAATCGCCGATCGACCTCGTCTCGGTGCATTTCGGGTCGGGTCTGCCGCCGCCGCGCACGCGACATCCGGGCTTCACGACCTGTACGAAGCTGGCCTTGCCGCGGTAGCGGCCGCGACACCAGCGTTTGGCTGTTCGTCCGGTTCCGGAGAACGGACGCAGCTGATAGCGCACGACGCGATTGCGGTGGTATGGGACGCCAATCGAGTTGCTGATCAGCCGGCGGCAGTCACTTCCGCTCGGTCCGCGAACGACGATCGAGAAGAACTCCGTGCGACGGCTGATGTCTCCAAGTGATCTGAAGTTGACGAGAAAGGAGCGTCGGCGGTTGCCTGCCGACGGACTCACTTGCGGAAACGGAGACACGAGGAACGTCTTGCGCTCGCACCGCTTGATCGAATCGATTCGGTCGCCCGTGACATGGTCGGCCGAAGAGCCGCAGTCGATTCTGTCCCGGCGCCCGTTGGCGGCATCGACAGTATCGCGCCCGCTACCGGTGTCGATGCGGTTCGATCCCACGTCGACCGTTTCGCCCTCGCGATAGCCGTCACCGACCTCTCGGACGCGATCGTCGCCCGCGGCGCCGTCCAGGGTGTCGTTGCCGGCTCCACCGGAAAGCAAGTCGGGGCCCGCCCGCCCGTCGAGCGTGTCGTGTCCATTGTCGCCCTCGAGCACGTCGCCCGATCCGCCACCGTTCAGTCGATCGTTGCCCTGTCCGCCGTCGAGCCTGTCCGCACCCGACCCGCCCTCGAGGCAGTCACCCGCGCCTTCGCCGGAGAGTCGGTCGCGGCCCGCGAGTCCAAGGATGCGATCGGACTTGCCGCTGCCTTCGAGCGTGTCGTTGCCGCTCGTGCCAACGACGCGGTTGGCGCAGCTACGCGCACCCGGTGCGCTGCCGGAAGCGAGCACGACGGCAAGCACCGAAACCAGCAGGCAAATGGTCGTAACAATCTGCTTCACGCAGGGAAAGTTAGTCGAGCTGTTCGCAGACCGCGCCGCACGGGCACTAGTATTAGCGCGGAATTTGCAAGGCCGCATCCGACCATGAGCCTCTACGGGCGCTTCTTCGCGCGCATTTACGATCGTGTTACGGCTGCCAGCGAGCGGGCCGGACTGGCGCAGCGCCGCCGCGCGCTGCTGATGCGGGCCGAAGGACGCGTGCTCGAGATTGGCGCGGGATCGGGCGCCAATGTGGACAAGTACCCGAACACGGTGACGGAGCTGGTGCTCACCGAACCCGAGGAGCCGATGGCGGCCCGCCTCGATCGTCGCTGCGCCGTCGTGGGCCGTCCGGCCCGGATCGTGCGCTCGCCGGCCGAGGCGCTGCCGTTCGAGGATGACTCGTTCGACGCCGTCGTGTGCACGCTGGTGCTGTGCACGGTGAAGGACCCGGAGCAGGCTCTCGCGGAGATCGGCCGAGTGCTCAAGAGTGACGGAGAGTTGCTGTTTCTCGAGCATGTCCGTTCGTCCGATCCTCGAGCGGCGCGCTGGCAGGACCGCCTCAACCCCCTCCAGCGGCGCATCGGCCACGGTTGCAACTGCAACCGCCGGACCGCGGAGCTGATCGCCGAAAACGGCTTCGAAATTGCTCATCTGGAGCATGGTGAGATTCCCAAGGCACCGAAGTACCTGCGGCCACTGGTGACCGGCAACGCGTTGCTCGGTAGAAAGGCGCTCTCCGACCGCACGCCACTGACCACGGCTGAAGGGCCAACCTAAAGGTCCCACCCCGGGCGCCGATCCTGATCTTGACATGGGTCGCCGCGGCGGTCATTGTGCGGCGCGCAATCGAACCGGAGAGGGGCCCACGAGATGGCCGTTGCGGAAACGCTCGCGCAGTTCAAAGAGACCGAGACCGGCGAGGCGTTCTCGCTACAGAACAGCAAGCTCTTGAAGGTGGAGCTGTCTGGAGTGACCATCCAGGCGAAACGCGGCGCGATGGTCGCTTACCAGGGCGACGTCAAGTTCGAGCACGCGGGCTCGGGCGGGGTCGCCAAGTTCGTCAAGAAGGCCGTCACTGGCGAGGGCCAGGCGCTGATGAAGATCGAGGGATCGGGCGAGGTGTTTCTCGCCGATCACGCGCAGGACGTTCACCTGTTCAGGCTCGAGAGCGACAAGGTGACCGTCAATGGCCCGAACCTGCTGGCGTTCGACGGCAGCATCGACTGGGACATCAAGAAGGTCGAGGGCGCGTCGGGCATGCTCGGTGGAGGCCTGTTCAACACGGAGCTGTCGGGAACGGGGTGGGTGGCCATCCTTTCTGACGGGCCGCCGATGTTGATCGAGCTCGACGGCAGCACGCCCACCTTCGCCGATCCGCAGGCCGCGATCACGTGGTCCAGCGGCGTCTCCACGTCCGTCAAGACAGACGTGAACATCAAGACTCTGACTGGACGCGGCTCAGGCGAAACGATTCAGATGGGCTTTTCGGGCAACGGATGGCTACTGGTGCAGCCGTCCGAGGGCGTGATCCGGGCCGTGGCAGCACAGGGCGGAGGCGGCGGAAAGGGCATGCTGGGCAACGTGCTCGGCGGTTAGCCTGGGGCCGATTCTCGCCGGTCAGCTCTCCTTGCCCACCATCGTCAGGGCGTGCCCGGAATCCCGAATGGCCTCGAGAAAGGCGGTGAAGGTCACCGGCTTGACGATGTAGGCCTCAGCTCCCAGCCTGAAGCTCTCCCTGATGTGCTCGCCCTCGGTGGAGGCCGTCAGCATCACGACCGGAGTCGCCTTCGTCTCGGCGTTGGCCTTGATGCGGCCGAGCACCTCGAGGCCGTTGATGTCCGGAAGCTTCAGGTCGAGCAGCACCAGCTCGCCCCCGGCGGCACGCTCGCGATTCTTGTATTCGCCTTGGCGAAGCAGGAAGTCGAGCGCGGTCTGGCCGTCGTTCACGATGTGTACCGGATTCGTCAGCCGGTGGCGCCTGAATGCATGTAGCGCAAGCTCCGCGTGGTCGGGATTGTCCTCCGCGATCAGAATCTCGACCGGGGCCGCGCTCATTTCACTGGCTCCAGGGCCTCGCGCAGGATGCGCTCCTGCTCCAGGCCGTGGTCGGCGGGGTATCCCTCGCCGGGGCTCGCCCGGTAGGGTCGCCCGACGTAGGCGAGGTCAATCCCCTCAGGTATTAGGTCGAGTTCGAGTTCGCGCGTGAACATGAAACGCTTCGCTCCCATGTTCTTCGGTTCCTCCTGCACCCAAGCGACCTCGGTGAGGCTCGGATACGAGTCGATCAGGGCACGGATCTGCTCGAGCGGGAACGGGTACAAGACCTCCACGCGAGCCACTGCGACGCGCTCGTTGTTCTCGTAGAGGTCGCTGCCCGTCAAGTCGTAGTAGATGCGGCCGCTGCACAGCAACAGACGCGTGACTCGATCGCGGCGGGTGGCGGCGTGCGGGTCGTCGATCACGCGCTGGAGAGAGCCCTCCGCCAGCTCGCTCAGTGCTGACGTCGCAGTGGGGTGGCGTAGCAGGCTCTTGGGCGTGAACACGATCAGCGGGCGGGCCTTGGCGACCAGCGCCTGACGTCGCAGCAGATGGAAGTGCTGCGCCGGCGTGGTCACGTTCGCCACGCGGATGTTGCCCTCGGCTGCAAGTGTGAGGAAGCGCTCCTCGCGCGCGCTCGAGTGTTCGGGTCCCGCTCCCTCGTAGCCGTGGGGAAGCAGCAGCGTGAGTCGGGAGGTCGAGCCCCACTTCGCCAGCCCCGAGACGATGAACTGATCGACTATCACCTGACCGGCGTTGACGAAGTCACCGAACTGCGCCTCCCAAATCACGAGCATGTCGGGCGCCTCCACTCCGTAGCCGTACTCAAAACCGAGCGCCCCCATTTCCGAGAGCGGGCTGTTGTACAGCTCGAGGGGCGCCTTGGCCCCGTCCAGGCTCTGAATCGGCGTGTGCCGCCGCCCGGTCTTCGCATCCACGAGGGTCAGGTGGCGCTGGCTGAAGGTGCCGCGCACGGTGTCCTGGCCGGTCAGCCGCAGCGGCACGCCCTGCACCAGCAGGGTCGCCAGTGCGATTGCCTCGGCCTGCCCCCAATCGATGCGGCTTTCCGGTTCGATCGTGGCGCGTTTGGCCCGCTGCGGCGCGAGCTTGCGATGGACCTCGAACCCCGCGGGCTCGGCGAAAAGCTGTCGATTGAGATCGATCAAGGCTGCGACGGAGTAGCTCGTGTCGGGCTCGACGCTCTGGGTGCGATCGAGGACGGCCTGTTCGGCGGTCGGCGTGTCCTCGCGCATCTTGACCGCCTCGTGCGCCTCGGCCAGCAGCCGCTGTGCGTCGATCAGCTCCCGCTCGACCTCCTCGGGCGTGATCACCTCCTGCGCAATCAGCGCCTTGGCATAGATCTGGCGGACCGGAGGATGGTTGCTGATGCGTTCGTACATCTGTGGCTGCGTGTATGCAGGCTCATCCGTCTCGTTGTGTCCGAAGCGGCGATAGCCGATCAGGTCGATCACGACGCCGCGGCTGAAACCGCGCCGGTAGGCCATTGCGACGCGCACCGCGGCCATGCACGCCTCCGGGTCGTCAGCGTTGACGTGAATGATTGGCATGTCGAAGCCCTTGGCGAGGTCGGAGGCATAGCGTGTCGCGCGGCTCTCCTCGGGCTCCGTTGTGAAGCCGATCTGATTGTTGGCGATGATGTGGATCGTGCCGCCGGTCGAGTAACCGTCGAGTGCTTCGAGGTTGAGCGTCTCCGCTACGACGCCCTGTCCCGGGAAGGCTGCGTCACCGTGGATCAGGATCGGCAGCGCGACGGTCGGGTCGTGCTTCGCGGCGGCGCCGGAACGGTCCGTTTGACGCGCTCGCGTGTGCCCTTGAACCACCGGGTCGACGAACTCGAGGTGACTTGGATTAGAGGCCAGCTTGACCTCGAGCTGCCTGCCGCTGGGCGTCGTATAGACGCCGCTGGCGCCCTGATGGTATTTGACGTCCCCCGTGCCGCCCCGCGGGCGCGCGGTCAACACGTCGATGTCCTGCTCGCCTTCGAACTCCGCCAGGATCGATTCGTAAGGTCTGCCAACGGCGTGCGCGAGAACGTTCAAACGCCCGCGGTGGGCCATGCCGATGAAGGCCTCGCGGGCCCCCGCCTCAGCCGTTAGCTCGAAGGTCTCGTCGAGCATCGGCACGAGCATGTCGATGCCCTCGATCGAAAAGGTCTTCTGGCCCAGGAAGTGCTTGTGCAGATAGACCTCGAACGCTTCGACGTCGGCCAAGCGCGTCAACAGTCGCCGCTTCTCGTCCGCTGACAGCGGAGTGCGGTGGCGACCCGACTCGATCGTCTCGCGCAGCCATACCCGCTGATCGTGGTCCGGGATATGTTCGAGCTCGTAGGCGATCGTGCCGCAATAGGTGTCGCGAAGGTGGGGCAGGGCCTCGGTAAGCGTCTCTCCCGGAACCTCCACGCGCAGCACCCAGGCTGGGATCTGCTCCATCACATCGGGCGTGAGGCCAACCGTCTCTGGGCTCAGCGCGGGGTCGCCGGTCGGCTCGGAACCGAGCGGATCGAGGCGCGCAGCCAGGTGCCCGTGCGTGCGGTGCGCCTTCACCAGGGAGGTCGCCGCATGCACATGGGAGAGCATCTCCTCGCTGGCGGGAAGCGCTCCCACGCTCGTCCTTGGCTGTGGGCTGGGCGGCAGCGCCGGAGCCTCCAGGGCGAGACTCTCGAAGACGTCCTCGTAGAAACGTTCGTGGCCGCGCAGCAGCTCTTCGATCCGGCCCAAGAAGCTGCCCGATTCAGCGCCCTGGATCACACGGTGGTCGTAGGTCGAGGTCATCGTCATGACCTTCTCGCCGTCGGGGAAGCCCGCAGGCGGACCGATCGCTCCGATCGCGATGATGCATCCCTGTCCGGCCATCAGCCGCGGCACCGAGGCAACGGTGCCGATGCCGCCTGGGTTGGTGAGCGTGATCGACGCGCCCTGCAGCTCGTCGGGCGACAGCGACCCATCTCGGGTGGAAGCGATCAGCGCCTCGTATGCGGCCCGGAAATCCCGGAAGCCGAGAGTTTCCGTTTCCTTTATGACCGGGACGATCAGCGTGCGCGATCCGTCGTCGCGCCGTACGTCCACCGCGAGCCCGAGGTTGACGTGATCGGGGACGATCCGGCTGGGCTTTCCGTCAATCTCGGCGAACGAATGCCCCATTGCCGGGTGATCGCGCATCGCCCGCGTTATCGCGTAGGCGATCAGATGAGTGAATGAGACCTTCATGTCGCGGCGTGCCAGCTTGAGGGCGTCACCCAGCTGACGGCGGCGGCGGTCGAGCGTCGCGACCGAGATCGTGCGGAAACTGGTCGCGGTCGGTACCTGAAGGCTTTGCGTCATGTAGCGGGCAAGCGCGGCGTCGGCGCCGCGCAGCGGTTGCGCACCCGCTTTCACTGTCGCGGCTTCCCGCGCCGCTTCGCTCGGCTCCGAGGTGCGTGCCGCAGCGCCGTCGCCGCCGTTCAGGAACGCGAGCACGTCCTCCTTGACTATGCGCCCGCCCGTGCCGGTGCCACTCACCTTCGATAGATCGACGCCGTGCGAGGCGGCCACGCGACGGGCAACAGGAGTCGTTGCGGTTCCATCCGGCTCCGCCGCGGAGGCGGCGGTCACAACCGACGCCGAAGCCGCGGATTGCGGCGCCGACGAAGGGCGGTCAGTCGTTCGCGGAGCTGCGGTGGCTTCGGGCTTGGACGGCGACGTGCCGCCGGGCGCGGGCTCACCCGCTTCAATCTCGGCCAGAGCATCTCCAACCGCGACGGTCTCGTCCGCGGCGGCGAGAATCTTGGTCAGCTTGCCGGCTACCGGCGACGGCACCTCGGCATCGACTTTGTCGGTCGAGATCTCGACGATCGTCTCGTCCTTGTCAACCCACTCGCCCTCCTGCTTGTGCCACGCAAGCACCACCCCCTCGGAGACCGACTCGCCCATCTGGGGCATGGTTATCTGAACGGTTTCGGAGGCTGGCATCTGGTCGTCGGATCGGCACTTGCGCCGATTGCTTCCATCCTAGCTCGGCTCGGTTGCAACCAGGCATTCCGGCGAACGCCCGGCGGACGCGTCGCAAGCCGTGTGCCGCAGGCATCGCGGAACCTTCGCTCCTGCGCCTGCACTCTGCCAAGGTGTTCGTGATCCCCATGTCGCAGCGAAAGCTCACTCGCAGGCGCTTCCTGGCGCTCTCGGCGGGCGCCGCGCTGGCGCCGGCCGCGGCTCGGGGTTCATCGGTGAGCGCCTCGCTTCGGCCTCCGCGGGCGACCGGCTTCTCGATCGCCGTGCCCGAGGCCGAGTCAGGTGCTGTCCGAGCGGCTCGCGGTCGCTGGCGAACGCTCGCGCCGCTACGTGCGCCGGCGCGTTTCGATCTCGTCGGACTTCGCTGGCCGCGACGCGCGGGAGCGCGGATCGAGCTGCGAACGCGCCGGGACGGCGGAAGGTGGAGTCCATGGGTTCCCCTCCCGATGTCGCACCACGCTCCCGATGGTTCGGCGATGCCGCGGGGGACCGAACCGGCGTGGACGGGTGGCGCCGACCAGTTCCAGTTGCGCGTCGATCGATCGATCGAGAGGATGCGCGCTCATTTCGTCAACTCAACCGGCACGACGACGGCGCTCGGACGTGCGCGCGCTCTCGCGCGCCGCGGCGCAGCCGCCGCCAAGCGCCTGCTGGGCCAGACCGGCGGCAGTGGCTCGGACAGCGCGGCGCGTCTCAACATCATCGAGCGGGGCGAGTGGGGAGGCGACACGCTGCCGCCCAAGTCGTTGCCCCAGTACGGAGCGGTGAAGCTCGCGTTCGTGCACCACACGGTCGGCACGAACGACTATGGGCCGGAGGACTCGGCGGCCATCGTGCTCGCCGTCGCCAAGTTCCATCGCAGCGTGAACGGCTGGAGCGACATCGGTTACAACTTGCTCGTCGACAAGTACGGCCAGGTGTTCGAGGGTCGCGCGGGGGGCATCGAGCGGGCGGTGGTCGGCGCCCAGGCGGCCGGATTCAACTCGGTCTCGACCGGCGTCGCCAACCTCGGCACCTTCTCGTCGGTCGAGCAGAGCGAAGCGGGCCTCAACGCGCTGTCGGCGCTGATCGCGTGGAAGCTGGCTCTGCACGGGGCACCGGTGATCGGCAAAGTGACGGCGAACGGAAAGACGTTCGACCGCATATCGGGGCACCGGGATGCCAACGCGACCGAGTGCCCAGGCGATGCGCTCTACGGCGAGCTGCCCCGGATTCGCTCGCTGGCGTCGTCGGGCGGCGGGCTGCCGTCGCCCGGTTCGCTGACGCTCGAGGCAACGCCCAGACGAACGGTTGCCGGACAGGTCGCCGCACTCTCAGGGATGCTCTCGTTGGCGAACGGGGATGCGCCCGACAACCGCAACATAGATCTTCAGGCGCTGGGCTCGAAGGGCTATCGAACGATCGCGAGGCGGCAAACCGGCGCCGGCGGACGCTGGTCGGTCCAACTCAAACGCTCGCGCAGCGCTCGCGTTCGCGCTCGATATCGCGACCCGTCGAGCGGGCGACACGTCTATTCGCCCTCGGTGCGCCTCGCGGTCGCGCCGGCGATCACCGCGACGGTGAGTCAGCGGCGTGTTCGCACGCCGGCGACGATACAACTGACGGGAGCAACGAATCCGCGCAAGCAGTCCATCGAAGCGCTGATCGAGCGCCGTGGATCGAACGGCAGCTTCAGTCGTATCGCGACGATCAAGGGGCGCGCCCGCCGCGGTCGCTTCCGTCTGACCGTGCGACTTTCGCGAACGGGCCTCTATCGGATAACGGCTCGGACGCCATCAGATCCTCGCAATGCGTCGGGAAGCGCCAGGCCGCTCACCGTGCGAGCCACCACGCGACGGCGCCGGTCGCGCGCGCGCCGCTGAGCGGATCGCCGGGCAGGCCTGCGCGTCAGTCGTCGCGATCCGTGCCGGCTCGACGGTCGCGAATGCCCACGACCACGAACCAGATCGCAAGGCCTATCACCGGCGCGAACATCGCCAGGTCGATCAGCGTGTGACCGACGTGCGCAAGTTGGGTCAGCGGTATCACGACATTGCGTCGCGCGATCCGATCGCATCCGGGGTCAACAGCCGCAACACGCACAGAATCAGCAGCAGGGCCATGACGACGGCGCTCGCCACACACCACTGGCAGATCGCGTCGATCACGAACAGCTCGAGATAGGTGAGGTATCCGCTGAAGCCGACGCCGACCAGCGACAGCAGGAAGCCACCGAGCCGCCCACTCTCTCCCGGGATCAACGCTGAAGCCAGAATGCCAACGTAACCGGCCAGCCCGAACACCGACACCGGTATGCCCAGCAGGTGCGAGTACGAGCTGTTCGCAACCGTGGCGCAGCCGCTTCCTCCCCCCGCGGCGCAGACCGGAACCTCGCCCATGAACTCCGTAACCGTCAGATAGCCGGCAATCGCGATTCCGATCGTCGACAGCACCACGATCGCTACGCGCACGGTGCTTTCGGACGCGATCACTGAACTGCCTTGACCGCTTCCTCGATCGAGCTGGCCGAGTTGTCGCTGGGCACCTCGCTCTGACCGCCCGGGCCGACGACGTTGAACGAGGGGGTGCTGTCGAAGCCGAGGCGGAGCGCCTCGCTTTGGACGCGGTCGAGATTCGCGGACCAAGCCGCACGATCGCGGTCACTGTTCCACTTCGCCAGATCGGGCACACCGGACGCCTTTGCGACGGCCTCCAGGAAGTCATCCGTCACGTAGCCGCTGTGTTCGATGCCCTGGTTGCGATAGAAGAGCTCGACGAACTGCCAGCCGCGATTCTGCGCAGACGCCGCCAGCGCCGCTTTGGCCGCGGTCTCCGAGTCGGGGCCCAGGATCACGTAGTTCTTGAACACGAGCTTTGCTTTTCCGGGCTTGACGAGAGCGTCGATCACGCTGTCCAGCTCCGAATCCGCGAACGCCTTGCAGGCCGGGCACTGCAGGTCGGCGAACTCGCTGATCGCCACGTTCGCCTTCGGATCGCCGAGCGTGAAGCCCTTCTGCGGCACGCCTCGAAGGGACTCCTCGACTTCACTGCCGCCGCTCACGTCGCTCGCGCTGCCGCCCTTGTCGCCGCTCTGGCTGACGACGACCAGCACGATCACCGCAAGCACGGCGATCGCGAACGCGCCGGCGATCAGTCGAACGCGATTCTGGCGACGCTGTGTCGTCTGCGCCTCGGCCTCTTGGCTGAGGCGCTCGGCCTTGGCCTGCTCTTTTTGCTGTTTGCGACTAGCCATAGGTTCCTCTCGTTGCTGCTAGTGGACCCCACTAGCTGTTCGCCTGCGACAGCAGCCACAGGCCAAAGGTCGTGAAGCCGACCATCACGGCCAGCATCCAGTACTGCGAGCGTGTCGCCACTCTCACGTCGTCGTACATCGCCAACGCACGGTCGTGTGCCAGTACGAGTCCAAAAACGTGGCCGATGACGAGCACCGCCACCTGCACGTACCAGATCGCCGTCGCGCTCAGGATCGAGTAGTCGATCGAGCTGCCGGCGGTTCCGAACAGGTCCGAGCCGCGGCCGAGCGGATCCGAAGCCAGGTATGCCATCGCCTGCCCGTTGAAGACGAGGAATGAGACGTAGTGCGCCAGCACGTACGCCGCCGCGATCGGAACGAGCGTATGGGCAAATGATCGAGCCGATTGCACGAAGGGACGATGGTCGACGCTGCGCACGCCGGCGATGCCAGTCGAGTAGATCGCCGCAATCAGTCCGATGGCGACAGCCATGCCGACGGTGCCGGCAAGCTCGATGCTGGCCACAAGGCCGAAGCCGATCGAATGGAAGAAATCTTGGACGCTCGCGGCGGCGGCGGCCCACCGCGAACCCTCGGAGGCTCCGTCGAACGTGACGGTGCCGATCGCGACGACTATGAAGCCGACCGTGCCCGGGATAACGTCCAGTGTCGTGAGCCCCGCAAGCGGTGGGCGCAACCCGAGCCTGCCGTCGCGCACGCAGAGTGGCGATATGCGCGAGAAGAAATTGAAATAGACGGAGAAACCCTCGCCCACCCGCAGCCACGTGTCGGTGCCGAAGGCGGCCATCGCGACCAGCGTGTAGGCGCTGTACACCATCGCCGCGACGGCGATCCGTGACGGCAACTGCCCGTCGAGGTAAATCAACTCCATCCAGGTGAAGCAGAGGATCGGCAGAATCGCCGGCCAACGGCCAAGCCACTCGGGATATCTGAACGGGCGTGGCAGCTCGCCGAGGATCCGAGCGGTCGTGAAGCCGGCCGCTCGCCCGATCGCGCGCCAGGGGTTGAAAGCGCGATACAAATCCCCGAAGAGCAGGCTGGCCGGCACCAACCCGACCCAGAAGATCACGAACACGAAGGTCGGCGTGAAGTTGGCCTGGGGCGATTCCGTACCGGCGAGGCCGGCCCAGATCGTCAGGAAGAGCAGCCCGACCCCGATTGCGCCGGCGGCGATCTCGATGACCGGATTGACGATCGCCATGCCGAGCCACCAGGGAAGCGGGCGAAAGCTGGCGTCTCCCTCGAGCTTCGGCGTTCGCCACAGCGTTGCGAGCGCGATGAACGACACGATCAGGACCACCGCGGCCGCCCAGGCCAGCAGCCAGGTGGGAATCGGCACGTCGGCGCGGCCGCCCAGCCCGTGGGCGCTCGCAGCCTCGGGGACGGCCAACGTCCCCAAGGCTGCCGCCAGCGCCGCCAGTGAGGACCGCCGCCGGCTCACGGGCTCACGCGTATCCGGGCGATCTCTGCGCCGCTGTCGTGATCCTCGACCTCGAACACGCCCTCGATGTCGGCCGGGAAGCTGAAGCGCGTCGCACGCCCCGCCTGCACCGGCCTTTCGATATCGAAACCGTGCACGTGGATCTCACCGTCGGTGTCCGATTTGACCGCGAACCGCACCCGCTCACCCGCGCCGTAGCTGAGCTTCTCGACGCCTCCGACGGGCTCGCCGTCGCGCAGCGTGATCACCGGGAGCGGCGGCTCGTCGTCGTCACTCGTTTTCGTCTCGGTCGTCGTTGTTGTTGTGGTGTCGCTATTCGTGGTCGGCTTCGTCTTCGTTTTGTCCTCGCTGTCGTCGCTGAGCACCACGAACAGCACGACCATGACGGCGATCGCCCCGATCGCCAGAGCGATCTTGGACGCTCTCGATTGCATGCGATCCTCCTAGGTTCAGGCGCGGGCTTCGTCGCCCGTGCCGATCATCCGGTTTGGAGGATCGCGGGCGGCGGCCGTCTTGCGAAGCCGAACGCGAGCGTCGATCGCGCCGGGCTGATGATGTCCGGCATTGCGGGACAGACAGGTGGACGGGACGCGCGTCGCCGGTGCAGCCGGTGCCGCCGGGCGGTGACCGCAACGTCGGCGCTGTCCAAGACTCGCATCGAGATCGCGACTGCGGCGCCGAAAAGGAGCGCGAGCAGCGGGGTGAGCCAGCCCCGCGCACCAAGCACGGCTGCCAGACCGTCGGGGTGCCCCGGCGATAGCCAGCTCTCCACCAGCTCCTGCGCGACGAAGATCGCGAGCAGCGCGAACGAGTATCGCAACCATTCGGAGCGCGGTCGGTGGACACGTCGTGTCGCGTTGTGTCGTAGCGCCGAAGCCGCCAGCGACGCGCCCACGAACAGCACTGCGGCACCTGCAAGCTTGGGCATTGCCGCGGCCAGGTAGTCATGGCCTTGGTGGGCGAGGGCGGAGCCCGACTCCGATCCGTACCCTGCTATGTAGCGCAGCTGATGGAGGCCCAGCGCTGCGAGCGCGAGCAGTCCCGTGCGCCGTGCCGTGTCCTTGATCCGCTGACCTTTCGCCACGTCAGGGGGGATTGTAGGTCTCACGTTCGACGCGGGCGGCCGTGACTATCACGCGAATCGTTGCGGGCAACTACCGAGCTGGCGACGAAAGGAGGTCGAGGGGGAGCCCCCGTTATCGTCCAAAACTGGCGGGTGTGACCATCGACGATCGCAACACGGCACTGGAGGGCATGCGCGCGCTGGCAGCGCTCTCGGTGCTGACCTTTCACGTGTGGCTCTACCAGATCGACGGACCGATCGTGCGCGACGGGTTGGCCGACACGGTGCTTTTCGAGGCGCGAATCGGTTTCGTTTTCTTCTTCCTGTTGTCGGGATACCTGATCTTCCGGCCCTTCTCGCGCGCCGCGCTTGGAACTGGACGGCCGGTCGCGACCGGCGCCTATCTCAAGCGGCGTGCCGCGCGCATCGTGCCCGCCTACTACGCGGCGATCGTCGGCGCCTACGTGCTGATCGAAACCGCCGGCCAGGCGCCCGGGCGTCGCAGCGTAGGTCTCGACCAACTGCCGCTGTTCTTCGCCTTCCTTCAGAACTATTTCCCCGAAACCGCGCTGAAGCTCGACGCTCCGACTTGGACCGTGGTGGTCGAAGTCGCCTTCTACCTGATCGTGCCGCTGGTGGCGCTGCTGGTTCTGCACCGCGGCGGAGCGGGAAGGCAGGTCGCGGCGATCGGCGCGCTCGTTGCGATCGGTTTGGCGTGGAACATGCTCACTCACCTGAACGACTGGCGGACCGTTGCGACGCACGTCCTACCAACGTTCCTGCCTTACTTCGCGCTCGGAATGCTGGTAGCCGTGATCGAGAGCCGGTGCGCGTGGCGACCTGCGGCACGTGCGAGTGCCACGCTGGCGCTGCTCGGCGCCGGGGCGATCGTCGCCAACGGATACTGGCACGCCACCGATCGATCGCAGGGACTGCTGATAGAGACGCTGCGGGACATGCCCGCCGCCCTGGGGATGACCGCCCTGCTCGTCGCCGCGGCGCTCGGCACCCGTACCGGCATGGCCTGGCTCTCTGACCGACCGCTGGTCTGGATCGGGACTGTTTCCTACGGTCTGTTCCTGTGGCACGTCCCGCTTATCGTGTGGCTCAACGGGCACGGTGCGCTTCCGGGTGGAGTGGTCGCGGGCGTCGCGATCGTATTGCCGGTTGCTCTGGCGGTCGGAGCGGCGAGCTGGTACGCGCTCGAGCGGCCGCTGATCGCAAAGGCGCGAGGACCGGTCAGCGCAACCAGGTCCGCACGATCGCGTTCGTGAATCCGATTCCGTAGCGAACGACGGCGGGCTTCTTGGAGTGACCGTGCAGCCGCTTGTCGACCGTGACCGGCACCTCGATGGCGGGAATTCCGCGCTTGATCGCTTCGATCATGAACTCCGAGGTGTGGAACTGCTCCTGGCGCAGGACGAGCTGCGGAAGCACGCTGGCACGCACCGCGCGATAGCCGTTGGAGCAGTCGCTGACCTTGGTGCGCGTGATGAACGACACCATCTTGTTGAAGAAGACGATGCCCATCTCGCGCGCGAGGTGGTTGGGCGCGGCCTGTCCGAGCACGCGCGATCCGTGCGCCAGGTCCACCTCGCCGTCGAGGACGGGCTCCACGAGGGTCGACATCTCTTCCGGGCGGTGCTGGCCGTCCGCATCGAGCGTCACGACGATGCGCGCACCCGAGTCCGACATCAATCGATATCCCGTGCGAAGCGCTGCTCCGCCGCCGCGATTGATCACGTGGCGTGCAACCGCCGCGCCGTGAGCGCGCGCGACGTCGCCCGTGCCGTCGCGAGAGCCATCGTCGATCACAAGCACGGCGGTCTCGACCCCGCAGACCGTACCCGGGATGCGGGGAAGCACCTCTCCGATGCTGCTCACCTCGTTGTAGGCCGGGATCACGACCGCGATTCGATCGCGAAACCGCTCCGGCAACCCCGCGATTCGGAACTCCTCCCACGCGATCCCCTCCAGAACGGCCGACAGCTCGCGGTCGACCCTGCCCGTCTGGGACATGTTGCGCAGCGTCAGCAGGAACAGCACGAAGATCGCGAACACGGCCAGGCCAAGGATGCGACCGCCGCTGCCCTTGCGGAAGGAGAAGAACTCGAGGATCGAGTCGGCAACCTCGGTCGCCGAGACGATCGCGAGTGCGGCGCCGGCGACGATCATGATCAGCACATCGACGTTGCGCAAGGAGCGCCGTCGAACGATTGCGAAGCCGATTACGCAAAGGCCGGCCAGCAGGCCGGTCACTCTCAGAGCCGAAAGGTCCATTGCGCGCGCAGGATAGCGGTGGTGGTCTCCACCGGTCGGCGCAGCAGGGTCCCTGTTGGATGCGGGTTACACGATCACGCGTTCGACATTTGCCGCGATATGCGCGGTCAACGTCGAACGCCTCGTTGATCGCCTGAGGCCGCCGTAGCTATCTGTGAGGTTCGCTATCCAGACCCGCTGGCCACATGCACCCGTGCGCGCTTTGGAGACCGGCGCTCCGCGATCCATCCGGCAGCCGCAATCCAGATGTAGCTGGCGCCCGCCGCGGCGAGTGCCAGCACGATCGGCATCAGCGGCACGTTGCGTCGCGGCACCGCGAGCAGCAGGCCACCGAGCACCGTTATGCCTGCGATCAGCACGCCGATCACGAGTGCCTCCCACCGACGGCGCCAGGCGAGCACTGCAAGCCCAACAATCGCCAGCGCCAGGATCGAATAGTGGAACGCGATCCAGCCCGGGGCACGCATCGTCGGCCCCGATCCACGCCGCCAAACGTTCCACATCTTGTGCAGCACCATCTCCGTGTAGCCGACGGGATGCTCGGAGAAGTACTTGCGGAAGTTCTCCCTGCCGATCCTGGCGAGCGCCGCATCCCGATCCAGGTTCGGGTACCGGCTGGCCACGCGATCGAGCAGATCGCTCATCTGGGTGTTCGCTACCTGCATGTCGCTGACGCTGGATTCGCCGGTGAACTGCTCGATCAACTTGCGCTTGGTCGGTAGCTGGCGCCCGTCGCCCGGGTAGTAGGTGGCGACGAACAGCGCTTTGCCGCCTCCGGTGGTCACGGGCACGAACTTATCGAGCACGACGTAGTTGCGCGCAGTCCACGGGATGAGAACGAGGGCGAACGAAACCGCGACCAGTGCCGCCGCCGCGACGCCCAGCTTGAGTTGGCGGGACCGAGTAACCCGCAAGAGTGCGAGCAGCGCGAACACGGCGCCGAACATCAGGTACTCGGGCCGTGTCAGGGCGGTCGCCCCGAGCAGCAGCCCCGGGACTGCCCAAGCCCACAAGGAGCGCCCAGGATCCGACGCCCACAAGAAGGACAGAACGGCTCCGCACAACGTGAATGCGGCGATCGGCTCGGAGACGTACTGCCCCGCGTTGTCGATGAACGTCGGATAGATCGCCGCAAGCAGCGCCGCACCGAGGCCGGCATACACCCCCGCCAGCCTGCGTGCCAAGAGGTAGACCAGTAGCACCATGATCGCTCCTAACAACGCGACGAAGCCGCGGGCCGCGTCGGGGTGGACGCCACCGGTGGCGTAATAGACGGAGGCGTGCACGAACGGCGCACCCGGAGACCAGTCGGTCGGATGGGCCATCTCGGGCGTGCCGTAGTGCCCGTCTCGATATAGGGCCTTGGCGATCTCCTGGTAGGCGACCTCGTCGTTGCCCTGGTAGGCGACGATCGAGTCGGCGCCAGGGTTGGCGGTTGGATGCGTGGCCTTGTACAGGCGCAGGCCGAATCCGAGCGCCACGATCGCCGCCAGGGCGAACAGGGTCCAGCGACCTCCGTGGCGCGCAGGCAGGCCCGCAGCCCAGGAGGCGATCGTCGCTCGAATTCCGGCGAAACTCATCCGCATGATGCTATTGAGCGCAGTTTGCGGGTGTCCGTGTCGCCGGCTGCGCCAGTCCGTTACCTTTTGCCGCGATGCGGATCCTGATTCTCGGCGGGGACGGATACCTCGGCTGGCCCACTGCGATGCGCTTCTCCACGCGGGGCCACGAGGTCTTCGTCGTCGACAACTTCTCGCGCCGTCGCTGGCACCACGAGCATTCGACCGACTCGCTCACGCCGATTCGGTCGCTGGCAGAACGTATCGACGCCTGGAAGGAAGTATCGGGCCACGAGATCAAGTCGTTCGTGGGGAACATCGAAGACGGCGAATTTCTCGACCAGGTCGTCGCGCAGGTCCTGCCGGAGACCGTCATTCACTATGGCGAGCAGCCCTCCGCGCCCTACTCGATGATCGACCGTCGCCACGCGGTTCACACTCAGCACACGAACGTGATCGGCACGCTCAATCTGCTGTTCTCGATGCGCGACCGGGTTCCGAACTGCCATCTCGTCAAGCTGGGGACGATGGGGGAGTACGGGACGCCCAACATCGATATCGAAGAGGGCTACATCGAGATCGAGCACAAGGGTCGCAAGGACACGCTGCCTTTCCCGAAGGTCCCCGGGTCGCTGTACCACTTGTCGAAGGTTCACGACTCGCACAACATCCATTTCGCGTGTCGCATCTGGGGACTTCGCGCGACCGACCTCAACCAGGGCGTCGTCTACGGGATCGAGACCGACGAAACCACGCTCGACGAGCGGCTCGCGACGCGTTTCGATTACGACGAGGTCTTCGGCACGGCACTCAACCGCTTCTGCGTGCAGGCTGTGATCGGCCACCCGCTGACCGTCTATGGCAAAGGCGGGCAGACACGCGGTTTCCTCAACATCCGCGACACCCTCCAGTGCGTCGAACTTGCTGTCGGCAATCCCGCCGAGCTGGGCACGATGCGGGTCTTCAACCAGTTCACCGAGCAGTTCACCGTCTCGGAGCTCGCCGATCTGGTCAAGACGACCGGCTCGGAGCTCGGCTATGAGATCGAGATCCGAAGCTTTCCAAATCCTCGCATCGAGCTCGAAGAGCACTACTACAACGCGATCAACACGAAGTTGCGCGACCTTGGCCTGCAGCCGAACATGCTCGGGCCCGAGCTCGTACGGTCGATGCTCAAGACGATCGAGCGTCACAAAGATCGCGTGATCGAGCGCGCGATCGCTCCGAGGACGACCTGGCAGCCGGGTGAGCCCGAGGGTCGGCCTACGGTTCTCGGCGCCGGCGCCCAGTAGAGCAGAACGCTCCGGCGTCCATACCCTCTTCCTACATTCGGCCATTTAGAGCCGATTTTCGAGCGCAGGAGCGCTCACGTAGCGATGCTATTCATATGTCTTTCGGGAGCTGGACAGCTGTGGTCATGCCCACTCGCCTTTTCAGGATGCTGTTCCCGCTCACGCTCGTCCTGCTGATCGCGCTGACGCTCGGGCTGGCGCCGGCGGGTTTCGGCAAGAAGGGCTTTCGCGGCACGGGCGGCAAGGACACGATTCGCGGCAACGCCGCGGACAACAAGATTCACGGGGGACGCTCGGCCGATCGCCTGTTCGGTGGCGGCGGCAACGACGTGATCAACGGTGGCACCGGACGCGACGCGATCGCCGGTGGCGGTGGCGACGACCAGCTGTTCGGCGACGAGGCACGCGACCTCGTGTTCGGCGGTCCGGGTAGCGATCAGATCAACGGCAACACCGGTCCGGACAATCTCAGCGGTGGCGCGGGCGACGACTCCCTTACCGGGGAGTCGGGCGACGAAACGATGTCCGGCGGGCCGGGCAACGACGTCTTCGACGGGGGCTTCGGGCGCGACAGAATCTCTGGAGGCGCGGGCAACGACTCGGTTGATGCCGGCGCGGCAGGCGACAAGGTCTTTGGCGGCCCGGGCGACGATCACCTCGATGGATCCAGCGCGGAGGACGACGTCTATGGCGACGATGGCAACGACTACATAATCGGCGGAACGGCGCGGGACAATCTGTACGGAGGCTCAGGCAACGACATCATCAACGCGGTCGAGCCATACGGCGTGCTGTCGGAGGGCGTGGTCGACTGTGGGTCCGGTGAGGACACCGTCTATGTGGACAGACGCGACCTGCGGGCAACGATCTTCCGCGACTGCGAGAACATCGAGCAGGGTGCGGCGCCCGACGATGGCGACCCCAACCGGGGCGTGAAGAAGATCGGCGGCACCGGGCAGGACGAGCTGATCGGCGGCGACCGCAACGACACGCTGCTGGGCGGCGCGGGCGACGACCTGCTCAGGGGGTTCGCGGGCGACGACGTGCTCTGGGGCGACCACGTGCCCGGCACGACCGGCAACGACCGTATCTACGGAGGCTGGGGCAAGGACGTCGTCTTCGGGAGCAACGGCAGCGACTACATCGAGGGCAACGAGGGTGACGATCAGCTCAACGGCGGTGACGGGGCGGACACAGTCGACGGTGGCCCCGGCAACGATGTCATCAGGCCCAACGACGGAGCCGACCGCGTGCTGGCGGGATCAGGCAATGACACCGTTCACGGCTTCGGCGGCACGAAGAGCGACTACTTCGACTGCGGTCCCGGATTCGACGTGGCGTACGTCGACAAGGGCGAGAAGGCCAAGCGCTGCGAAGTCGTCAAGCACCAGTAGGTCGACAATGCGGCCGGGCCTTCGAACAACGAGGGGGCTTCGCCCCCTTCGATCCCCCCTCATGCTGGAGCGTCCGCCTACGGCGGCCGCCAGGGCTTAGGTCACAACCGCCAG
>JBBDJG010000019.1:0-2643 GCA_040880005.1 Solirubrobacterales bacterium
ACACCGGTAAGGTGCTCGTGGCATGAGGTCGCGGATCAATCGGAGCGAGTACTAGCCATCGGCCTTTAGCCGTCAGCCCAGCCGTTGCTTCAGCGGACGGCATGCTCGTTGGGGTAGCTGCTTACATTTGGTAAGTTGATATCTATTTGTTAGTATGACGACAAGAGTAAAGCTAGACGACGAAAGTAAAGCTATGCCCAAGATGAGCCGTTTCGACATCCACGATGAGTTGACCGCTCCGGTGGGGAGCGCGCCGATCCTCAAGGGGGCGCTGTCCTCGAGCGGCAAGCTGAACAACCTGGTTGGCGTTCTTGCTGGATCGCCGGCCGCACTGCGTGCCTACGCACGCATGCGCTCGGAACTGAGGAACGGCACCCTTCCGGCGGCCACCCAGGAGCGCATCGCGCTGGCCGTGGCCGAGTACCGGGGGTCGCAGTACGACGTCGCCATCCACGCCAAGGCGGCGCGCAACGTCGGTGTCAGCCTCGACGAGATCGAGCTTGTTCGTCGTTTTCGTTCGCAGGACGAAACCGAGCAAGTGCTACTTGCCTACATCGAGTCGCTGCTGGAGCACCGCGGCAGCGTTCCGCTGCACTTCCACGAGGAGGCGCGCGAGGGCGGCTGGACGGACGAGCAGATCCTCGAAGCGGTGGCCCACGTGGCGCTGGCAGACTTCTCAGCGCTGGTGACGCTTGCCGGCGAGGTACCGCTGGAAGGGACCTCGCGTGAGGTGAAGCCGCTCGGCAAGGTCGCCTGACGGCCGTGTCGGGTCAGGCTCCATCGGCTGTCAGCTCTCGAGCCCCGGCACCGACCGGCATGGAGCAGGATCTGAAGTCTGCGTCGAGTGTGTGTCCGTACTACCACGAGGCGATCGAGCTGATTGGACGCCGCTGGACCGGCGCAGTCGTACAAGCGCTGTTCGCCGGCCCGACGCACTTCTCGGAGATCGCGCAGGTCGTACCGCAGATCTCCGACCGGTTGCTATCGACACGATTGAAGGAGCTGGAGGCAGCAGGCATCGTTTCGCGGTGTGTCGTCGACGGGGCACCTGTGCATGTCGAGTACCAGTTGACCGCAAAAGGAAGAGCGCTCGAGCCGGCGCTGTTTGCGATCAAGAGCTGGGCACGCGAATGGCTGGAGCTGACGCCGGGCGACGGCGCCAGCACGGTGGGCTCCTAGTCTGCCCCAGCTTGTCCAGTCTCTGGACCTCTGCGCTCAACTGCGTTTCAGTAGGCTTCGGCGCCCCTTCAACGAGAGGAGACCGCCGTGGCAGTGGCAGCCCAGCCCAAGACAGCGCAGGACGTCAAGAGCATCGTGTCGGAGCGGGGCGTCCGCTTCATAAGGCTGTGGTTCACGGACATCCTCGGCCAGCTCAAGAGCTTCTCGATCAACGCCGAGGAGCTAGACGACGCGTTCGAGGGCGGCATGGGCTTCGACGGGTCCTCGATAACCGGCTTCAACGCGATCGAGGAGTCGGACATGATCGCGATGCCCGACCCGGCCACCTTTTCGATTCTGCCCTGGCGACCCGAGGACAAGCCGACCGGTCGCATGTTCTGCGACGTGCAGGTTCCGGGTGGCGAGCCGTACGAGGGCGACCCTCGTTGGGTGATGAGGCGCGCGCTCGAACGCGCCAAGTCGATGGGCTTCGATACCTTCAACATCGGCCCCGAGTTGGAGTACTTCTACTTTCGTTCGGCCGACGCATCGGAGGGCCCACCGGAGGTGCTGGACCGTGGCGGTTACTTCGATCTGACCACGCTCGACGCCGGGTCGGACTTACGTCGCGAGACGGTGCTCGCACTGGAACAGCTCGGCATCCACGTCGAGTACTCGCACCACGAAGTTGGCCCCTCACAGCACGAGGTCGACATGCGCTACAAGAGTGCGCTCGAGATGGCCGACGACTGCATGACCTATCGCATAACCGTCAAGGAGTACGCGATGAAATACGGTTTCTACGCGACGTTCATGCCGAAGCCACTATTCGGCGAGAACGGTTCCGGGATGCACGTGCACCAGTCGCTGTTCCGTGACGGTCACAACGCGTTTTACGACGCCAACGACCAGTACTTCCTCTCGGATGTCGCGAAGTCGTTCATAGCCGGACAGCTAAAGCACGCACGCGAGATCTCGGCGCTGTTCGCGCAGTGGGTCAACTCCTACAAGCGACTCGTACCCGGGTACGAGGCGCCTGTCTACATAGCCTGGTCGCGACGCAACCGCTCGGCGTTGATCCGCGTGCCGCTCTATCACCCTGGTCAGGAGAAGGCGACGCGGTGCGAGATCCGCTCGCCCGACCCGTCGTGCAACCCGTACCTGTGCTTTGCCGGCCTCTTGCAGGCGGGCCTCGAGGGCATCGAGAAGGGCTACGAGCTGCCCGAGCCGATGGAGAAGAACCTCTACCACCTCACGCCGGACGAGCGCAAGCGACTCGGCATCGAGGAGCTACCCGAGACGCTCGGCGAGGCGGTGGAGGTGGCGGCCGGGTCGGAGCTGATCCTCAAGACGCTGGGCGAGCACGTGTTCACGCGCTTCGTCGAGATCAAGCGCCAGGAGTGGGCCGACTACCGAATTCAACTCTCGCAGTGGGAGATGGACCGGTACTTGCCGATTCTGTAGAGAAACTGGGTCGGTTCGCCG
>JBBDJG010000019.1:2653-24003 GCA_040880005.1 Solirubrobacterales bacterium
CCCCCCCCGCCCCCCCCCACCACTCTGCTGAGGGCGCGGCACGTGGGGTCCACTAGCGCTGATCGAGCAAGTGTGAGAGTTCCTCGGGCTTGTTCACCGGAAGGCGGCAGGCGAAGTTCTCGCAGACATAGGCCGCGGCACGGCCGTCAAGAGGCGTGCGATCCCGAAGCAGCGGGATAGCCCGTGCCGCCGCCTGGTCGCTCTCGCTCATAGCGGCCACGACCAACTCAGGCCTGAACGACCCACGTGCGACGCACGCCAGCGGCTCGAGCGGCTCCCCGACAAGCGCCAGCTCGTTTCGCGGGGCGAAGTGCAGCCAGATCGCCTGAAGAAGGTGACCGAACGCCTGCGGATGACGGGCGGCGGCCACGTGCAGCAGTTGCAGCAGCTCGACCGCCCGCCGCTCGTAGTCCTCGTCAGCGGTGAATCGTGCGAGCCTCAACAGCCCGAGCGCAGCCGAAGAGTTTCCCGACGGGATCGGGTGGTCCTCGATGTCCTTCGGCCGCACGACGAGCTGCTCGTGGTCGTCGGACGTTGTGAAGAAGCCGCCGCCAGGGTCGGCATAGGCGTCGATCATGGTTGTCGCCAGCTCGCGGGCGAGATTGAACCACCGAAGCTCGAACGTCGCCTCGTAGAGCTTCAGCAGCGCCTCGACGCAGTACGCGTAGTCCTCCAGGTAGGCGTTGAGACTGCCCCGGCCGTCCTTGTAGGTGCGCAGCAGTCGCCCCCGCTGATCACGCATTTCGCCAGCTAGAAACTGCGCGCACGCACGGGCGGCATCCACGTAGTCCTTGCGCTCCAACACCGCGCCGGCGTCGGCAAGCGCCGTGACCATGAGCGCGTTCCAGGACGTCAGGCGTTTGTCGTCCAGACCGGGCCGCACGCGGCGCGAGCGTGCCTCATAGAGAATGGCGCGGGCTCTCGCCAGCAGCTCGGGATCGATCGCTTCGTCGGCGACGTGAAGAATGCTACGGCCCTCGAAATTCGGACCGCGATCGACACCCCAATGGTGAAGCAGCTGCGCAGCGTCGCTGCCGAGCAGCTCGCGAAGCTCGGATTCCGTCCACACATAGAACGCGCCCTCGACTCCCTCGGAGTCCGCGTCGAGAGCCGAGTGGAAGCCCCCTTCCGGACCGCGCATCTCGCGCAGGGCCCAGTCGAGCGTTTCCGAGCAGACGCGGCGGAACAGCTCGTCGCCCGTCAGCTGCCAACCGTGCAGGTAACAGCGCGCGAGCAAGGCGTTGTCGTAGAGCATCTTCTCGAAGTGGGGAACGAGCCAGCGCGCATCCACGGAGTATCGGGCGAAGCCACCCCCGACCTGGTCGTAGATTCCGCCCGCGGCCATTTGCCGCAGCGTGGTACGGACCATCCGCTCGCCGCGCGCGCTGTCGCGATCGGGCTCTGACATCCGCGCCATCAGGAACTCCAGCGCCGATGCGGGCGGGAACTTGGGTGCGCCGCCAAAACCTCCGGACTCGGCGTCGAACAGGGTGCCGAGCGTGCGTTCTGCCTCGTCGAGCGCTGCGGGGGAGAGAGCTTCATCCGCAGCCTGAAGGCGCGATCCGGCCGCCAGGCGTTCGACGGTCTGTGTCGCGGCCGACTGGATCTCCGTGCGCCTCGATGTCCATGCGTCACTCACGCCTTCGAGCACCATGCGAAAGCTCGGCATGCCTTGACGAGGCTCGGGCGGGAAGTAGGTGCCGCCGTAGAACGGCACTCCCTCGGGATCGCAGAAGACGTTGAGCGGCCAGCCGCCGTGACCGGTCATCCCCTGTACCGCGCTCATGTAGATCGCGTCCACGTCCGGACGCTCCTCGCGATCGACCTTGATACAAACGAAGTGCTCGTTCATGTAAGCGGCGGTCTGTGGATCCTCGAAAGACTCGTGCTCCATAACGTGGCACCAGTGACACGCCGAGTAGCCGATCGAGACGACCATCGGCACATCGCGCTCGGCCGCCTCGCCGCGGGCCTGCTCGTCCCACGGCTGCCAATGCACAGGGTTGTCCTTGTGCTGAAGCAGATAAGGGCTTGCTTGATCGGCGAGGCGATTGGGCACGATGGTCACAGTAGCGGCCCGCCTGGGTTGAGTCGGTATCGCGGCGCGAGCGGGCAAGTGTGCGTACAATCACAGTGTGATCCCATCTCCGAGCGTTACAAAAGATCTCGGGAAGAGATGCCGGGGAAGAGATATCGGAAAGGGAACCGGGAAGGCCCAATGAAGCGGATCGTGATTGCGGCTGTCGTGCTTGCAAGCCTTTGTGGCGCCGCCGTGGCGCAGGCTGCGGTGGTCAACGAGTTCAGCTTCGCGCTCAAGGACGTCAAGCCGAGCGGGAGCTACACGGTCGTGTTCAACTCGCGAAGCTACGACACCAACGGAGCCGTCCCGCCGGTCTTGATGCGCAACTACATCAGGATTCCTGCAGGCGCGAAGATCCGCCCCGAGGTCATCAAGGGCAACAAGGCACTGTGCAATGTTCCAGAGCTAAAACGGTCCAAGCTGCCCGACACCTGCAAAGGCTCGAAGATCGGGAACGGCACCGCCAAGGTCGACGCGCGCAACGTGATCAATCCGCTCACGGGCCAGCCCTACCTCCAAGAGCTGATCCCCTACAACCTCAACTTCTACCTCGCCAAGCCACAGGTGGCCGGCGCGGTCGCATCGTTCGTGATCCTGGCCCTTCCGGACACCAACTCGTCGTTCGTGAACAGCATCCCCATCATCCGCGACACCAAGGTGGTGCTGGTCGCGAACTTCTTCAACGACCCAACGCCCGATGGGCGCTTCGGCTACCGCTTCGAGATCCCGGCGGGGCCTGTTTCGGGGTTCAGAATCAGCGTAGCCGAGGTCCATGCGATCAATCCCGGTTACTCGATCACCAAGAAGAAGAAGGTTTGCAAGACGAAGCGCAAGGGCCGCTGCATCAAGAAGAAGGTCAAGAAGACGAAGATCTTCTGGTTCACGGAGCCACCGTGCCCGCCGTCCAAGACGCTGCCGTTCCAGTCCTACTACGAGTACGAGAACAATCTGGAACCGGCGAAGACGATCGAGGTCACGATTCCCTGCCCGAGCTTCAAGCACTAGATTCCACCCCGGCCGCCGTCACGAGCGGGTTGCACGGCCGGGTATCTTGCGGGTGCTTTGTCGACCAGCATGCATCATCGCCGCCCCAATCCTCCGCTTCTCGGATGGGCCGTGATCGTTTGTGTTCCGGTCGCGGTCATCGTTGCCATGCAGGCCTCGGCACAACAGCCGCCGCCGCGCATCGTCTCGGCCAGACTGTCCCAGCGAGGGGTGGATCTGGTGCTTAGGCTGAGGACGGATGCGGTTCATCCCCTGCGCGACGGGGTGCTCCTCTGTGCGCGGCGACTTTCAACCACCGAGCGGCCTGTGGCGGACGTGTGCGTGCGCCGTAGCAGGGGGTCGCGGCCGCTGCTCGAGCTGCGCAGGCTAGCGCCGGACAGCGCCGCCGTGTCGAAACGGCGGTTGCGCGGATCGATCCACGTGGGCAAATCGAGTGTGTCGGCCACGTTCCGGGCCGGTGATGCCGGCATGCGAACGGGAAAGCTGCGCTGGCAGGCCCTGTCGGTGCGGGCGGGCCAGCGATGTGCCGCTTCCGCCAGGTGCGAGAGCAGGCTTCCCGCGAACGGATACTTCACGTTCGAGTTGCGCCGTGTAGCAGGATGCGCGGCGAGCGGGCGCTCTTTCAGGAGAACGGGCCCCGGCAGGGATCGACGCGTCGCGCTGACGTTCGACGACGGGCCGAGCTCGGTCACGCCGTCCGTTTTGAACGTGCTCGATCGCATGCACGTGCGTGCCACCTTCTTCATCGTCGGTGTTCACGTGCGGGGACACACGCGCCTCTTTCGCCACATGCTCGCCCATGGCAATGCGATCGGAAACCATTCGCTCGCACACGATCTGCGACCGGGCGCTGCAGACCTCAAACGTACGAGCGCGTTGATCAATCGCGCCACCGGCTACGAGCCGTGCCTGTTTCGCGCTCCCTATGGCGATCTGGGCGGCGGCGCGATCGGCAACGCACGCAAGCTGGGCATGCTGACGATCGGGTGGAACGACGATCCTTCCGATTGGGCGTCGCCGGGCGCGAGTGCGATCGCTGCCCGTGTCTTGAACCAGGCGAAGCCCGGGTCGATCGTGCTCATGCACGATGGCGGAGGCCCGCGCGGACAGACGGCCGCGGCACTGCCCACGATAGTTGCCGGTCTGCGTCGGCGGGGCTACGACTCCGTGACCGTGCCGGAGCTGCTCAGGCTTGCGCCGCGCTACCGCTGAGCCGCACCGGCCGCTTCGGCACGAAGAGCCGCCCGTTTGATCTTCCCTGACGAGGTCTTGGGCAGCTCGTCGCGGAACTCGATCGCGCGCGGGTGCTTGTAGGGGGCGGTGACCTGCTTGGCGTGATCCTGGAGATCGCGGGCAAGCCGATCGTTGCCCCGATGACCGTCGCGCAGCACGACCACGGCCTTGACGATCGACCCGCGCTCGTCGTCGGGGGCCGCGACGGCCGCAGCTTCGGCGACAGCCGGATGTGAAACGAGCGCGGACTCGACCTCGAAAGGGCCGATCCTGTAGCCGGCCGAGACGATCACGTCATCGATCCGTCCCTCGAACCAGAGGTGACCGTCGGAGTCCCGGCGTACGCGGTCTCCCGTGTGCCACCTGGCCGCGCGGTCGATTGGGTCTTCGTTGAGGTATCCGGCGAAGAATGTCGGGATCGTCGCGGGATCCATGCACATCTCCCCTTGCTCGGCCGCTTCCCCGGCGGGATCGAGGACTTCCACAGCGCAACCGGGTAAGGGCATGCCCATCGACCCGGGTCGTGCCTCGCTGCCGGGTGGCGTGCCCGCCACCGCCCCGGTTTCGGTCTGGCCGTAGCCGTCGGAGATGTCGAGCCCGGTAGCAGCGTGAAACGTCGCGATGATCTCGGGATTGAGCGGCTCGCCGGCCGAGAGCATGTGCCGCAACGCGGGCGACCGCCAGTCGACGAGCTGTGCGTGCTTGGCGATCATGCGGTACTCGGTCGGCGACTGACACAGCACGTTAATGCCCTCGGCAGCGACGATCTCGAGCCGCTCGCCGGGATCGAATCTTGCATCGTGCAGCAGACAGGCGGCTCCCGTGATCCAGGGTGCGACAAACGCGTTGCGCGACGAAAGGGACCAACCGCTGGCGGCCGTGCACCAGGCCAGTTCGCCGGGTCGCGCGTCGTACCAGTGTTCGGCCTGCAGCCGCTGTCCGAGTAGATAGCCCTGCGTATGGACGACGCCCTTCGGCTCGCCTCCGCTACCCGAAGTGAACACGATCAGGGCGGCGTCATCGGTGATCGTCGGACTGGGGTCGATGGGCGCGCCCGTCGGTAGTCCACGGTCGATCTCGAGCACTCGCGGCGCGTGCTGCGCCAGTCGGAGCGCCCCCTCCACCTCTCGGCGATCGCGCTCGGCGATCAACAGCAGTATTGGCTTCGCGTTGTCGATGCGCAGGGCGATGTCGGCCGCACGCAGCTGCTCGGCGCCCGGAAGCGCCACCGCGCCCAAGCGCCAGGTGCCGAGCGTCGCCAGCACCCACTCGGGTCGAGCCCCGATCATCGTCATCACCACGTCGCCCTTCCCGACACCGGCAGCCGCGAGCCCCGCCGCGACGTTATCGGCTCCCTCTGCGACCTCGGCGAAGGTGAGGGATTCGCGATTTCCGCTCGTCGCTATGGCGCGCAATGCCTCGTCGCCCGGGCGCTCACGCCCCAGTCGCTCAACGACGTCGATCGCGAAGTTGAAGCGGATGGCCATTCGGCGAGCGCTTGGCTACTCGTACAGCTTGACGACGCGCACAGTGCCCTCGGGCGCCGCATCGATGCAGAGGTAGCACAGCACGCACTCGTCGAGGTTCTTGGTAACGATCTCGAGCGCGCCCGTCTCGTCCGCAGCAAAGATGTCGACCGGGCATGAATCGACCAACTTGCGCACGATCTCCGGGTCACGTGTCACGGCATCATCGACCTCGACGTCGATGAAGAGGCTCTCGGCGACGGCGGCTTCGTTCACGACGGCACTTTCTCGCCGATGCGATCCTTGACGAGGTCGGGAATCTCGGCGATCTCCTCGGCCACGGCTATGCCGGCCTCACGCAGGCGGGCGATCTTCTCGGCGGCCGTGTCGGCCTTGCCCTCGACGATCGTGCCAGCGTGGCCGAAGCTCATGCCGGGCATCTGGTCCATGAACTTGCCGGCCATGAACGCGACGATGGGGAGCCGGAAGTCGTTCTCGGTTACGTACGCGGCCAACTCCGCCTCCATGCGCCCGCCCGGCTCGGTGTAGATGACGATCGCCTGTGTCTGTTCGTCGTCCTCGAACAGCGGCATCAGCTCCTTGTACGTGGAGCCGATGATCGCGTCGCCGCCGATCGACACGGCCGTCGACTGTCCGAGCCCGGCTGCTGTGAGCGTCGAGGAGATCTCGGTCGTCATGCCTCCTGAGCGCGACATCACTCCGACCGATCCAGGTGTGTACGCCTTCGCGGCGTCCTTCGCGGGCCCGCCGATGCCGCCCATCTTGATCACGTCGGGCACGATCACGCCGAGGCAGTTTGGCCCGATGATGCGGGCGTCCTTGGCGGCCGCCAGCTCGACCATCTGCGCTACGTCGCGGCGCGGTATGCGCTCGGTCACGATCACGATCAGCTTCACGCCGTGCTCGAGTGCCTCGAACACGGCGTCCTTGGTGAAGGCGGGGGGGACCGTGACGACCGAGCCGTCGATCGGGCCGCCGTGGTGATCGACGGCCTGCTCGACCGTGTCGAACACCGGTACGCCGTGCACATCGCGCCCCTTGCGGCCCGGCGTCACGCCGCCGACGACCTTCGCGCCCTTGCCGTAGTCGAGGCACTCGCGCGTCAGGTTGACGGCCTCGCGGCCGGTGATGCCCTGCACGATGAAGGTGGTGTCCGCTGTCAACAGGATGCTCACGCTAGGCTGCGCCTCCAGAGTTCCCGATTTTTCCGCCTAAGGAAAAATCGGTTTTGTTCTTGTCCACGGCTCGCCGCGCTGCCTCGTGCATCGACACCGAGCGGTCGCAGTACTCGACGCCGTACTTGTCGAGGATCTTGGAGCCCTCGTCCTCCCAGGCGCCCGGTATCCGGAAGATCGCGATCTTCTCGGCCGGGTCGTACCCAAGCTCCAAGCATGCCTTGATCACGCCGCGCGCGACGATGTCGACGCGCGTGTTGGAGACGATCGACATCATCACCGCGATCTTGTCCACGCCCGGCTTCGACAGCACCAGCTTCGCCAGCCCGCAGGCCTTTGCCACCGACGGGTTGCCGCCGATCTCGCAGTAGTTGGCCGGCCTGCCGCCGTACTTGCGCACCGCGTCGAACAGCGTCAGCGAGCCGCCGCCGGCTCCGATCACCAGACCAAGGTTGCCGTCGAACTCGGTCACGTTGCCGGCGACGCCACGGTGGTCCATCCCGTCTACCTGCTCGCCGGCGATCTCGAATGGCGTCGCCTCGCGTGCTTGGCGCGTCTCCTCGTCACCGATCTCCAAGTCGGCGAGCAGCTTTCGCTGGCGCGGGCGAGCCTCGTTCTCCATGTCCATGTGGGCGTCGAGGGCGACGAAGCTGCCGTCGGCCAACTCGCCAAGCGGGTTGATCTCGGCAAGTGTCATGTCGTACTTCGCGAACACCCGCGCCAGGCGGGCGAGGATCGGTGTGATGCGCTGAAGCTGGCGTCCGGTAACGCCCGTCTGGGCGACCACCTCCTTGGCCCGGAAATCGGGCGGATCGGTCAGGTTCGAGAGATGCCCGCGACCGACGTGGTCGGGGTGCTGCTCGGCGACCTCCTCGATGTCGATCCCGCCCATGTCGCTGAACAGCATCGCCGGCCTCTTACGGACCCCGTCCCACACGACGCCTGCGTAGTACTCCTGTTTGACCTCGGCCTTGGGATCGACCAGCACCCCGCGCGGCATGTGGCCGTTGATCTCGAGCTTCAGGACCTTCTCGGCGTGCTCGGCGGCCTCGTCCGGAGTGTCGGCGAACTGCACGCCGCCGGCCTTCATGCGACCCCCGGTCAGCACCTGTGACTTGATCACGGTCGGCCCGCCTATCCGCTGCGCGATCTCACGCGCCTCGTCAGCGGTCTTGGCGAAGCCGTAGTCGGTGACGGGGATTCCCTCGCGCTTGACCACCTCGCGCGCCTCGTACTCGAAGAATCTCACTTGCCTACGCGCGTTCCCCGGCAGAGCGCGTCATCGCGAAGACGATGAGGCCAGTTGTTCTGCCATTCCGTAGGCCTCCGCTAGCTCAGGGTCCTTCTTCGCCAGCATCTCCGCCAGGTTGACCATCACCTTGCACTGCTTCCAGGTGGCGTCGTCTTGCATCTTGCCGTCGATCATGTGCACACCGCGCCCGTCGGGAATCGCCTCGATCACCTTCCTCGCCCACTTGACCTCGTCCGGATCGGGGCTGAAGACGCGCTTGGCGATTTCGATCTGGCGCGGGTGCAGCGACCACGCGCCGACGCAGCCCATCAGGAACGCGGCGCGGAACTGCGCCTCGCAGCCGAGGGCGTCACCGATGTCTCCGAACGGGCCGTAGAAGGGCAGAATGCCGTTCGAGGTGCATGCATCGACCATGCGCGCAATCGAGTAGTGCCACAGGTCTTGCTGGAACGAGGCACGCGGAGCGTCCGAGTCGTCGGGATCGGGGTCCTCGACCACGCGATAGCCGGGGTGTCCGCCGCCGACTCGCGTGGTCTTCATGCGCCTGGAGGCGGCCAGGTCGGCCGGGCCGAAGCTCATGCCCTGCATGCGTGGGCTGGCCGCCGCTATCTGCTCGACGTTGACGACTCCCTGGGCGGTTTCGAGGAGCGCGTGCACGAGTATGGGCCGCTGCAGATGCGCCTTCGCCTCGAGTTGGGCCAGCAGCTGATCGACGAAGTGGATGTCCCAGGGCCCCTCGACCTTGGGGATCATGATCACCTCGAGCTTGTCGCCGATCTCCGTGACGAGCTGGGTGAGGTCGTCGAGCACCCACGGGCTGTCGAGACTGTTGACGCGCGTCCACAGCGCCGTGTCGCCGAAGTCGATCTGCTTGCCAAGCTGGATCAGGCCGGCCCGGGCCGGCTCCTTGCGGTCAACCGGCACCGCGTCCTCGAGGTTGCCGAGCAGGATGTCCGTGCCGGCGGCGATTTCCGGCAGCTTGGCCGCCATCTTCTCGTTCGACGGATCGAAGAAGTGGATCATGCGCGAGGGCTTGACTGGGATCTCGCGCGCAGGATCCGGGGCACCGACTGCCAGGGGCTTGATGAAGTCCCGCGGGTTGCGCATGGGCTTCGAAGGATATCCTTTCCCTGATGGCCATAGCGACCCAGCTACTCGACAAGACCGACGAGCAGAAGGCGATCACCGAGATGGTGCGCCAGTTCGTTGACGAGCAGATCCTTCCCACCGCGGAGAAATACGACCACGAGGACTCGTTCCCCGAGCCGATCGTCGAGCAGATGAAGGAGCTGGGACTGTTCGGCGTCACGATCCCCGAGGACTACGGCGGCATGGGCCTCGACCTGACCACCTACGCGATGATCGTCGAGGAACTGTCGCGCGGGTGGATCTCGATCTCGGGAGTCGTCAACACCCACTTCATCGGCTCGTACTTGCTGATGAAGTTCGGAACCGACGAGCAGAAGGATCACTTCCTTCCCAAGATGGCGACCGGCGAGATCCGGGCGGCGTTCTCCCTGTCGGAGCCGGAGGTCGGCTCCGACGTGCAGGGGATCAAATCGACGGCGACCAAGGACGGCGAGGATTGGGTGCTCAACGGGCAGAAGATGTGGGTCACGAACGGCTTGCTGTCGGGCGTGGTGTTCGTCTTGATGAAGACCGACCCGAAGGCCGACCCGCCCTACAAGGGAATGACTTGTTTCATGAGCGAGAAGGAACCCGGTGCCAGTGAGAACACCGGCCAGTACGCGGGCCTGAACATCCCCCCGAAGATCAAGAAGATGGGTTACAAGGGCGTCGAGTCAACCGAGCTGGTCTATGACGGCTACCGCTGTCCGGAGAGCCGCGTGCTCGGTGGCGAGGCAGGTCTCGGCAAGGGCTTCGTTCAGATGATGGATGCGCTCGAAGTCGGACGCGTGAACGTTGCCGCGCGCGGCGTCGGGATCGCTCAGCGTGCTCTGGAGCTTGCTCTTCGCTACTCGCAAGAGCGAAAGACGTTCGGCAAGCCGATCGCCAAGCACCAGGCGATCCAGTTCAAGCTCGCGGACATGGCAACCAAGGTGGAAGCGGCTCGCCTCCTCACCCTCCGCGCGGCGCGGCTCAAGGACGCTGGCGAGCGCTCGGACCTGGAGGCCGGGATGGCCAAGCTGTTCGCGTCCGAGGCCGGCAAGGAGGTGGTTGAGGACTCCTTCCGCATCCACGGTGGGTACGGGTACTCGAAGGAATATGAGATCGAGCGCTTGTATCGTGACGCGCCGTTGCTTCTGATCGGCGAAGGCACTTCCGAGATCCAGCGAATGGTGATCGGCAAGAAGCTGCTCGAACGCCACAAGATTTAGCCGTTGGGGCACATCTGCCGAAGCACGCTCTCGGATACGCTTCGACAGTGTCCGGCGACACGAGAGAGTTGATCGAGCAGGGTGCGCACCGGTTCCTGGACGAGGTGCCCGCGCTCAAACAGTTGCGGCTTGTGCTGCGCCTCGATCTGCGATCACGCCGCGATTCCCAGACCTGGCGGGTCGAGTTCCCGGACATCGACGTCAAGAGGGATCCGGCCCAGGATGCAAAGGTGGCGGTGGTCGCGCCGCGATCCCATTTCAACGAGCTTGCGCGCGACGGGCAGCTACAGCATTGGAAGGACGCCTACGAGAACGGCTACGTCCGTGCCACGGGCCAGGAAGAGATTCTGAAATTGATCGGTAGAGTGATCGAGCGCCACGAAACGCGGGCGAAGGTCAAGAAACGGAGGGCGTAGCAAGTTGGCGAATAGCGAGACGAAGCAAGGGACAACGTTCGATCAGGAATCGCGCGAGGCGAGCGGTGCCCGGCCGTACGGCCGCTACCTGGAGGATTTCGAGCAGGGAGCCATTTACAAGCACTGGCCGGCCAAGACGGTCACGGAGGCCGACGACCACCTCTTCTGCCTGCTGACGATGAATCACCACCCGCTGCACATCAACGACGAGTACGCGCGGCAGTCGCAGCAGGGAAAGAATGTCGTCGTCGGGCCGCTGGTCTATTCGCTGGCGCTCGGCATGAGCGTGGGGGACATCTCTGGAAAGGCGATCGCGAATCTCGCGACCGAGAACCTCAAGCACACCGCGCCCGTGTTCCACGGCGACACGCTGTACTGCGAGAGCGAGGTGCTCGATCTGCGGCCGTCGGAGTCGAAGAGCGACCGCGGCGTCGTCAAGGTGCGCACTGACGTCTATAACCAGCGCAACGAGCTGGTGGCGACGTTCAAGCGCGCCGTGCTGGTGCCGAGGCGCCCGCAGTGAGCCTCGCGAGGTGCCGCATGATCCGATCGGGCAGAATCTGTGCCCGCCCACGACCCTAGGAGCTGAGATCCGTTGAGCGAAGCAGCAGGAACAGCAGCCACCCGAGCGGACGTGCCGACCAAGCATCGCAAGCTGGTGGCCTGGGTCGAGGAGGCCGCGGCACTCACCGAAGCGGAATCGATCCACTGGTGCGACGGATCCGCCGAGGAGTACGAGCGCCTATGCCAGCAGCTCGTAGATGCGGGCACGTTCGAGAAGCTCTCTGACGCCAAGCGCCCCAACTCGTACCTCGCACGCTCGGACCCCGGTGACGTTGCGCGGGTGGAAGACCGCACGTTCATCTGCTGCCGGGACGAGGCCGACGCGGGCCCGACCAACAATTGGCGCGAGCCGAACGAGATGCGTGAAACCTTGACCGGCTTGTTCCGTGGCTCGATGCACGGGCGCACGATGTACGTCGTACCGTTCTCGATGGGCCCGCTGGGATCGCCGATCGCGCACATCGGCATCCAACTCACGGACTCGGCCTATGTCGCGGTCAACATGCGAATCATGACCCGTATGGGGTCAAAGCCGCTCGAACTGCTCGGCGACGACGGCGGGTTCGTTCCCTGCCTGCACTCGGTCGGCTATCCGCTCGCGGATGGCCGCGAGGATGTCGTCTGGCCGTGCGACGAGCACAACAAATGGATCGTGCACTTTCCAGAGTCCCGCGAGATCTGGTCGTATGGCTCCGGCTACGGGGGAAACGCACTGCTGGGCAAGAAGTGCTTCGCGCTTCGGATCGCGTCTGTCATGGCGCACGACGAGGGTTGGATGGCCGAGCACATGCTGATTCTCAAGCTGACGTCGCCGGAAGGCGTGACGAAGTACGTGACGGGAGCATTCCCTTCCGCATGTGGCAAGACCAACCTCGCGATGCTGATCCCCACGCTGCCGGGCTGGAAGGTGGAGACGGTTGGCGACGACATCGCGTGGATGAAGTTCGCGCCGGACGGGCGTCTGCATGCGATCAACCCCGAGGCCGGGTTCTTCGGCGTCGCGCCGGGAACAGGTGAGGACACGAATCCGAACGCCATGGCCACGATTCGCGACGACTCGATTTTCACGAACTGCGCCAAGACCGATGACGGCGACGTGTGGTGGGAGGGGATGACCAAGGATCCGCCCGCTCATCTGGTCGACTGGCACGGCAACGACTGGACGCCCGACTCGGAGAAGCCGGCCGCGCATCCCAACGCTCGCTTCACGGCCCCTGCTTCCCGCTGCCCATCGATGGCTCCGGAATGGGAGGACCCGGCCGGAGTTCCGATCGACGCGATCCTGTTCGGCGGGCGCCGTTCGACGGTGGTCCCGCTGGTCAACGAGGCGTTCGACTGGCAGCACGGGACCTTCCTGGGCTCGATCATGTCGTCGGAGACAACGGCTGCGGCGGCCGGGCAGGTCGGCAAGCTGCGCCACGATCCCTTCGCGATGCTGCCCTTCTGCGGCTTCAACATGGGTGACTACTTCGCACACTGGCTGCAGATCGGGGAACGGGCGGACGAGGCTAAGTTGCCCAAGATCTTCAACGTCAACTGGTTCCGCAAGGACGCCGAGGGCAGGTTCCTTTGGCCTGGCTTCGGCGATAACAGCCGCGTGCTCGAGTGGGTCTTTCGGCGGTGCGAGGGCTCGGCGGAGGCGATCGACACGCCGATCGGCCGCGTGCCCGCACCGGGTGCGATCAATACCGACGGACTCGACCTGAGCGAGCAGGACATCGCAGCGCTGCTGAACGTGGACGTCGAGGAGTGGAAGTTCGAGCTACCCGCGATCCACCAGCACATGGCGCGCTTCGGTGCCCACCTGCCCGAGCAGCTACACGATCAGTTGCGCGAGCTCGAGGAGCGCCTCGGCAACTCGTCCTGACGCCTGCCGCGTCAGTGAGCTTCGTCGGACTTGGCCGCCGGGGGCCTGCTCTCCTCGGCGAGCGAGGCAATGGTCAGCGATCCTCGCGCTGCCGCCTCGAGCACCTCGTTGGCCTCTTCCGCCGAGCGTGCGTAAAGCTCGACGAGCATGTGGACGGTGATCTTGTCTTCGTCGTGCTTGTGGAACCGCACGTGGGTGAAGAACTCACGTGTTCCTCCGTCGCCGAACGATCCATAGGTCAGCGAGTCGGCCGCATCGGGACCTGAGCACACCTCGACCTGCTCTTGGTCGATCGTCACGGTGCAGGACGCGACCCACGGAGTTCCCGTGACCATTCGCTCCCAGCGGTCCTCGACCGGCTCGATGCGACCGTCCGCGAACGTCAGGTGTGGTTGGTCGTGCATGCAGTCCATGCATTGCACGACGGCCTCCTGCATCTCGTCGCCGCGCTCGACCGGCGCCCCGGTGGAAGGGTCGATCTTCAATATCGCGTCGTAGTGGATCTGGGCCTCGAGGTTCTGCGACCAGCAGCGGTAGCAGCGCAACCAGGGCCGGCCGTTGCCTGAACCGCTCGACGGCTGGCGGTCGCGTGGGTTGTCCGGTTCGGGATAGACGGCCATCTGTACTCGACGATTCTAGGCGAGTGGCCCAGCGGCCACTAACCGCCGATCTGGCTCATCGTCCGCGCCGGCTGGCGGAATCCCGGCTCCGCCACGCGATGCTTGAGTTCCTTGCGCCAGACGGCGTCTCTGATCAGCTGTTCGAGCTGCGCGTCGGACTGCCCCGCACGCAGCGGATCGCGCAGGTCGGTCTCGTGCATGCTGAACAGGCATGTGCGCAGTGCGCCCTCGGCGGTCAGCCGGATCCGGTTGCAGTCAGAGCAGAAGGGCTCCGACACGGGGTTGACGAAGCCGATCTCGCCGCGGCCGTCGGCGAACCTGTACACCTGGGCCGTGGCGTGAGGCTCTTGTTCGCCGGGCTCCAGCGGGTAGACGGGCTCGATCATCGCTCTGATTTCGGCCCCGGTCAGCACCCGATCTTCCGACCACGAGTGGTCCGCGTCGAGCGGCATGAACTCGATGAACCGGACCTGGTAGGGCTTGCGGCGTGCCAGCTCGGCAAAGGGGATTACCTCTTCCTCGGTGAAGTCCCTCATCGCTACGCAATTGACCTTGATCGGGTTGATCTGGGGGAAGCGCTCGAGGGTCGCAAGCCCGTCAAGCACCTGCGGTAGGGAGTCGCGCCTGGTGATCTGGAAGAAGCGATCGCGGGCGAGCGAATCGAGCGAAACGTTGATGCGCCGCAACCCTGCCGCTGCCAGCTCGCCGGTCATGCTGCCCAGCAGGTAGCCGTTCGTCGTCAGGGACAGGTCGCCAACCTCGTCAACAGCGGAGAGCATTGCGATCAGCTTGGGAATCTCGCGGCGCACGAGCGGCTCGCCGCCAGTGACTCGGACGCTGTCGATGCCCATGGCGGCAAACAGTCTCACGAGGCGCTCGATCTCCTCAAAGGTGAGGATCTGGTCTCGATCCAACCAGGGAAGACCCTCGGCGGGCATGCAGTACTGGCAGCGGAAGTTGCATCTGTCGGTGACCGACACGCGCAAGTCTGTGATCGCGCGGCCGTGGCCGTCGCGCAGCGGTTCCAATTGCGCGTGCGTCATTGGCCGAGTCTAGTGGGCCGAGCGGGAGGGAGCGGCGGCCTCCAGCGTGGCGGCGAAGTCGGTCCGGGCGACCGGTCCGATGCAGGGCGAGGTCGCTCCCGCGTCTGCGTAGCGCCGCACCCCGGCCCGCACCTGGTCGGGTGAGCCGATCGCCGTCAGGTCTTCGAGGAAGCGGTCGGAGATGCCGGTGATCGCCTGCTGGGGACCGCCCGATTTCATCCCCTCGTCGAAGGAGGCAATGTCCTGCGAGAAACCCGAGCGTTCGATCATGGCGCGATAGAAGGGGAGACTCCAGTAGGTGATCAGGTCTTGGCGCATGGTCGCGAAGGCAGCCTCGCGATCGTCGGTGAGCGCCGCCGGCACTGCCGCGACGATGTCGAATCCATCCAGCGAGCGACCGGCCTTCTCGCGTCCCGCGGCTACCTCCGGGACGACCACGTCGCGAACGTAGTCGGGGTTGCACAACCACAGCATCACGCCGTCGGCCAGCTCGCCGGCGAGTCGAAGCATCTTCGGCGACAGCGCCGCGACGTAGATCGGCAGGTCCTTACGTGGCTCGAAGCCCATGAAGTGGAACCCTGAGCTGAAGATCTCACCTGGGGGAGGGTCCTCACCGCGCAGGCAGGCTCGCACGATGCCGACGTATTCGCGCATCGCGCGCAGCGGACGCTCGAGCTTCGTTCCGTACCAGCCCTCGACGGTCACCTGGTGCGAGACGCCCAGCCCCAGCACCATCCTGCCGCTTGAGTACTCGTCGATCGTTGCCGCCTGTTGGGCGGTCGCGACCGGAGTGCGTGAGTAGATCGGCAGCACGCCGGTGCCCAGCTTGATCCGCTCGGTCGCGGCTGCGTAGGCCATCAGCACCGTGAGCGAGTCGCGCGCGGCGATGTGCGTGACGTAGGCGGACTCGTAACCGAGCTGCTCGGCGGCCTTCACCCGCTCGACCGCCTGGTCGAGAGACCTGCCGACGGATATGAATGTCCCGGGTCCGGCCATCGTGGCTGCGGACCCTATCGCGGGAGGTTCGGCAGCATCACCGCGAAGGGAAGTCAGATGGCGGCAAGCGCCTTGTACTCGCCGAAGACTTCCTTCATCGCGCCGCAGATCTCGCCGAGCGTGGCGTACGAGTGCACGGCCTCGATGATCACGGGCATCAGGTTGTCCTCGCTCTGGGCGGCCGCGCTCAGCGCTGCCAGCGCCTTCTCGACGGCGGCGTGGTCGCGCTCGCCGCGAAGCTTGTCGAGCTTCGTGCGCTGGATCTCGGCCAACGTCGAATCGACCTTGAAGTACTCGGGCTGGCGCTCCTCCTCGTCGCGGTACTTGTTCACACCGACGACGACGCGCTCACCGGAGCCCAGGTCCTGCTCCCACTTGTACGCCTCATCAAGAATTGCTTTTTGGTAGTAGCCGGACTCAACCGCTTCGACCGCTCCGCCCATCTCTTCGATCTTGTCCATCTCCTCGACTGCGCGCCGCTCCAGCTCGTTCGTGAGCCATTCGACGTAGTAGGAGCCGGCGACCGGGTCGATCGTGTCGGTGACGCCGATCTCTTCCGCGACGATCTGCTGGGTTCGCACGGCGATCTTCTGCGCCTTCTCGGTCGGTATCGCGAGCGCTTCGTCGTAACACGACAGAGCCATCGACTGGACTCCGCCCAGCGCGGCGGCGAGTGCCTGGATCGCGGCGCGCACGATGTTGTTCTCGGGCTGCTGCGCCGTCAGCGTCGAGCCGCCCGTCTGCGTATGTGTGCGCAGCATCATGGAGCGCGGGTCCTTTGCGCCAAAGCGCTCCTTCATGATCTTCGCCCACAGGCGGCGCAGCGCCCGGTACTTGGCGATCTCTTCGAAGAAGTTGATGTGCGTGTTGAAGATCCACGACAGGCGGGGCGCGAAGCTATCGACATCGATGCCGCGCTGCTGAACGGCCTCCACGTAGGCGATCGCGTTCGCAAAGCTGAACGCGATCTCCTGCACGGCGGTCGATCCCGCCTCGCGCATGTGGTAACCCGACAGTGAGATCGCGTTGAAGCGCGGCGCGTCGGTAGCGCACCAGGCAATCAGGTCGGCCGCCAGTCGTAGCGACGGCTTCGGCGGGTAGATGAAGGTGCCGCGCGCCACGTACTCCTTCAAGACGTCGTTCTGGGCGGTGCCCGACACCGACTCGCGCGCCGCACCCTGCTTGTCGGCGACCGCGACGTACATCGCCACCAAAACCGGGGCGGGGGCGTTGATCGTCATCGAGGTCGTGACCTTGTCGAGTGGGATGCCGTCGAACACCGTCTCCATGTCGGCCAGCGAGTCGATCGCGACCCCGACCTGGCCAACCTCCCCGGCGGCACGCTCGTCGTCGGAGTCGAGCCCCATCTGCGTGGGGAGGTCGAAGGCCGTCGAGAGCCCGGTCTGCCCCTGCTCGAGCAGGAACTTGAAGCGCTCGTTGGTGGCCTCGGGCGTTCCGAAGCCGGCGTACTGGCGGATCGTCCAGTGGCGGCCGCGGTACATGGTCGGTTGGATGCCGCGGGTGAAGGGGGACTCCCCCGGGAAGCCGAGGTCGCGCTCGTAGTCGAGGCCGGCGACGTGCTCGGGCGTATAGATGCGATCGGTGGGAAGGCCCGACAGCGTCTCGAAATGATCGCGGCGCTCGCCGGACTTCTCGAGCGAGTTGGCGAGCGGCCCTTCCTCCCATCGCCTGCGCGCGTCACGCAAGCGGGCAAGCTCCTGTTCCCTGGAGCGGATCAGCGCGTCCAACTCCTTCTTGCCGTTGCCGAGGGCGCTGTTGCCCGGTCTCTCGCTGTCCGCCATGCTGTGCCTTTCGTTGCGGCCCTGCCTGTCCTGGATTATCGCCGATCCGGCGGGCCATTACCTTTCCAGGGCATGCCAATGGCCGATTCGCCCCTGCCCAACCTGATCGACACGCTGCATCGCGGTCGCGCGCGCGCGATCGGCTGCTGGGACCTGGGTGGCTTGCTGGTCGATCCAGGACCCGAGCCGTGCATGCATACCGTGCTCTCGGCCGTGAGCGAGCCGCCACGGGCGCTGCTGCTCACGCACATCCACCTGGATCACGCCGGGGCGGCCGGTGCGCTGGCGCGGCACTTCCCCGAGCTGACCGTGTACGTGCATCGGAACGGTGCCGAGCATTTGGCCGACCCGTCGAAGCTGATCGCCAGCGCCACGCGGCTGTACGGCGACGAGATGCAGGAGCTGTGGGGAGAGATCGTCCCCGTCCCGGCAGAGCGGATTGTCGCGCTGGAGGGCGGGGAGAGCATCGAAGTGGCCGGCCGAGCCCTCGACGTGATCTACGCGCCCGGGCACGCCTCACACCACGTCGTCTATCTCGATCGCCGCGACGGCATTGCGTACGTCGGCGACGTGGCGGGGGTCCGCATCCCACCCTGTGATTTTGTGATGGCGCCGACCGTGCCACCCGAGTTGGACCTGGAGCTTTGGCGCGAGTCGATCGAGCTGGTGCGCGCGAAGCGCCCGGCGAGGCTCGCGCTTACGCACTTTGGCGCCGCCGAAGACGTGTCCGCGCAACTCGACGGAGCGCTCGCTGCCTTGCAGCGCCAGGGTGAGGTTGCCCGCAGCCTGCTGGAGTCGGGCTTGGGCTCGGAAAGCGCAGGGGAGAGGTTTGCAGCCGAGCTGGAGAAGCGCATCCGGGCCGAGTCCGACAGTGAGACGGCCGCGACGGCTCTTCAGGTCTCTTCGCCACACGTGATGTGGCTGGGCCTGGAGCGCTACTGGGGCAAGCGAGCTGCGGAGTCGCGGACCTGACATGAGCACCGAGACGATCGAGCGACCCAAGCAGAAACCGCGCGTTGCGGGGCCGGGCGGCGGCAGCGGCGGCGCGTGGCGCGTGATCGTGCTCAACGACAACCACAACACGTTCGATCACGTCGCTACCACGCTTGCGCGCGTCGTCCCCGGCGTGTCGATCGATCGCGGCTACGCGTTCGCGGACCGCATCCACCGAAGCGGCCAGGCGATCGTCTGGACGGGGCAGCGCGAGCCGGCCGAGCTTTACTGGGAGCAGCTCAGCGGCGCCGGGCTGACGATGGCGCCGTTGGAGCGGGGCTAGAGAGCACCGGCTGGGGCTGCAAGGCCCGCCCGTCAGCCCCGCTCGAGCACGGCCCCCCAGTGGGGGAACAGCGGCAGCGCGTGCAGGCCGCCGATCTCTTGGCGGATGCGCTGCATCCCCTGGGAGAACCACCACTGCTCGAAGTCCTTCTTGCTCTCCCACCAAGAAATGTGGGTGAAGCGCTCGGGGTCCTCCTCCGAGCGGGAAAACGTGTAGCTCCTGGCACCGTAGTCGAGCACCGTCGGCACGGCCGGAAGGTAGGCGAGCGCGAAACGCTCGGCGCGGAACGGCGCCGACTTGAACTCGAGCGTCGCGACCTGAAGCAGCGCCGCCTGCTTGCCGTCGCTGCCCGCGATACCGCTCGTCTGCGCTTCCATCGCTAGCTGCCCACCTCGGCGCTAATCGCTCCCGGGCCGTCCGCGGTCTTGCCCAGCCCTCCCTCTGGCGCGCCGACCAGGATCGCGATCTTGCCCAGGTGCTTGTTCTCCCTCATCAGCTGATGCGCCTCGGCGACCTTGTCGAAGCCCATCGTCTGCCAGAGCACCGGCCGGATCTTGCCCTGCTGCATCAGCTCGTTTGCCTTGTTCGCCTCGTACGCGTTGGCGAAGTGCGACCCGAGGATCTCCTTCTGGCGCATCCACAGGTAGCGGACGTCGAAGTCGAGGTCGTAGCCCGACGTCGCGCCGCAGATCACCACCTTGCCGAACGGCTTGACGGTGAACACCGATGTCGGGAAGGTCGCCTTGCCGACGTGCTCGAAGACGATGTCGGGCGCGTCGCCGAGGATCTGCTTCACGCGCTTGGCGAAGTCGCGTGAGACCTTGAAGCGCGCCTTCTCCTCGTCGGCGCTCTCACCGCCCTTGCGCATCATGCCGGCGAACTCGCTGCGGTTGATGTAGTCCTTGGCGCCGAGCTTCTTGACCAGCTCGCCCTTCTGGTCGGACGACACCACGCCGACACAGTCGGCGCCGGTCAGCTTGCAGAGCTGGGTCGCGAACACTCCCAGGCCGCCGGCCGCTCCCCAGATCAGCACGCGGTGTCCGGCCTGCAGCTTGCAGCGGTCGATCAGCATCCTGTACGCCGTGAAATACGTCAGGCCGTAGGAGGCGGCCTCCTCCCAGGTGAGGTTCTCGGGCTTGGGCAGGAGCTGTTGCGCCTGCACCTTGGTGAATTGCGCGAACGAGCCCCAGCTCGTCTCGTAGCCCCAGATCTTCTGCGATGGTGCCGCCAGTGGATCGAGACCGTGTACCTCGATGTCCTCGTAGGAGGCCTGGTTGCAGTGGATCACGACTTCGTCGCCCGGCTTCCATTTGGTGACGCCCGCGCCCACCTTCCAGACCACGCCGGAGGCGTCGGAGCCGCCGATGTGATGGTCCTCGTCGGGGTGGTAGCGAAACACCGACACCGGCTGTCCGAGCGCTGCCCAGACGTTGTTGAAGTTCACGCCGGCGGCCATCACGCGCACCACGACCTCGAGCGGGCCCGGATCTGGGGTCTCGATCTCCTCGATCTGGAACGCGTCGATCGGCTCGCCCTCGCGCTCGGCGCGAATCACCCACGCGGTCATCGTGGCCGGCAGAGTGCCGGGCTCGACGTCGAGCTCGTTGACTGATTTGACGTCTAGCTGGGTCAAGTGCTGTTACCTCCCGTTTGGCCGAAGCGCCCAAGAGCGTGCGAGGCGATCAATGCTATCCGGGATCGGGAAGGCTGGGTAGAGTGGCCGCGTGCCCCCGTTTCGCCACAGCCTGCGCGTCCGCTACAACGAGTGCGACCCTCAAAACGTCGTCTTCAACGCCAACTACCTGACCTACTTCGACATCGCGATCACCGAGCTGTGGCGCGAGGCGCTCGGCTCCTACCAGCAGATGCTGGACTCGGGGGTTGACGTGATGGTCGCCGAGGCCGGCGCGCGCTTCCTGGCGCCGGCCCGCTTCGACGAGCTGCTCGACGTCGAGGCGACGATCGAGCGGATGGGGCGCACGTCGATGACCACCGCCCTGCGCGTGACGCGCGACGGCGAGCCGGTCACCGAAGGGGAGCTGCGCCACGTGTTCATCGACCTCGAAACGCAGGCCAAGCGCGAGATACCCGCGGATATCCGGCGGGCGCTGGCGCGGTACGCGGACCCTGATGGCTGACCGCTAGTGGGGCTCCCACAAACGTTCCACCCGAAACTCCATGATCAGGCGACCCGC
>JBBDJG010000020.1:0-21694 GCA_040880005.1 Solirubrobacterales bacterium
TCGCGATCTACTGCAATCCGCCAAATAGCGGACTTGCCTTGACATAGGAGCAACCCGTGCCGATCCTTGCCGATCAAGTCGCCGCCTATCTCGAAGAGCTTCGGCCGCAGCGCGATCCGCTGATGTGCGAGATGGAGGAGCTGGCCGCCAAGCACGGCATCCCGATCGTGCACTGGGAGACGGGACGGCTGCTGGCGGTGCTCGCTCGCTCGCTTGGCGAGGGAGCACACGTGCTCGAGGTCGGCACGGCGATCGGATACTCGACGCTGCACATGGCGCGCGCGCTCGATAAGGGTGGGCGCGTCGTCACGATCGAGCGCGACGCGGTGCGCGTCGAGCAGGCGCGCGGATACTTGGAACGCGCCGGCGTAGCCGATCACGTCGAGGTCATCGAGGGCGACGCCCTCGATGTGATCATCGGGCTGCAGGGGCCGTTCGACCTGCTGTTCCTCGACGCGACAAAGGGCGAGTACGCACGCTACCTGGAGCTGGCCGAGTCGAAGGCCTCCGAGCATGCGTTGCTGGCGATCGACAACGTGCTGATGTCGGGCGCGGTCGCGTTCGACGACGATGCCGACGTTCCGGACGAGTTCGGCGGCTGGTGGGCCGCCGACCAGCGCCGCGCGGTGCGTGCGCTCAACTCCGGGCTGATCGGCTCCGAGCGCTGGCTGTCGGTCGTGCTTGCGGTGGGCGACGGTGTGCTGCTCGGCGCGCGGAAGCCGTGATCGACGAGCACAACCGCCACTGGTGGATTCTCGCCGGCACCTGCGTGGGCCTGTTCCTGCTGATGCTCGACTCGACGATCGTGACGCTCGCGCTTCCCTCGATCCAGAAGGACCTCGACTCGGCCGACCAGCAACTGCAGTGGATGTTGAACGCCTACCTGCTCGCGCTGGCGGTGCTGGTCGTAACGGCCGGGCGGCTCGGCGACATGTTCGGCCGCCGCACGATCTTCCTCGCCGGCATGGCCCTGTTCGGGCTCGGTTCGGTGGTGTCGGCGACGGCGCCCTCGAGCGACGCACTGATCGCCGGGCGCGTGCTTCAAGGAGTGGGTGCCGCTTCGATAATCGTCCTGTCCCTCGCCCTCACCAGCAACGCGTTCCCGCCGGCACAGCGCGCCCGCGCGCTCGGAATCTGGTCGGGCATATCGGCGCTGGCGCTCGCGATCGGGCCACTGGTCGGCGGCCTGTTGATCGACTCGATCGGCTGGCGCTTCATCTTCTGGATCAACCTGCCGCTGGTCCTGCTCGGAATGCTGATAACGCGAGCGGCCGCGCCCGACGACCGCGACCCCACCGGTGGAACGCGTATCGACTGGCCCGGCCTGGCGACGTTCAGCGTCGGTGTGACCGCGCTAATCCTCCCACTCGTGCAGGGCCGCCAGTGGGGCTGGGACTCGCCCACCACGATCGGCCTGCTGGTTGCGTCCGTTGCGCTGCTCGCAGCTTTCTGGGTGATCGAACACCGCGTCGAGAACCCAATCGTCGAGTTCCCGCTGTTTCGCAGCGGCCCGTACTTCGGCGCCTGCGCATCGGCCTTCACGCTGCTGACCTGCTACTGGGTCGTGATGTTCACGCAGCCGCAGTACCTGCAAAACGTGCTCGGCTACTCGCCGGTCGAGACCGGCCTGCTGATTCTGCCGCTAACCGCGCCGATGATCGTGATATCGCCGCTCGCCGGGGGCCTGATGCGACGCGTCGGGGCGCGTGCGCTGATGACGTTCGGGATGGCATTGACGCTGGGTTCGATGTTGCTCTTCACACGTATCGACGCTCACTCCGCTTACGCAGCGCTGCTGCCGGCCTTCCTGCTGTTCGGGATCGCGCTCGGCTTCGTGTACGCGCCGATGTCAACCGCCGCGATGACCGCGCTATCGCCGCAGAAGGCGGGCATCGCCGCTGGGGTGTTGGCGATGGACCGCATGACTGCGGGAGCGGTCGGGCTGGCTGCATACGGCGCGCTGTTTGCCGGTCTTCAAAACAGGCGGATGGACGAGCTGCTGAGCGCCCCGCCCGAGATCGAGGTGGCACACGACCGTGGTGAGCTGGATGGATTGCTAGCAGGGTCCGAGCAGGCTCGACGGATGCTCGGCGAGCTGCCGGCTTCGGTCGCAGCGGAGATCGAGCAGGTCGTGCGCGAGGTCTTCAGCTACGCGATGGCCCGCGCGAGCTGGCTGCTGGTCGCCGTCGCGGCGCTCGGATTGGCGCTCACCTGGGCGTTCGTGCGCGACGACGCATCGACGCAGCGCGAGCCCGAACGCGTCGATCCCGATCCCGCCGGCGCGGCGGTCCCACACCACCACTGGCACCGCTGGAGACTCCATCTCTAGTCCGACGCGGACGAATCTCCAGTGCAAGACCGCGGCTGGAATGTCGAACTACGATAGTGGAGCAGTCATGAAGGGATTTCTCTTACGCCGAGCCGTCCGGACGACGGCTAGCGCGACGGTTGTTGTGATCGCGCTCGCATGCTGGGCGGGCGCGCCGGCTACGGCGAGCGATTCCTCGAAGGTCGGTGTGCGCATTGTCGGCGGAGACACGACGACCGCCTCCGAGTGGCCGTGGACGGTGGCGATCGTGCGGCACCAAAACCAGGGCGGCACCGACCTCAGCCGGCTGCGCTGCGGAGGCTCGCTGCTTGCGGCCACGGTCGTCTTGACCGCGGCGCACTGCCTCGACGGGCAAACGGCGGCGACACTTCAGGCGGTGACTGGTCGCACGACCTTGACCAGCAGCGAGGGCCAGCGCCACGACCTGACCCAGGCGACGGTCGATCCCGACTACGCCGGCAGCCCGCCGGTGCACGACGTCGCGATCCTCGACCTCGCAACGCCCTCAACGCAACCGCAGATCGCGATAGTCGGACCGGGCGACAACGCACTGTGGGCTACCGACACGATCGCCTGGGTGCTTGGCTGGGGTCTCACAAGTCAGGGCGGATTGAAGTCCGACACGCTGCGCGAGGTGGACGTGCCGATCATCTCCGACGCAACCTGCACGAGCGACTACGGCAGCGGCTTCGACCCGTTCACGATGGTCTGTGCCGGCTACCAGGACACCGGTGGCAAGGACTCCTGCAACGGCGACAGCGGCGGGCCACTGGTGGTCAGCAACGGCGGCGGCTGGCTGCTTGCCGGCGTCGTTAGCTGGGGGTTCGGTTGCGCGCAGGCGGACTTCCCAGGCGTTTACGCACGCGTCGGCGAGTACGCCGAAGGCAGCGTCGGCCAGTGGATCGCGGGGCAACTGGCCGCGCGCGCGGGCTCCGGGACTGCGCCGCCGCCCGCGATCCCGCCGACGTCGCCGCCGGCAGAGGGCACTCCCAAGACCGGTCCCCGGTCAGCAGCCTGCAAGCGCGCGAAGCGTCGGCGTACGAAGAGGCGACGTGCGCTTCGCTCGGCCCGCAGTGCGCTGCGCGCGGCCGAGTCGAACCGCGCGAAGACGCTGGCCGCGAAGCGATTGCTCGCCGCGAAGCACGGCCTGCGCAGCGCCAGGCAACAGGTGGGCAGCCGTTGCGCGGCGACGAGATCGTAGCGGCCGCGAGCCAGCGTACCCGACTCGCCGAGCCCATAGACTGATCGCGAATGCAGCAGTCGGAAGACCCCACCCGCCGCATCGACTCGGACCCCACGCGCGTGATGCCGCCACCGGGCGGTTCCCCGCCTCCCGGCGGTCAGCCGCCGGCCCCGCCAAGCGACGACGGTGGCAGCTCGAAGACCGTGCTGATCGTGATCGGCGCCTTGGTCGCCGCGCTGGCGGGGCTCGCGATCGGCGCGCTCGTCGTGGCCGGTGGCGACGACAAGACCAAGACGGTCACCAGCACCGGCACGACCACGCTCACGACCACGACCGCCACCACGGACACGACCACCACCGAGCCGACCATCTCACAGCAGTCCGCCAAGAGCTCCGCCGCGAGCGCGGCCAGCGACACGGCGAACGAGGCCGGCATCTCGATCCCGCCGAGCGATTTCGACGTGCGCTGCACGGCCGAGGGCGGTGGCGGCCAGGCATCGACGTGGAACTGCCAGGCCACCAGCAGCAGCGGCCAGTGCTCGGGCCCGCTCACCGTCGTGGCAACTGCGGACGGCTCCGCCGCCGTGCAGGAGAACCAGGTCGCCTGCGGGGAGTAGGAACGTCAGCTACGCGTGGCGGCGGCGATTCTCCTTCAGCCCCTCGACGAGCTTCGAGTAGTAAACGCGTTCCGCTTCTTCGTTACGCGGTGGCGGCCAGCTGAACCGCCCCAGCTTGGATAGAGGGACGATTCTGTCGCCAGGCTCGCGCAGGTACCGATATTTGTAACTGCGTCGAAGTTGTCTATCGGTCATCGTTCCTTGCCTCTTTTGGGAGCGCTCGATGTGCGTATTCAGCCCACATTGTAGCCAGCTCGTCGCGCATCTCATCCACGGCCAACGGCGACATCGCGACGCGCGCGACGACAACACCGGCGTCGGGCGGGTCGGGGCTCGTTTCGAGCCTCACGAAATCGAGCGTGAACTCGTGTCGTGAGAAGCTGATCTGCACGAAGTTCGCCCAGACTCCCGATTCGAGATTCGGAGGAACCCGAATCGTCGGGTTGTGAGACGCGTCGGTCATCAGGGCATCGTGAACCCTTGCCGCGCGAGGCTCAAGGCAAGAACGAATCAGTTCATGATTTAGTTCGTGACTTCATTCACCCGAGGCCGAGGGTGTTCGCTAAAGGAGCCAACTCATGCCCGACGACGACTCGGCGCATCCCGTCCTATACGACGCCACCGACGGCGTCGCGACGCTCACTCTCAATCGACCGCAGCGCCTCAACGCGATCGTCCCGGCGCTGATCGGCGCGTTCGACGAGGCGCTCGCGAAGGCGCAGGATGACTCCGACGTGCGCGTCGTGCGCTTGAAGGGAGCGGGCCGAGCGTTCTGCGCCGGCTACGACATCGACTGGGGCGCCGAGTTGATGGATGCCGAGGAGGGCGATCGTCCCTGGGATCCGATCGCCGACTACCAACACATGTCGCGCTACGTCAACTCCTACATGTCGCTGTGGCGCTCGCCGAAGCCGGTGATCGCGCAAGTGCACGGCTTCTGCGTCGGCGGCGGCACCGACTTCGCGCTCTGCTCAGACTTGATCGTGTGTGCCGACGACTGCCGCATCGGCTACCCGCCTGCGCGCGTATGGGGCTCGCCGACGACCGCGATGTGGATCTACCGGTTGGGCCTGGAACGGGCCAAGCGGCTGCTGCTGACCGGTGACGCGCTCGACGGAAAGCGCGCCGCCGAGTGGGGCCTGGCGTGCGAGTCGATCGCGGCCGACCGGCTCGACGAGCACGCGCTGGCGCTGGCCCAACGGGTCGCCATGCTCCCCGCCAACCAACTCCAGATGATGAAGCTGCTCGTCAACCAGGCCTACGAGCAGATGGGGCTTTCGGTCACCCAGCTAATCGGCACCCTGCTGGACGGCTCCGCGCGCCACACGCCCGAAGGCGTCGAGTTCACGCGCAACGCGCTCGACGACGTCGGCCGCGCGGTGTCCGAGCGCGATGCGCCGTTTGGCGACTACGGACAGGAGAGCTAGCGTGCAGCCGATCCGAGAGATCGTCCCGGGCATCTTCTTCTTCACACAGATGCACGAGCAGATCAACTTCGAGATCAGCTCCTACTACCTGTACGGGGAGCGCGTGCTGATCGACCCGATGACGCCACCCGAGGGCATCGCGTGGTTCGACGAGCAGGAGAAGGGCCCGCCGACGGACATCCTGCTGTCCTGCCGCCACCACTACCGCCACTCGGCCGAGTACGTCGCGCGCTATCGCACCAAGGTGCACTGCGTGAGCGTCGGCATGCACGAGTTCGAGGGCCGCGACCTGCCGGCGCCGATCGAGTCATTTGAGTTCGGCAACGAGCTGCCGGGCGGCGCGATCGCGAAAGAGGTCGATGCGATCTCACCCGACGAGACAGCGTTCCACCTCCCGAAGCACAAGGCGCTGCTGTGCGCGGACGGCGTGATCAACTTCGGGCCGGACGCCCCACTTGGCTTCGTTCCCGACCAGTACATGGACGACCCGCCCGGCACCAAGCGCAAACTGATCGAGTCCTACCGCGGGCTGCTCGACCTCGACTTCGAGCACCTGCTGCTGGCACACGGAGCGCCGGTGATCGGCGACGGCAAGCGCAGGCTCGAGCAGTTCGTCGAAGCAGGGTCCGGTTAGCCCAGCTTCGGGCTGCGCCAGGGCTTGGCCAGCCGCCCGACCAGCTCGTCCGCAAGCCCCGCGATCGGGAGGCGCGACTGCTCGAGCGAGTCGCGGTCGCGCAGCGTGACGGTGTCGTCGTCCATCGTCTGGCCGTCAACGGTAATGCCCCAAGGGGTGCCGATTTCGTCCTGGCGGCGGTAGCGCTTGCCGATCGAGCCGCCTTCGTCGTACTCGGTCGGCAGTCGCCCGCGCAGCTCTTCGTAAACGGCGCGCGCTTTCTCGGGCATGCCCTCTTTCGAGACCAGCGGCAGCACCGCAACCTTGACCGGGGCGAGGCGAGGGTGCAGCCGCAACACCGTGCGCCCGCGACCCGACACCTCTTCCTCGTCGAACGCGTCGACCATGAATGAGAGCGTCGCCCGGTCGGCGCCCGCCGACGGCTCGATCACGTACGGCACGTAGCGCTCGCCGCTCGCCGAGTCCACGTACTCGAGCTTCTCGCCGGAGAACTTTGCGTGCTGTTTGAGGTCGAAGTCCGTGCGGTTGGCGATCCCTTCCAGCTCCGACCATCCCATCGGAAACAGGTATTCGATGTCGCTCGTGCCGGCCGAGTAGTGCGACAGCTCGTCGGCACCGTGGGCGCGCAGCCGCAGGTGGTCGGGGCGAATTCCGAGGTCGGTGTACCAGCGCATGCGATCGTCCATCCAGCGTTGGTGCCACTCGGATGCGCTGTCGGGAGGGACGAAGAACTCGATCTCCATCTGCTCGAACTCACGCGTGCGAAAGATGAAGTTGCCGGGCGTGATCTCGTTGCGGAACGCCTTGCCGATCTGCGCGATTCCGAACGGCGGCTTCTTGCGCGCGAACTGCATCACGTTCTTGAAGTTCACGAAGATGCCCTGAGCCGTTTCGGGCCGCAGGAAGATGCGCGCCGCGTCGTCGCGCACCGGGCCCATGAAGGTTTCGAACATCAGGTTGAACTGGCGTGCCTCGCCCAGCGCTCCACCGCACTGGGGGCAACGCAGCTCGCCGGACCCGCCAGAGGGAGGTTCTATATGGTCACTGCGCCAGCGCTTCTTGCACTTGCCCTCGCACTGTACGAGCGGGTCGGTGAAGCTCTCCAGGTGGCCCGACGCCTCCCAGGTCTTCGGGTGCATGAGGATCGCCGCGTCGAGCGCGACCATGTCGTCGCGCTCCTGGATGACCGCTCGCCACCACTGCGCCTTGACGTTGTTCTTGAGCAGCACGCCGTAGTGGCCGTAGTCGTAGGTGGAGGCCAGCCCGCCGTAGATCTCCGAAGACTGGAAGATGAACCCGCGCCGCTTGCACAGCGCAACGATCTTGTCCATCGTGGCGGCATCGGCCGTCGCGGCCGCCGGTGCCGTTTTCCCGCCAGTTTCCGTGGTTTCACGCGTCATCCGAGTGCCTTCGGTGCATCCGAGCGGGACTTTAGGGTAAAACCCCGACTGGTTCGCGGGCGCAGGAAAGCGTACGCGACCACGGTTCGGAGTCGATGGCCAAGGAAAACGGTCAACAGAGCAGTTCGTTCAGCCTTCCCGAGGTACCCGTGGTCCTCAGGGAAGTCCCGTCGCAGTTCCGCGACGCTCGCGGCCTTCCCTTGCGACTGCCTTTGCGTGCCGGTCGCCACATAACGCGCTGGATCCTGTGGCAAACGTCGCGCGTGTCACTGCTCGAGGATCACTCGAGGCCGCAACCCCCCGGCAAGCGCTTCTCGAAGACCGGCTGAAGCCGCAAGGTCACGGGGCGGTCGCGAACCGCTCCATATAATCGGCTCGCCTTGCCAACCTACGAATACCGTTGTCAGAACGGCCACACCTTCGAGGTCATGCAGAGCATGGCCGACGATCCGATAGCCATCTGCGAGATCTGCGGAGAGCCGGTCCAGCGCGTCTTTCACCCCGTGGCGGTGCATTTCAAGGGGTCCGGGTTCTACTCGACCGACTACGGCAAGAAACGCGGTGCGGCTGACGAGGGGTCTTCCGAGGAGAAGTCTGAAAAGGCCGCGGAGAAGTCCGAGAAATCGAAGAAGTCCGGCGAAAAAGGCGCGGAGAAGTCCGGCGACAAGTCAGACAAAAAGGGCGGCGGCGAAAGCAGCTCCTCGTCCGGCGGCACCTAGCCACGGTGGTGTGGATATTGGGTGCAGAGCAACCAAAATGCACACCACCACGGATGCGGCCACCGGGGGTCCTATTCGCGCCGGGCGCGGCGGCGGCCGACCATCGCGACGCTACGGTCGATCACCATCCCCAGCAGGACGGAGATCACGATCACCAGCCACAGGGGCGAGTGCGCGCTGCCAACGATGTAGTCGACCTCGACCTTCTGCGAATTCGTGATCGCGAACCAGAGCGCGATCACGATCACGGCGCCGAGCAGCACCTGCCGCGCGCTGATACCGCCCCCGCCCTGGCCGCGGCCTTCCGCTCGATCGCTCATCGTGCGTCGCAGCCTATCGCGGCTGTCAGCCTTCGAGGAACTTCTGGACCTTCGCTTGCTTCTCGGCGTCGGACACCTGCAGCGGGTTGGCGCCCGGATCGATCGGAGCGAGGAGCTGCGGCTTCAGCGAGCCGCTCGTCTCGATGTCCCAGAAAAGCGCCATCAGCGCCGCGCCGCCCATGTCGGAGCGGATCGCCCGCGGCGCGCGCCACCCGACCCAGGGCCAGCGTGGAAACGTCAGCGGGCTCACGACCCTGCCCTTCACGGCGTTCAGGAACTGCTGCTGGCGTCTGGCGCGCGTCAGATCCGACTCGGCCAGGTTGCAGGAGTTCTTGCGCACCCGCACGACATCCAGCGCCTGCCGTCCACCGAGGTGGTTCTCGCCCTCGGGGAATCGGATGTTGCGCCCCTCGAAACGGGACCGGATGCAGTTCTCGAACGTCATGTTGACGCCGCCCAGCGAGTCCACGAACTTCGGGAAGCCCTTGAAGTCGATTTCGACGATGTGGTTGACCTCGATGCCGAGGTACGGCTTGATCGTCTCGATCATCAGCGGCGCACCCCCGATCGAGTAGGCGGCGTTGATCTTCGTCGGCCCGAAACCGGGAATGTCGGCGAGCGTGTCGCGTGGAATCGACAGACGCGCCGCCCTGCCGCCGCCGTAGCGCATCAGCATGATCGAGTCGGCGAGCCCGTGGCCGGGCGTGCCCGGGCGGCGGTCGGATCCAATCACCAGAATCGTATTCGGCGCTGTCAGCAGATTGCCGCTCGGGTCGAGCGCTTCCTTGGTCGATTCCGACACCTTGCCCGACTGAACGTGCGCGCTGATGAAGAACAGCACGACGCTGAGCGCGGCCCAGGCCGCGCAGGCGAGCGCCACCCACTTGACCACGCGCCAGAAAGTGACCGGCTTGGGCGGCTCGCGCTCAGCATCGTAGCGCTCCGGGCGCAGAGGGTCGAAGCGGCCCTTCCGTCCGCCACGCTGTGCGCGCGACTTGCCCGGCCGGTCCTCGAGGTGCGCGAAGCGCTCCGCCTCGTCGCGGTGCAGCAGACGGCTGATCCAGCCGCGCCGGGCGCGGTGAACACGGTATTCGGGTTTTTCGGACATGGCTGAGGAGAGGGGCTGGAGGGAAGACCAGGCGACTAGGGAAAGATACGAGCGCGATGCGCCAAAGCCCTGCATCGGGCCGGGGCCGCGCCCGCGGCGGTTCAGTCCCCGTTTGGCTCAGTCCCGTTTAATAGTGACTGAATGAGCGCGTCCACGAGCCAGAGCACCACCCGCAAGGTGATCGGAGTCGACCTCGGCGGCACCAAGCTGCTGGCCGGAGTGATCGACGAGCAGCTCGAGGTCTACGGTCGCACCCACAGCGGCTCGGCGGGTCTGAGTCAGGACGACATCGTCGAAGCGGTCGTCGCCGCAGTGGCCGAGCTGCGCGAGTTCGATCCCGACATCGAGGCTGTGGGCTTCGGCATTCCGTGTCTGATCGACCAGCGCAGTGGCGTCGCCGTGATGGCGGTGAACCTGCCTATCCAGGACTTCGCGTTTCGCGACACGATGCGCAAGAAGCTCGGCCTGCCGGTTTTCATGGACAACGACGCCAACGTCGCGACGCTGGTCGAGCAGCGCTTCGGCGCCGCGCGCGGTGGACGCGACGTCGTCGGCCTGACGATCGGAACCGGCATCGGCGGCGGGATCGTGCTCGACGGTCAGATCTATCGTGGCAGCGTCGGCGCCGGCGGCGAGCTGGGTCACATGGTGATCGACGAGGACGGGCCGCCGTGCCAGGGGCAGTGCCCCAACCGCGGCTGCTTGGAGGCGCTCGCATCCGGCACCGCAATCGGTCGCGAGGGCGCGATCGCGGGCGGAGAGGAGCCCGAGTCGGCGCTCGGGCGGGCCGTCGAGGACGGGCTCGAAATCACCGGCGAGATGGTCACCGACATGGCGCTGTCCGGCGACGAGGTGGCGCGCATGGTGCTCGGGCACATCGGCAGCAAGCTCGGTGTCGGGTTGGCCAGCATCTCGAACATCTTCAACCCCGACTACATCGTCGTCGGAGGAGGTGCGATGGCCGCCGGCGAGTTGCTGCTCGAGCCGGCGCGCGCCGAGTTGGCCGTGCGCGGTCTGCGCCCGAACCGCGACCTGGTCCAGGTCGTGGGGGCCAAGTTCGGCGCCGAGGCCGGCATGCTCGGCGCCGCTGTGCTGGCGTTCGACGAGTTGGACTCCGGCGGAGCAGGATGAATCGATGAGCGGGCGGCTGATCGTCTGCCCCACTCCGATCGGCAACCTCGAGGACGTCACCCTGCGGGCGCTGCGGGCGCTGTCCGAGGCCGACGTGATCGCCTGCGAGGACACGCGCACGACGGGCAAGCTGCTCGCGCGCCATGGAATCGAAGGCGTGAGCCTCGTCAGTTGTCACGAGCACAACGAGCGGCGGCGCGCGCGCGAGCTGGCTGAGCGCGTGCGACGCGGAGAAACCGTGGCGCTGGCCAGCGATGCCGGCACGCCCGGCGTCTCCGACCCCGGCTACGTGGTGATCCGCGCATGCGTGGAGGCCGGCCTCGAGGTCGAAGTGCTGCCCGGAGCCTCGTCAGTGGTGACCGCGCTGGTCGCATCGGCGCTGCCGGCCGAGCGCTGGCGCTTCACCGGCTTTCTGCCGCGCAAGCGGTCCGAGCTGCGCGCCGAGCTGGAGCGCGACGGCGAGACGCTGATCGCCTTCGAGTCGCCGCGGCGGCTCGCCGCAACCCTGGCCGCGCTGGCAGAGATCGACCCGCAACGCCCGGTCGCCGTGTGCCGCGAGCTGACCAAGCTGCACGAGCAGGTCGCGCGAGGCACGGCGTCCGAGCTGGCGAAGCAGTTCGCCGACGGCACACGTGGCGAGGTCGTGCTGGTGATCGGGCCAGCTGCGGGCGATCGTAGCGCCGGCGCCGTCGATCTGGAAGCGGCCCGCGGCGCGGTCGAGCGACTGGTCGAGGCCGGTGCGCGTCGCCGCGTCGCCGCCTCGGTTGTCTCGTCGCTGGTGGGGTTGCCCGTGAACAAGCTGTATGGGAAATAGCACGCGCTGTTTGTGTCGCGATCGCGCCGCGTGTGTCACAGAATCGGGAAACGCGCGCCGCGCGAACAGCGGCGTGCGCTAACTTGAGCACCTTGATCTGACGACCCGCAAGGCAGGGAGGCCAATCGTGAGCATGAGGCGGCTGGGGAAGACTCTGGTCGCGACCGCCGTCGCGCTGGCGAGCGCAACGTCAACGGCGCACGCGCAGGACGGATGGGTGTGGCCCGTGCGTGGAACCGTGATCACCCCGTACAGCAACGACAATGCGCGCCCCTACGCGGGCGGCATGCACCGCGGCATCGACATCGCCGCCGCGGCGGGAACGCCTGTCGCCGTGGCGAGCGGCGGTGAGGTCAGCTACGCGGGCAACCTCGGGTCGTCGGGACTGACGGTCGCCGTGCGCACACAGGACGCTCGGCACGTGACCAGCTATCTGCACCTGAGCACGATCGCCGTCTCGCGTGGACAGCGCGTCGATGCCGGCACTCGCCTCGGAGCGGTCGGCACCAGCGGAGGCCGTTCGGTCGAACAACCGCACCTGCACTTCGGAGTGCGGCTCGCCGACCGCGACAACTTCTATCTCGATCCGCTGTCGCTGCTGCCGCCGCTCGGCGTCAACGCAACAGGAGCCCCGATCCCTGCCCCGGCCACCGCACCGGAGCGGGCGGCCGAGGCGCCGGTGCCGAGCCCGCGCCCGCAGGGCGCGACTCAGGGCGTACGCGCGCGCCGGCCAACGCTGCGGCCGTCGCCCGCCACAGGCCGGGGCCGATCATTTCAACCGCTCCCCGCCCGCCGCGCGAACAGGGCAACGGTCGAGCGAGGCGCGCCCGTGTCGCAGGTCCCGCGCGCGGTGTCGGCGGGCCCTCCGGTGCATCGGTCGCGGGCGCGGATCCATCACCCGACAGCGGTTTCTGGGGCCCTGTTGCCCGAACCCCGCGACGGTCGCCCCTGGGGCGGTGCCGCGATTCTGCTCGGGGCGGCACTCGTACTCTTGGTGACTCTGGGTGGCGGTATCAGTAGCGGGATCCGCAGTACATCCCAAATTGGTATGCTCACTGCATGTCGAGCAGCGAGCAGATTGCGATCCGGTTGGATCGCGGCGACCTCGAAGCCCTCGACGCGGCGATCGCCGAGGGCCGCTACCCGAATCGGGCCACCGCGGTTAGGGGGGCGCTGAGGATGCTGTTGGCCGAGGACAGGGAACGCGCGATCGAAGAGGCCTACCGCAAGGCCTACGCCGAGCACCCCCAGGAGGAGTGGGTGGGCAGGGTCGGATCGCTCCTGATGGCCGAGAACATCAAACGCCTGGAGTCCGAGCAATGATCGCTCGCGGCGACGTGTTCGATGCCGAGTTTCCCAGCCTTGGCGTCCGACCCGCCGTGATCGTGACACGCGAGAGCGCCATCCCTGTTCTCTCGGCCGTCACCACGGTTCCCGTTACGAGCACGATCAGGGGTCACCCGGCAGAGGTCGTCCTGAACACCGAAAGCGGCCTCGATCACGAGTCGGCGGCCAACTGCGACAACGTGCAAACGGTCGAAAAGACCCGCCTACTCCGCCACCGGGGCCGGCTCGGTCCAGAGCAGATGCTTCGCCTCGACGACGCGTTGCGCATCGCCCTCCAGCTCGACTGAGCCCGTCGGCTCGCATGGCCGGCTCGTGCAGTCCGTATATTCACTCGCCCGTGGGCTACTACGTAACGACCCCGATCTACTACGTCAACGCGCAGCCGCACCTCGGCCACGCCTACACGACGATCGCCGCCGATGTGCTCGCGCGCCACATGCGCCAGCGCGGCGAGGAGGTCTTCTTCCTGACCGGCACCGACGAGCACGGCGAGCCGGTCGCGCACGTAGCCGAACGCGAGGGCGTGCCGCCCAAGGAGCTGGCCGATCGCAACCACGTGCACTTCAAGGAGATGGTCTCGCGCATCGACGCGTCCAACGACTTCTTCATCCGCACGACCGATGGTCAGCACGAGGCGTTCGTCGCGCAGTTCATGCAGGGTCTGCACGACCGCGGGATCCTCTACGAGGGCGACTACGAGGGCTGGTACTGCCCCAGTTGCGCCGACTTCAAAACCGAACAGGAGCTGCTGGAGGGCAACCTCTGTCCGATCCACAAGATCGCCGTCGAGCGGGTGTCGGAGCGCAACTGGTTCTTTCCGCTGTCCAAGTACCAGGAGCAACTGGAGAAGTTGTTCGCCGAGCGACCCGACTGGATCCTGCCCAAAGCCCGTTACAACGAGGCGCTCGGCTTTATCAAGCAGGGGCTCGCCGACGTGTCGGTCACGCGCGCAAAGCTGACCTGGGGCGTTCGTGTGCCGTGGGATACGGGCCAGGTCTTCTACGTGTGGTTCGATGCGCTGCTCAACTACCTCAGCGCGCTCACCTACGCGGGCGACCGCGACCTCACGAGCGAGTTCTGGCCCGCCGACTACCACCTGATCGGCAAGGACATCCTCAAGTTCCACGCCGTGATCTGGCCCGCGATGTTGATGGCGGCGGAGCTGGAGCTGCCGCGCAAGCTGTTCATCCACGGCTACCTGCTGATGCAGGGCGAGAAGATGTCGAAGACGCTCGGCAACGTGCTCGACCCCTTCCAGGTGATCGACGTCTATGGGACTGACGCGCTGCGCTACTACTGCTTGCGCGAGGTCAGCTTCGGAGCGGACGGGTCGATCTCCACGGATGGGTTCGAGTCACGCTACAAAGCCGAGCTGGCCAACGATTACGGCAACCTCGTCAGCCGCACGATCGCGATGATCGCGCGCTATCGCGATGGCGTCGTGCCCGAAGCGAACGCCTCATCCGAGCTGGCAGCCGACCTCGAAGGGCTGCGCGAAGCGGTCGAGCGGCGCCTCGACGCGGCGGAACTGACGTTGGCGCTCGAGGAGATCTGGACCCGGGGCGTGCGCAGGCTCAACCGCTACGTCGAGGAGCAGGCGCCCTGGAACCTGGCCAAGCAATCGGGTGCGGCGGGCGACCTCGACCAGGTGCTCTACAGCCTTGCCGAGGGTTTGCGCGTGGTCACCGTCTTGCTGCACCCCTACATGCCCTCGACGACCGAGCGGTTGCTGGCCGCACTGGGCGACGGCAGCGGAGAGGCGCTTGCGCTCGAGCGGGCCCAGTTCGGCGCGGGCCCCGGCGGCACGATGGTCGAGCAGCTGGCGCCGCTGTTCCCGAAGATTGACGCTGGCGAAGCAGGCTGACGCCGGCGGCGGTTCGTGAGCGCCCGTCAACTCACGATGCTGATCTCGGTGTCCCTGATCTGGGGCGCCTCCTACCTGCTGATCAAGATCGCGCTCGAGGGGATCAGCGCGGAGATGATCGTGTTCGCGCGCGTGGCGCTTGCCGCGGCGCTGCTGTATGTGGTGATCGCCGTGCGTGGCGGCGCTGATCGTCGCGCCCTCGGCTACCTGCGAGAGCATCCCGGCCGCACCGCAATCCAGGGTTTCCTCAGCGTCGCGCTGCCGTTTTCGCTGATCTCGCTCGGCGAGACCCGGATCGATTCCGGGCTCACGGGCGTCCTCGTCTCGCCGGGCCCGCTGTTCATCGCACTGCTGGCGCCGTTCGTGGATCGCTCGGAGCAGGTCGGCGGTCGCGCCGCGGTCGGGCTTGTGATCGGCTTCGCCGGAGTTGTCGTGCTGGTTGGGCTGGACGCGGTTTCGAATTTCGGGGAGTTCGCGGGGGCGCTCGCCGTGCTCGGCGCCGCCGCCAGCTACGGAGTAGGTGCGATGTACACGAAGCTGAAGTTCGTCCGAGTGCCGCCGCTGGTCGTGAGCTTCGGAGCGTGCGCCGCGGCGACCGCGATCACCGCCGTGCCCGCGATCGCGTCGGCAACTCGGACGAGCCCCGACGGCGGTGAGATCGCGGCGGTCGTCTGTTTGGGAGTCGTCGGAACTGCGCTCGCGTTCGTGCTCTACTACTCGCTGATCGCAGAGACGGGTGCCGGGCGTGCATCGTTGGTCGGATATCTGATCCCGCCGACGGCACTCGTCTATGGAGCGCTGCTGCTGGGCGAGTCGATCACCGTCGCATCGATCGTCGGGCTGGTGATGATCCTCTCCGGCGTCGTGCTCGCGGGCGGCGAACGTGAGGTGGAGGGTCAGGTCAGCGAGCCGGTCCGCGCGCTACCTCCCCGACCTTCCTAGACTTGTTCACCGACCGATGATCGATACGCACTGTCATCTCAACGCATGCGAGCAGCCGGTCGCCGAGCTCGTGGACAACGCACGTGATGCGGGCGTGCGGCGCATGCTCGCGATCGGCATGACCAACGACTCCTGCCGCCACGCGCTCGGTACGGCGGCCAAGCACAACGAGGTTTTCGTCGCGATCGGGCGCCACCCGCACGAGACCGAGGGATGGGACGACGGCGACCTCGTGTCGCTGCACGAGCTGGCAGTAGACCCGCGAGCCCGGGCGATCGGCGAAACCGGACTCGACTACAAGCGCGACTACGCACCGCGCAGCGACCAGAGAGCGGCATTCATCGCCCAGATGGAGCTTGCCACAGAGCTTGACCGGCCGCTCGTGATCCACACGCGCTTCGCCGCCGATGACACGCTTGCGCTGCTCGACCGACACGCAGCCGGTCCCGACGTGATCATCCATTGCTTCTCGCTCACCGATCACGTCGACGTGTGCATCGAACGCGGCTACTACTGCTCGTTTGCCGGCAACGTGACCTACCCCAAGGCGACAGAGCTGCACGACGCTGCGATGCGCGTCCCCGACGATCTGCTGCTGGTCGAGACCGACGCGCCGTTCCTGGCTCCGCAGCGTTGGCGCGGCCGGCCCAACGAGCCTGCGCGCGTGGTGGCGACGGCCGAGTTCCTGGCCGAGCTGCGCGGCACCACCTACGACAACGTCGAGCAGGTCGTCGAGCGCAACGCCGCGCGCCTGTTCGGCTGGTGAGCGGGGCTGGCCCTTGAGCGAAGTCAGCGCGAGCCTCGAGCGAATGGCGCGCTTCGGTGTGGAGCCCAACCGCGAGCTGGGGCAGAACTTCCTGATCGACGACAACATCCTCGAGGTGATTGGCCGCACGGCCAGTCTCATGCCCACCGACGTCGTGTTGGAGATCGGTGGCGGGCTGGGCGTGCTCAGCACCTACCTCGCGTCTCGCGTGGCGTACCTGCACGTGATCGAGTCGGACGCCAAGCTCCAGCCACTGCTTGTCGACGCGCTCGAGGCGCACGCCAACGCTGCGCTCATCCACGCGGACGTGATGGACGTCGATCTCGCGGCGCTCGAGCCCGAGCCGGGCAAGGTCGTCGCCAATCTGCCCTACGGCGTCGCCGTTCCCGCCCTGTTGAGAACAATCGAGGAACTGCCCAGCGTCACGTCATGGTGCGTGATGCTTCAGCGCGAGGTCGCCGATCGACTGGCCGCGGCACCCGGCTCGAAGACCTACGGCGTGCCGTCGGTCCTGGCACAACTCGCGTGCGAGGTGCGTTTCGAGCGCGCCATCTCACGCAACGTGTTCCGCCCTGCGCCGAACGTTGACTCGGCTCTCGTCGTGCTGCGCCGCACCGGGCAAGCACCCCCCGATCGCGTGCGCAGGCTCGTGCGGGCTGCGTTCGCCCACCGGCGCAAAACGCTTGCGCGCTCGGTCGAGCTGGCCGATGCCGCAACCGACAGGCCGATCGAAAGGCCCATCGAACGGCAGGCGCTGCGCAGTGCGCTGGTCCAGATGGGGCATCCGGACGACGAGCGCGCGGAGCGGCTCGCCCCGCAGGAGTTCGCCGAGCTGGCCGAGAGAATCCCAGAATGAACGCGACACTTACAGAGGTCGCGCCCGCGAAACTGAACCTCGGCCTGTACGTAGGCGAAAAGCGCGCGGATGGACTGCATGCAATCTGCTCGCTCTTCTGCCCGCTGACGCTGGCGGATGAGGTGACACTCGAGCCGGCCGCATCGGCAGATGCCGACGAGGTCGTCTGCCCGGATGTGCCCGAGCCCAACCTCGCCGTGCGTGCGCTCGCCGGCTTCAGACAGCGCTTCGGCTGGGATGGTCCCTCGGTGCGCTTGACGATCGACAAGCGCGTGCCGGTCGCGGCAGGACTCGGTGGCGGCTCGGCCGATGCCGCCGCCGCGTTGCGTTTGGCGGCACGAGCCTCGAGCATCGAGCCTGAAGCGCTAGCGTTGCGCGAGCTTGCGATGTCGCTTGGAGCCGACGTGCCCTCGCAACTCGAGCCCCGCTTGCAGCTCGTGACCGGCGCCGGCGAGCAACTCGAGCCGCTCGACGCGAAACTCGAACTGTACGCGCTGCTGCTGACAGGCGAAGACGGACTCTCGACCGCCGACGTGTACGCACACGCCGACGCGATGTTCCCGGCGCGCTCGAACCTCGACGAGCTGGCGGCCCGACTGCGGGCCGCTGTCGCGTCGTTGGGCGGGTCGGCGCTGGCGCTCGGCGAGCTGCTGCACAACGACCTTCAGGGCTCGGCGGTGACGCTCGAGCCCGCTGCCGGCGACGCACTCGACCTGCTGCGCGGGACCGGCGCGCGCGTTGCACTCGTCACCGGATCGGGACCGACCGTGTTCGGCTTGTTCGAGTCCGCGGCCGATGTCGAGCAGGCACGCGCGTCGATCGAGCCGCAATGGGACGGAAAGCTGGTAGCGGTCGAAGCCGGTACCGGATGATGAAGCCGCCGCTTCCCAAGGGCCGCGCGCGCAAGGTGCTCACGGTCGTGCTGGTACTCGCTCTGCTTGCCGGCTTCACGGTCCTGCTCCCCAAGCTCGGTGACGCCCTCGAGGAAGCGATCAAGACACTCGCCGATTCGCTCGGCAAGTGGGCCTACCTGCTGATCGGCCTATTGGCGATGGCCGAGACGGCCGCCGCGCTGGGACTGGTGGCACCTGGGGAGGTCGCCGTGATCATCGGCGGCGTGCTCGCCGGCGAGGGCACGCTCTCGATCGAGCTGCTGATCGGGATCGTGTGGGTCTCGGCCGTGATCGGCGACTCGATCGGATTCTTGCTCGGCCATCGCCTCGGACGTTCGTTCGTCGATCGCCACGGCCGGCGCTTTCCGACCGCACGCCGCCATTTCGCCCGCGTGGAGCGGTTCTTCGAGGATCACGGCGGCAAGTCGATCCTGATCGGCCGCTGGATCGGCATCGTGCGGCCGTTGATGCCGTTCACCGCAGGCACCTCGTCGATGCCCTACCGGCGCTTCGTTCCGTACGACGTGCTCGGAGCGGGCATCTGGGCGACGGCATTCTGCCTGCTCGGCTACGTATTCTGGCGCAACTTCAGCGACATCACGAGGCTCGCGGGACTCGGGGCGTTCGCGCTCGGCGTGATCATCGTCGCGATCGTGCTCAGCGTGCGAGCGGTCAGACAGTTGCGCGATCCGGCCCAACGTGCCCGTTGGCGCGCCTGGATCGAGCGCCAGGCCGAGCGGCCGCTGTTGCGCCCCTTCGCGATCCCGATCCGCTGGCTGTGGCGAGTCGTGCTGCGACCGATCTGGGTCGTCACCGGACCGCCGCTGCGATTCTTTGTGCGACGGCTGACGCCCGGTGAGTTGGGCATCGAGCTGACCACGCTGCTCGCAATCGCGGGCGTGTGCGCGTACGTGATCTTCCTGCAGATAGACCTTCTGGACACCGACGCGCTGATCGCGGGCGACTCGACCGCACTGCAGATATCGCAAGACGTCCAAAGCGGCGCTCAGACGGTGCTCGCACGCATCGTCGGCCTGGCGGGCAGCTTCGGCGTCGTGACGCTGGTCGTCGCCGGCGCCGCCGGCTTTCTGATCGGGCGCCGCCGAAACGTCGAAGCGATCATGCTGGTGAGCGCGTTCGTTGCGACCGAGATTGCGGTCCAGATCATGAAAGCGGCCGTCGAGCGCCCGCGCCCGGCCGACGAGGTCGTACACGCGGGCGGCTACTCCTACCCGTCCGGGCACGCTGCGATCTCGATCGGCTTCATCGCGATCGGCGTGCTGGTCGCGCGTGGCGCCGACCGGGCCGGAGCACGCATCGCCTGGGTGCTGGCGGGGGTCGCGGCCGCGTTGCTGATCGGCTCTTCGCGTGTTTATCTGCGCGTCCATTACCTGAGCGACGTGATCGGCGGCTGGGCGCTGGGACTGGCCGTGTTCTCGCTGTTTGGCGCCGTCGCTCTGGTCGTCGACTACCTGGTGCGCGTCGGACCGCCGGAGACGACGCCCACCGACGCCGCCACGCCCGCGTCGCGCGACGCACAATTCTCCGATCGCTAACCTGCGCTGCGATGGACAGCCTCACAGTCACCTACATAGTGGTCGCCGTGGCCGGGGCGATCGCCCTATCGCTGTTCGCAATCTGGATCTTCGCTCCGGCGTGGATGTCCTACGGCCGCACCTGGGAGCGGTTCGCCGCGGCAGCCCTGAGCGTGTTCATCCTGGCCGCCTTCATCGGAACGGGCATCGCGACGGGGTCGTTGGTTGTTTTCTACTGGGACGAAATCTCCGGATTGTTCCCATAGTTCACCGTCAGACCGACCGTCCCTAAACTTGACTCAAACACGCCCATCGGCCAACCGATAGATGGAACATGCCCGAGACACGACCTGACACCACTGCAAAGGCCACTGCAAGGACGACGACGAAGGCTGCCGGAAAGACCGGAGCGCTCGACGCGCTCGCCGAGGCGGTTGAGTCCGGCGCCGGGCTGCCAGAGGTGGCGCGCGCCGCCTCCGCAGCGCTGGGCGCAAGCGTGGCCCTGATCGACGCCAAGCACGCCGTGCTGGCCGTCGCGAGCGCCTCGCCGTCGGAGGAGCGCGAGCTGCTGTCGAACGAGGACGGCGTGACCACGATCGATCTGCGGGTCGCGGACGCAAACGTCGGGCAGTTCCGCTTCCGGCCGCGAACGAGCGTTCCCGAACCGGGCGTGCTGCGAATGGTCACGACCCTGCTCGCACTCGAGGTCGAGCGTACGCGCGCGCCCGAGCGCGCTGGCGAAGCTGCGGTCGGCAGCTTCGTGAATGCAGTGCTGGACGCCGAGATCGCCGACCGGCGCGACCTCGTCGCGCGCGGCAAGGAGCTGGGGATCGACCTCGACGCGGGCGCTTCCGTGCTCATCGTGCAGGTGCACGCGCGCAAGCCCGCTGAAGGCGACTGGCAAGCCCGCGTGCTGACAGTTGCGGGACGCGGCGCTCGTTCGGTCGCGCCCGGATCGACGGCGGCGTTGCGCAACGACCAGGTCGCTGTCATCGTCCCTGGAGACGATGTCGACCGTGCCGCATCGGCGGCCGCTGCGACCATGCGCACACTCGAGGACAGCATGAGCGGCTTTGCGATCGTGGTCGGGCGCAGTCGCGTCACAACCGATCCGATGGAGTTGCACCGCGCCGGGGCCGAGGCGCTGCTGGCTGCCAACGTGGCTTCGCCGAACGAGACGACCGAAGCGCGCCTGCTCGCTTACGAGGACACCGGTGCGTATCGCTTGCTGCTGCCCGCGATGAGCAAGGACCCCGCGGAGCTGGAGCGCTTCTATTCCGACACGATCGCACCGCTGTCGGCCTACGACGAGCAGTACGGAACCGAGCTGGTGAAGACGCTCGAGGCCTTTCTCGCCAACGACGGCTCGATGGCGGCAACGCACAAGCAACTCTTCACGCACCGCCACACGATTCGCTACCGGCTCGACCGCATCAGGGAGCTGACCGGGCTCGACGTCGGCTCCACCGACGGTCGCGAGCGGCTCGGGCTGGGGCTGAAGGCGATGCGCGTGCTGGGTGTACGCGCACCGAGCGCTCCCGTGTTCGAGCCGGGCGCCGAGAGCGGCCGCGTGCCGCAACCTCCGCGCGACTAAAGCGGGAAGATCGGGAGCTTTGCGGGTTCGGCTAATAAGCTAGGAATATTGCGGGGTCGTCTAATGGCAGGACGTCTGGTTTTGGTCCAGAAGGTCGGGGTTCGACTCCCTGCCCCGCAGTTCCAGGTTCGATCGCTTGACGAACTCACCGATCGCCGGCCGCGTCCGAAGCTACCCAGCCCTCCCCGCGCCCCACGCGCTCGAACCCGATCCAG
>JBBDJG010000021.1:0-514 GCA_040880005.1 Solirubrobacterales bacterium
CTGTCTCGTAACGTTGGCCGCGAAATGACGAGGTTCGGGCACCACGGGGCGAGGATCTCGCGCTTCGCGCTCGCACGCGCCTTCGGCGCTGAAGCTCGAATCGCAGCGCTATTCGGGCGACCGAGGACGAAGCCCAGTGGTGATCCGAAACCGTCATTTCCGGTCAAACGTTATGGGATAGGCCACTAGCAAGCAGCCCCGGCTACCAGCGGCCCGAGGTCGGGCAGGCGCCCACCCCCGCCGTCCGGCACGGCCGGATCGTGACTCCTCGATCCACGGCGATCGTGAACACGTTCTTTGAGGACGAAGGGACGCTGACCTGCGCGGAGCCTCCCGCGGCCGCGACGCTGATGCGGCTGCGTGCCGGCGTCAGCGTCGGCTCGTTCTCAATCACCTGATCGACTCCACATCCTTGGAAGGTCCCTCCCTGCGCCTTCGCACAGACCTGTAGGGCGGCGAACGCGTGCTGCACTTCGGCTTGAGCGGCCCCGTCGTTGGCGGCGCCGTTGGCGCC
>JBBDJG010000021.1:524-20756 GCA_040880005.1 Solirubrobacterales bacterium
CGCCGTGGCCCGAGTTGCCCCCAATGCCGAACTGGTCCAAGGAGGTCGCGGCGAGGATGGCGACGATCACCAGCGCGCAGATGATGCCGGTATATGAGAGCCACCCATCCTCTGAGCGCAGTCGGGAGATCATGGAGAGCAGTATCGGCGCCGGGCACACGTTTCTACACCCCGCGCACGGCCCCGGGCTTCGGCTTGCCTCAGCTACGCGGCACGTCGAGCGCCTCGATCACGTTCGAGTAGTGAAAGCCCGACTGGGGTCCGCCCTCAATCGCGTACACACGCCGGTTGAGGACGGCGCCGCCGACTCCGTGACGCGGTGTTTTCATTCGTGGCAGGTTCGACCATCGCCGCTTGACGGTGTCGAAGATTTCCACCTCGGCGATCGTGGCCGCGCCCTCCTCGCCACCGAACACGACTATCTTGCGCCCGAGTGCGACTGCGGCGATTCCGCCGCGCGGCTTGAGCATGTGCGGCAGGCGCTGCCAACGATCGCGGGTCGGGGAGTAACGCTCGACGACGTCGAGGTTGCCCTTGCCCGCCGCACGTCCGGCGAATACATAGAAAGCACCGTCCGCCGCCGCGCTTGCCAGATGCTCACGTGGCGTCGGCATATCGGGCCCCTCGCGCCAGCGTTTGGTCTTGAAGCCATAGATCTCGAGCGTGTCGAGCGCTTTTCCGCCGCCGGCGCCGCCGGCGACGTAGAGGTGGTCGCCGATCACGCTCGCGGTGGCTGCGCCTCGGGCGGTCGGCATGTCACCCAACCTCTTCCAGCGGTTGGTCGAAGGGTCGTAGCGGTACAACCGGGCGGTCTCGCCCGGCGGCCCGATCGTGTGGCCGCCCACCACATATACGTCGCCACGATATGCGACTGCTGAAGCGTGGTTAAGGGCGATCGGCATCGAACGCGCGCGGTCCCACCGGTTGCGATTCACGTCGTAGCGCTCGACTGCCGAGCTCGTTTCGACGCCGTCGCTCTTCTCGAAGCCGCCGATCACATATATGGAGTGGCCGACGCGCGCGGCCGCGACTTCGGTTCGCTCGAGCTGCGCCGGTCGAAGCGACGTCCACTTGGAGGTGCTTCCGTCTGCGCTGACCAGCAGCGTCGTGCCCAGAATCCCCGCCGCTATTGTCACCGTTCCGACAAGGACAAGCCGCGCCCGTCGTTGCCTCATGTCGCGTGTTGCGCTCACGACCCGCGACTAAGTATCGCACCAATGTTCGGTGGTGCGCCGCGCCGCAGCCGAATCTCGTCACGCGTTATGCTCGCGCCGGTGACGGGCCCTCTCTATCGTCTGGGTGGCTTCAGCGCCCGCCGCCACCGACTGGTGATCGCGGTGTGGGTCGTCGTTGCGATCGGACTGGTGGTCGCTGCGCGGGTGGCAGGCCCGAAGACCAACGACAATTTGAGCCTGCCGGGGACCGGGTCCACACAGGCCACCGACCTGCTCGACGAGAAGCTTCCGCAGCAGGAGAACGGGACCAATCCGATTGTCTTGCAGGCACACGAGGGCACGCTCGACGACGCGACCAACTCGAGTGTGGTCGATGAAACGGCCAAGTCGCTTCGAAACGCGCCGCACGTCACAAGCGCGGTAAGCCCGCTGGGCGACCAAGGCTCGGCGGCGCTCAGCAAGGATCGGACGATTGGCTATGTGTCGGTGACGCTCGACCTCGCCCCGCAGGACCTCGACAGAGACGAGGCCGAAGCCGTAATCGATGCCGCCGACCCGGCGCGCGACGCCGGCATGGAGGTGGCGGTCGGTGGCTATCTGGGCCAGGAGGTGTCGAAGCCCAGCACGCATTCGAGCGAGGCGATCGGGCTTACCGCCGCGATCGTCATCCTGCTGTTCGCGTTCGGCACTGTGACCGCAATGGCGCTGCCGATCGCGACCGCCGTGCTCGGGCTGCTGAGCGCGCTGTCGCTCATCACATTGCTCGGTCATGTCGTGGAGGTGCCCTCGGTTGCGCCGACGCTGGCCACGATGATCGGGCTCGGCGTCGGGATCGACTACGCGCTGTTCATCGTCACACGCCACAAACAGCAGTTGCGAAGTGGCATGGAGATTCAGGAATCGGTCGCGCGGGCGACGGCGACGGCCGGCGGCGCCGTCGTGTTCGCCGGCGGCACGGTGATGATCGCTCTGTGCTCGCTTGGCATCGCGGGCATCCCGCTGGTCACGGCCCTCGGCTATTCGGCCGCCGTGGCTGTCGTGGTGGCGGTGGCCGCCGCAACGACGCTGCTTCCCGCACTGCTTGGCGCGCTCGGACCGCGCATCGACTCGCTTCGCGTGAAGCTCGGCCGCACGCATCCAGACGACCGTCAGCCGCACGGATGGCGGCGATGGGCCGAGGGCGTGGCCCGCCGGCCTTGGCTTTCGTTGGTCGCGAGCGCGCTGATTCTGCTGGTCCTGGCGCTGCCGGCACGCAACCTGCATCTGGGCCAGAGCGACCTCGGCGCGCTTTCGACCGACACCACGGCGCGGCAGGCCTACGACCTGCTCAGCGAAGGCTTCGGGCCCGGGGAGAACGGGCCGCTGCTGTTCGTGGTCAAGCTCGATCCGGCCGCGAAGCCCGACAGCAAGAAGCTCGACGACATCGATCAGCAACTCTCACAGCTTCAACAGCAGCCGCAGACCGAACAGGTCACCTCGCAGGAGGCGCAGCTCCAACAGGAGCAAAAGCAGCTCGCCTCGCCGGCAAGCGACATCCGCCTGCGCAGGCTGGAAGACGACGTCAAGGACACGCCGGGTGTGAAGTTGGTCACGCCGGCGACGCTGGACGGAGAAGGCGATGTCGCCGTGTTCACCGCCATCGCCACGACAGCCCCCTCGTCGCGGCAGACCGAGGACCTCGTCGACAACCTGCGCGACGACGTGATCCCGAGGGCCACGCAGGGCACGGGGCTGACCGCCTACGTCGGCGGCCAGACCGCCGGTTACATCGATCTCGCGGACCAGATCGGCGACAAGCTGCCATCGATGATCGCGATAGTGATCGGTCTGAGCTTCCTAGTGCTGCTGCTCGCGTTCCGGTCGCTGGTCGTGCCGCTCAAGGCCGCGGTCGCGACCCTGCTGTCGGTCGCAGCCGCCTACGGAGTGGTCACGGCCGTGTTCCAGGACGGCTGGGGCGCGCAGCTGATCGGTCTCGACGGTGCGATTCCGATCGTCAGCTTCGTTCCCTTGCTGATGTTCGCGATCCTGTTCGGACTCTCGATGGACTACGAGGTCTTCCTGCTCTCACAGATGCAGGAGCACTACAAGGAGAGTGGGGAGCCGCGCCGCGCGGTCGTGGAAGGCCTGGCCAACACGGGCCGCGTGATCACCTCTGCCGCGCTGATCATGGTGTGCGTGTTCACCAGCTTCATTCTCAACGGAGACCCGGTGGTGAAGGAATTCGGCGTGGGGCTCGCCGTCGCAGTGGCGATCGACGCATCGATCGTGCGCTGTGTCCTGGTTCCCGCGGCGATGACGCTGCTTGGCAGGTCGGCCTGGTGGCTACCGCGCTGGATGGACCGCGCGCTGCCGCGGATCAGCATCGAGGGCGAGGACTACTTCGCCAAGAGGCGCTAGAGGATCCTCTCCCTACAGCGGGATGTCGAAGGCCTGCGCCTGACCGAGGGCGCTGTCGGCCTGCAGGCGCGACGCGTCCTCGTAGGACGCGACGATCATCTCCGTGCGGGTGAAGAACGTCGCGATTCCGTCCTGGATCGAGGCGAGCTCGGCGCTGGAATGCTTGGAGGTGACGGCCCGAACGATCTGGTCGCGCTGCCTCATGATGCCGATCGGCCGCTGCACGTCGTAGGTCTCGACGAAGCGGCGAGGATCGTTGGACATCAGGCTGCGCGTTTCGACGATCAGCCTGGTCGGTGGCTGGCCACCACCGACCGGCAAGTCATTGGACACCATTTGCTGCGACCTCCCCACATGACGTGGTGTAGGTCAACCGTGACGATTCCAATCTAGGTCCGTTTAGTACGTTTGTCCAGTCGAATCTGCGAAGCCCTTTGGGGGCGCAAGAAGGAGCCCGGCGAGCGGGACCGGGCGACCGCCACGGGAATCGTCTAGGCTTCCGCACCGTGGAGGTGTTCCGTACACCGGACGAGCGCTTCGAAGCGCTCCCGGGCTACGATTTCGAGCCCCACTACGCCGAGGTCGAAGGCCTGCGACTGCACCGCCTCGACGAGGGCAGCGGCGACCCGATCGTCTGCTTCCACGGCGAGCCGACCTGGTCGTTCCTCTACCGCAAGATGATTCCGCCGCTGGTCGAGGGTGGCCATCGCGTGATCGTGCCCGACTATCCCGGGTTCGGGCGCTCGGACAAGCCCACCGACCTCGGCTGGTACACCTACGAGCGCCACGTCGAGTACGTGACGAAATTGCTGGAGCCGCTAGATCTGCACAGCGCATCCGTCGTCGTGCAGGACTGGGGAGGTCCGATCGGTCTGCGCTGGGCGGTCGAGAACGCCGATCGCGTCGGCAGGCTCGTGATCCTCAACACCGGGCTCTTCACGGCGCGGACTAAGCCCAGCGAGGCATTTCTCGCGTGGCGCAGCTTCGCCGAGAGCAACCCCGATCTGCCGATCGGCTTCGTGATCCAGTCGGCGACCGCGACTGAGCTGCCCCAAGAGCTGATCGACGCCTACGAGGCCCCGTGGCCAAACGTCGAGTCGAAGGCGGGCACGGCCCAGTTCCCGCTGCTTGTTCCGCTGACGCCGGACGATCCCGGCGCGAAGGAGATGACCGACATCGCAGCGCGCTTGGCGAACTGGGAGAAGCCGGCGCTGGTGTGCTTCTCCGACTCCGATCCGATCTTCACGCCGAAGGCGGGGCAACGCTTCGTCGACGCGATCCCCGGTGCCGAAGAGTTGCGCGTGATCGAGGGTGCCGCCCACTTCCTCCAGGAGGACAAGGGCGAGCAGATCGCCGGCGAGATCAACGCGTTCCTGGCTCGCTGCGCCGCGCGGGCCTGAGCGATGGCCGATCGGTCGGTAGGCTCGCGGCCGTGAAAGGATCCGGGTTGAGCGAGCATCGGCTACGGCAGGCGCTGGGCCTGTTGGGCGGGTTGCAGCTCGCGACCGGACTGGCGCTGGCGATCGTTCCCGGAACGTTCTATGACGCGATCGCAAACTTCGGAGTGCGCAACGATCACTTCCTGCAGGACTTCGCGACCTACTATCTCGCGACGGGCGTGGCGCTGCTGATGTCGATCGAGCGTCGCTCCTGGCGCGTGCCGGTTCTGTTCGTGGTGACCGCGCAGTACGTGTTGCACACAATCAACCATCTGCTCGACATCGGTGACGCCGATCCCGGATGGGTCGGGCCGTTCGATTTCATCACGCTGGCCGCTGCCGGGGCGGTGCTCGGCTACGTGCTGCATTCGGCCGCAAGGGCTGAGTCGTGAAGGTTTTCGTCGCCGGCGCGAGCGGTGTGATCGGACGGCGCCTTGTTCCGATGCTGGTCCAGGCTGGCCACCAGGTGACAGGGATGACGCGCCGGCCTGAGCGCGCCGATCAGATCCGCGCGCTCGGCGCCGAGGCGGCTGTCTGCGACGTCTTCGACGGCGCGTCGCTGACGCGATGCGTGACCGATGCCGCTCCGGAGGTCGTCGTGCATGAACTGACCGACCTGCCGAGCGCGATCAACATGCGCAAGCCCGATGAGATGTATAGCGGCAACGACCGTCTTCGAAGCGAGGGGACCCGCAACCTCGTGGAGGCGGCGGTCGCGGCGGGCGCGGCGCGGATCGTCGCGCAAAGCATCGCGTTCGCCTATGAGCCAACCCGAAACGGGTTGAAAACGGAAAACGATCCCCTGTTCGATTCGGCTCCCTTCCCATGGTCGCGCAGCGTCCAGGCTCTGCACGACCTCGAGGACGCCGTCACGAAGACGCCGGGCATCGAGGGGATCGTGCTGCGCTACGGGTTCTTCTACGGGCCCGGCAGCTCGTACTCGGGCGACGGCCATCTCGCCGGCGAGGCGCGCAAACGCAGACTGCCGAGGATCCAAGGCGCAAGCGGCGTGTTCTCCTTCATTCACGTCGATGACGCCGCGTCGGCCACGCTTGCCTCGCTCGACCGCGGCGTGGGCGGAGGCATCTACAACATCGTGGATGACGACCCCGCGCCGGTCAATCAGTGGATCCCGGCGTTCGCGCAGGCGGTTGGCGCCAAGCAGCCGCGACGTGTGCCCCAGTGGCTGGCACGCATCTTCGCCGGGGGTTTCGCGATGTCGATGTTGAACGGCGCTTGCGGCGTCTCCAACGAGCGCGCCAAGCGCGAGCTGGGATGGACGCCTCGCTATGCGAGCTGGCGCGAGGGTTTTCGACAAGCTCTCGGTTAGCGCGACCGCGCGTGCAGCGCGCGCAGCTCGGCCATGCCGTCATCGATCGTCCGGATGGGCGCGTAGCCAAGCTCGCTGCGAGCGCGAGTCGTATCGATCGTGCACTGCTGTGCGAGCAGCCAGTAAGCGAGTCGCGTGATCGGCGGCTCGCGCTTGATCCTCAAGGCTCTCCAGATGCCCTCCGAGATCGGCGTCACCACCCGTGCCACCGGGGCCGGAATGTTCGTCGCGGGGACATCGACTCCCTGGGTCGCCAGCAACTCGGTGATGAACTCGCGGAACTCGACCGGCTCACCGTCGGTCACGAAGTAGACGCCGCCCGCGCGACCCCTCTCGGCCCCGAGCATCAAGCCTTCGACGGCGTTGTCCACATGCGTCGTCGCTGTCAGGTGCCGGCCGCCCCCGATCCACGCGAAGCGGCCCTTCTCGATCGACTCGGTCAGCGCCGGAACGATCGTCGTGTCGCCCGGGCCCCACACGAGCCTTGGGCGCACGACCACAGTTTCGAAGCCTTCGCGGCTGGCATCGCGGACCGCCTGCTCGGCCATGGCCTTGGTGGCCGGGTAGGAGGCCTTCGAGTCGGGTCGCAGCGGTGTGCTCTCATCGACGTCGATCAACGGCTTGCCGGCGAGCAGTGCGGCCTCGGTGCCGACGTGGACGAAGCGTCGCACGCCACCGGCGGCGCAGGCCTGCAGCGCGTTGCGCGTGCCATCGACGTTGCCGCGCACGAACTCGGCGCGCGGTCCCCACTCGCCCAGGTGCGCAGCAGCGTGGAACGCGACATCGGCTCCGCGTGCCGCGTCGGTCATCGCTGCTACGTCGGCCAGATCGCCACTCGCGGGCTGCGCACCAAGCTCGTTCACGATCGTCGCCGGCCCCGGTGAGCGCGCCAGCGCACGCACGCTCCAGCCGTCCGAGAGCAGGCGGCGGATCAGCCGGCCGCCGACGAAGCCGGAGCCGCCGGTCACGAACGCGGTGCGACTCACCACGGCCTTACCATGGGCTCCGACCGCGCAAGCGCGCGGCCCAATAGTGGCCGGTCGCAGCACCGATGTCGATCGTGAACGCGATCAACCGGCCCGCGGACCCCGTCACAAAGCTCGTCGCGAGGCGGCGCAGACTATCCTTCATCGCCCCCGGCAGGCTATCGCTGGGCTCTCTCCCATGTCCGTTACGACCAGCGTCACAGAGATTTCGCCTGAGCGCGTGCGCCTCGACGCCGAGGTTCCCGGCGACGAGGTCGAGTCGCGCCTGCAGCGAGCCGCCACGGCACTCGGTCGCGAGATGCGCGTGCCGGGTTTTCGCCAGGGCAAGGTTCCCGCTGCGATGGTGATCCAGCGCGTTGGACGAGAAGCGGTGCTCGAACAGGCGCTGCGCGACTCGCTGCCGGAGTGGTACGAAGAGGCGATTCTGCGTTCCGGCGTCAGCACGGTGGGTGACCCCAAGCTGAGCGTTGACGACCTGCCGTCGGCGGGTCAGTCGCTGAGTTTCTCGATCGAGGTCGCGGTCACTCCGACGGCGAAGCTCGGCAAGTACGAGGGGCTCGAGGTCGGCAGACGCGAGCCGGAGATTCCCGCCGACGTGATCGACCACGAGATTCAGCACCTGCGTGAGGCGCTTGCGAAGCTGGAGTCGGTCGATCGCAAGGCGCAGGAGGGTGACTTCCTCGTGATGGACTTCCTCGGCAAGGTCGACGGCGAGCCGTTCGAGGGCGGCGAGGCGCGCGACTTCCTGCTCGAGCTGGGCGGCGGGCAGCTCGTGGAGGGCTTCGAGGAGCAGCTCGTCGGGGCCGGCGCGAGCGAGTCACGGTCGGTGGAGGTCGATTTCCCCGACGACTATCGTGCCGAGGATCTGCGCGGAAAGCATGCGACCTTCGAGATCGACGTCAAGGACGTCAAGGAGCGGGAGCTGCCCGAGCTGGACGATGACTTCGCCGCCGAGGCGAGCGAGTTCGACACGCTCGACGAGCTGCGCGCCGACGTCGAAAGCAAGATGCGCGCGGCGCAGGAGCGCTCGATCGAGGACGAGTTTCGTGGGGCGGCGGTGGACGCGGCGGTCGAGCAGGCGTCGATGAGCCTCTCCAAAGAGTTGGTGGAGGCGCGCGCGCAGGAGATGTGGGAGCGCACCGAACGGGCGCTGGCGCGCCAGGGCATCGACCCCGAGACGTATCTGAAGGCCTCGGGAAAGACGCGAGAGCAGATCCTCGAGGACGCGCGCGAGGACGCCGAACGCACGCTCGCTCGCGAGAGCGTCTTGGAGGCGGTGGCGGAGGCGGAGTCGATCGAGGTCTCCGATCAAGAGCTGCTGGATGCCCTCGAAGAAGCCGCCCGAACGGAAGGGGCCGAGCCGAGCGAGGTGCTCGAGCGCTTGCGATCCTCGGGACGGGATCTAGCGATACGTCGTGACTTGCAGCTACGCAGGGCGGTTGACGTCCTGGCAGCCGCCGCGAAGCCGATCCCGCTCGAGACGGCCAAGGCACGCGAGCAGATCTGGACGCCTGAGAAGGAAGCCGACCAGGGCTCGGGTCAGCTCTGGACGCCGGGCAGCGACGAGCCGACGGCCACGTCCTAGTGGGGGTCCACTAGCTCCGTGCCGGCGTTGCGTCCGCGAGAGCAGGGCGTGCTGCGGGCGTTCGCGCAGGCGCTGCTTCCGCCGGGCGGGCCGTTGCCCGGCGCCGAGGTCGAGGGCGGCGTGGCGGTCATCGGCGTGCTCGACGGCGTTGCCGGCCGCGCGAGCCCCCGTACGCGCCTTGCGCTGCGGCTGGGCTTGAACGCGCTCGAGTGGTCGACGTTCCCGCGCCGTTTCTCGAAGCTGCCGCTGGAGGCGCGCACGACCCACCTGCGCAAGCTGGGAGCGCGCCGCTCGGGACTGTGGCGCGAGCTGTTCAGCTCGCTCAAGAGCCTGGTCTCGCTTGCCTACGCGAATCACGCGGACGTGCGGCGCAGCGTGGGCGTGCGGGTGGGCTGCGAGAGCGCCGGTGTCGATGCGCCCAACTCCGGCGTTGCGGCGCTGTGCGCGGAAGACATGCAGGTGCCCACCGGCTCCGAGAGCTGCGACGTGGTGATCGTCGGCTCGGGCGCGGGTGGCGCGGCGGTCGCGCGCGTTGTCGCGGAAGCCGGCCTGTCGGTGATCGTGCTCGAGGAGGGCGCCTACTACGACGCTGCGAGCTACTCGACCGACACGTTCGACGCGACCGCGACGCTGTACCGCGACGGCGGATCGACGGTGTGCGAGGGGCAGCCCACGATTCCGTTGCCGATCGGTCGCTGCGTGGGCGGCACAACCGTGATCAACTCGGGCACCTGCCTGCGCACGCCGCCGGACGTGCTCGCGAGCTGGCGCGACGAGCTGGGCATCGAGTGGGCCACCGACCTCGACCGTGAGTTCGAGCAGCTCGAGCGTGATCTCAACGTAAAGCCGGTCGATCCGGCGCGTGCGGGGCGCAACGCGGAGCTTTGCCGCGCCGGCGCCGAGGCACTCGGAGCGTCGAACGGCCCGATCACGCGCAACGCCGGCGACGTCGTGTGTTGCGGGACCTGCCCCACCGGCTGCGCGATCGACGCCAAGCAGGCGATGCACGTATCCGAGTTGCCGCGCGCCGTTGCGGCCGGGGCGCGGATTCGCGCAGGGGCCCGGGTCGAGCGGATTCTCTTCGACGGACACCGTGCGGTCGGAGTACGCGCTGCCACCGATCGCGGCTCCTACGAGGTCCGTTCGCGCGCGGTGGTGCTGGCGGCCGGCGCGGTCGGCACTCCGCAGCTGCTGATCTCACAGGGTGTCTCGGACCTGTCTGGGCAGATCGGTCGCAACCTTCGCATCCATCCGGCCTGCTGGGTCGGGGGCATCTTCGACGAGGAAGTGCGCGGATGGGACGGAGTCATGCAGAGCTGGTACGTGGACGAGTGGCGCGACCGCGGCCTGTTCATGGAGGCGACCTTCACACCCTTGATGTTCGGGGTCCACTGGATGCCGGGCGTCGGCGAGGACTTCAAGCGGCGCATCGAGGACTACGGGAACCTTGCGATCGTCGGCGTGCACCTGTCGGACCACGGCTCGCGCGGTCGCGTGGCGGTCGGTCGATCGGGCCATGCACAGATCAGCTACCGGCTCGACCCTGCGGACGCGCGTGAGATCCAGTTCGGAATCGCTCGCGCCGCTGAGATGCAGCTCGCGGCCGGTGCGACCGAGGTCCATCCTCAGATCGCCGGCGTCGGCCCGATCTCGTCGCGGCGCGAGCTGCGTGCGATCGAAGACGCCCAAGTGCGACCGGCCCAGCTACGACTCGACGCCTTCCATCCGATGGGCACGGCGCGCATGGGGGCCGATCGAGCGACCTCGGTGGTCGCGCCGAGCGGCGAGTCGCACGAGCTGGAGGGTCTCTACATCGCTGACGCGTCGATTCTGCCGAGCTCGCTGGGGGTCAACCCGATGATCACGATCATGGCCTGCGCGCGCAGGATCGCCGCCGGCCTGGTGGAGCGACTCGGCTGACGCTCGACGCCGACTGTGCGCGCCTCTGGAGAAAGGATTCGACCTCGGAAACCGGAAGATCCCCGTTGCTAGAATCGCGCGGCGCGCTGCTTGGAGGCTTAGGCGAGGCGGCGAAGCGGACCGTCAACCACTGACTGCCCGGCAAGATCGACAAGAAAGGCGACATGAGCCCACTGATCCCGATGGTCGTCGAGCAGACCTCCCGCGGGGAGCGCGCGTTCGACATCTATTCAAGGTTGCTCAACGAGCGCATCGTGTTCCTCGGCACGCCGGTCACCGAGGACATCGCCAACTTGATCGTCGCCCAGCTGTTGCACCTGGAATCGCAGGACCCTGACAAGGACATCAGCCTCTACGTCAATTCGCCCGGCGGCAGCGTGTACGCGGGGCTTGCGATCTACGACACGATGCAGTTCATCAAGCCCGACGTGCAGACGATATGCGTTGGAGTTGCGATGAGCATGGGTGCCCTGCTGCTGGCAGGCGGAGCGAAGGAAAAGCGCATGGCGCTGCCGAACGCCAAGATCCTCATCCATCAGGTCTCGGGCGGGTTTTCCGGCCAGGCAGCCGACATCGAGATCCACGCTCGCGAGATCATCGACATTCGCAAGAAGCTCGATGAGATCATCGCCAAGCACACCGGCCAGCCGCTCGAGAAGGTCTCCCAAGACACCGATCGCGACTACTTCATGAGTGCCGAGGAGGCCAAGGAATACAACATCATCGACAAGGTGATCTCCGAGCACTGACCGCGGCCTGGCCGTCCGTGGCGCCGGCAGGGCCTTGTCCATTCATGGTGTCCGCCCGAGGCAGGGGCGACGGCGGCCCCGTGGAAGAGAAGCGCTCGACAAACGGCACCGAAGCCGTACTCTGTAGAGAGGGTTCCGCAGCCCGGGCCCACCGTCGAACTGGCGACTCATGACCCGACCGACTGACTCCAACGAACAACTCCTTTGTAGCTTCTGCGGCAAGTCCCAGCGACAGGTTAAGAAGCTGATCGCCGGTCCCGGCGTCTACATCTGCGACGAATGCATCGATCTCTGCAACGAGATCATCGACGAGGAGCTGACGGCGGCGCCGACATTCGACGGCGAGAGCCTGCCGAAGCCGACCGAAATCTACGACGTTCTCAACGAGTACGTGGTTGGCCAGGAGCGAGCCAAGCGCACGCTCTCGGTGGCGGTCTACAACCACTACAAGCGCATCCAGATCGCGAGCCAGGACGAAGAAGGCGAGGTCGAGCTTCAGAAGTCGAACATCCTGCTGCTCGGTCCCACCGGCTGCGGCAAGACGTTGCTCGCCCAGACCCTGGCACGCATCCTCAACGTGCCGTTCGCGATCGCCGACGCGACCGCGCTGACCGAGGCGGGCTACGTCGGCGAGGACGTCGAGAACATCCTGCTGAAGTTGATCCAGGCGGCGGACTTCGACGTCAAGAAGGCGGAGACCGGCATCATCTACATCGACGAGGTCGACAAGATCGCGCGCAAGGCCGACAACCCGTCGATCACTCGCGACGTGTCAGGCGAAGGCGTGCAGCAAGCGCTGCTGAAAATCCTCGAGGGGACGCTTGCGTCCGTGCCCCCTCAGGGAGGGCGCAAGCATCCGCACCAGGAGTTCCTGACGATCGATACGACCAACATCCTGTTCATCTGCGGTGGTGCCTTTGCCGAGTTGGACAATGTGATCGAGCATCGGCTCGGCGGACAGGGAGTGGGCTTCGGCGCGGCGGTCGAGTCTCGCAAGAACAAGGACACCGGCGACTGGTTCGAGCAAGTGCTGCCCGAGGACCTGATGCACTACGGGTTGATCCCGGAGTTCATCGGCCGGCTGCCCGTGATCTCGGCGATCCACCAGCTCACGCGCGACGATTTGATCATGATCCTCGGAGAGCCGCGCAACGCACTCGTCAAGCAGTTCCAGCGCTTCTTCAGCTTCGATGGCATCGAGCTGCATTTCGCCGAGGATGCGCTCGGCGCGATCGCCGATCGCGCGCTCGAGCGCGACACCGGCGCGCGCGGGCTGCGCTCGATCCTGGAGGACATCCTGCTCGAGGTGCAGTTCGAGCTTCCCTCGCGCGGCGACGTCACCAAGTGCGCTGTGACCAAGGAGACCGTCGAGAAGAATCTCAAGCCGACACTCGTGACCGAGGCCGCCAAGGCGGCTCAGACGCAGCGCAAGCAGGCGGCCAAGGCCGCGGCCGAGGCCGAGCAACAACTCGGCGAGCGTTCGGCATAACCCCGCGTTACCGATCGTCGCAAAGTTCGAGACACTCGCGTCCGGTTTCGGATTGGCCGAGGCGCCTCGCTGGGACGGTGATGGCGGCGTGTACTTCTCCGACGTGCTCGGCGGTGGCGTGTACCGCTGGTCGCCGGCGGGGGTCGAGACGCTGCTGGCGAAGCGGCGCGGCGTCGGCGGGCTCGCGCTGTGCGCGGGCGGCGGTCTCGTGGTGTCGGGCCGGACCGTCGTACTCGCAAAGGACGGCGAGACGAGCGCGGTGCTGGAGCCGGACGAGGGCGTGACCGGCTTCAACGACATGGCGACCGGTCCGGGTGGGCGGCTGTACGTGGGCGCGCTTCGTTTCCGGCCTTTCGCCGGCGAGGATCCGGTGCCGGGTGACGTCTGGCGGATCGACCCCGACGGCTCGGCGGAGCTGCTTTTCCGGGGGATCATGTGGCCGAACGGGATCGGAGTGTCACCGGATGGCGGCACGTTGTACTGCTGCGATTACTCGACCGGCACGCTGATCGCGCACGACCTCGACCAGCGCGGCAACACGTCTGCCTGGCGCCTGCTCGCTGCGAGCGACTCCGGGGAAGCCGACGGCCTCGCGATCGACGCCGAGGGCGGCATCTGGGTCGCGACCGGCAACGGCGCGAGCCTGATTCGCTTCGATGCCGGCGGGTCGTTGTGCGAGATCCTCGAGGTGCCGGCTCCGTTCGTTTCGGCGCTGTGCTTCGGCGGCCCCGACATGTCGGAGCTATACGTGACCACGATGGGTGGCGACAACGGTGGCTCGCTGTTGCGAACCTCGAGTCCGGTGCCGGGCCTTCGGATGGCCGCGTGTGCGCTGGGCTGACGTTGGCGGCGCGCCACTAAACTGCCGCCTCACCGTGGCGAGCGATCGAACCTCGATCCTGGAGCAGCGCACGCGCTACGACCCTGCCGAGGTCGAGCCGCGCATGCTCGCGCGCTGGCTGGAGGCGGGCTACTTCCATCCCGGCGCGGATGGATCGCCGGATGAGAACTACTCGATCGCGATCCCTCCGCCGAACGTGACCGGTTCTTTGCACATGGGCCACGCGCTCAATGGCACGATTCAGGACGTCCTGATCCGCCACCACCGCATGCGGGGCGAGCGGACCAAGTGGATCTTCGGCACCGACCACGCGGGCATAGCCACGCAGACGCAGGTCGAACGCCAGCTCGCCTCGGAGGGTACGAGCCGCGAGCAAATCGGGCGCGAGACGTTCCTCGAGCGGGTCTGGCAGTGGCGCGAGCACTACGGCTCGACGATCGTCGAGCAGTTTCAGCGTCTGGGCGCCTCCTGCGACTACGCCGACGAGCGCTTCACGATGGACGACGGCTATGCGGACGCGGTGCAGAACGTGTTCGTTGACCTCTACGAGCGGGGCCTGATCTACCGTGACCACTACATGGTGAACTGGGACCCGGGTTCGAGGTCTGCGATCTCCGACCTCGAGGTCGCCGATCGCGAGGTCACCGACGCTCTCTACTACATCGACTACCCGTTGGAGGACGGCTCCGGCGCGGTGACGGTGGCGACGGTGCGACCGGAGACGATGCTGGCGGACACCGCGGTCGCGGTCAATCCCGACGACGAGCGCTACGAGGACGTGATTGGCAAGCACGTGACGCTGCCGCTGGTCGGTCGGAGGCTCGAGGTGATCGCCGACGAGTACGTCAAGACCGACTTCGGTACGGGTGCCCTGAAGATCACGCCCGGCCACGATCCGAACGACTTCGAGATCGGTCGCAGGCACCGGCTCGAGGAGATCTCGGTGATCGGCGAGGACGGCCGCATGACCGTCGAGGCGGGCGAGTTCGCCGGCATCAACGTGAGCGAGGCGAGCGAAGCGGTTGTCGCCGCGCTCGAGCGCGAGGGTCTGGTGTCGAAGAAGGAGGACTACACCCACACGGTGCCGTTCTCACATCGCTCCGGTGAGCGCATCGAGCCGCTGATCTCGCTGCAGTGGTTCATGAAGATGGACGAGCTGGCTGCGCCCGCGATCGAGGCGGTGCGCGATGGACGTGTTCGCTTCGTGCCCGAACGGTGGGCACGCGTGTACCTGGATTGGCTCGAGAACATCAAGCCATGGTGCGTGTCGCGCCAGCTCTGGTGGGGCCACCGGCTGCCGGTCTGGTACTGCGACGCCTGCGAGGAAACATATGTTTCACGAACCGCACCTGAGCGGTGCGGTTCGTGCGATGGAACACTCCGTCGCGACGAGGACGTGCTCGACACGTGGTTCTCCTCGGCGCTGTGGCCGTTCGCAACGCTGGGTTGGCCGCAGGACAGCGAGCAGCTACGCGCCTTCTACCCGACCGACGTGCTCGTCACCGCGCGCGACATCATCTTCCTGTGGGTCGCGCGCATGGTGATGATGGGAATCGAGTTTGCCGGCGAAGTCCCATTCTCCGACGTGTACATAACGTCGATCATCCAGGCGCCCGACGGACGGCGAATGTCGAAGTCGCTCGGCACCGGCATCGACCCGCTCGACGAGATCGAGACGCACGGAGCCGACGCTGTGCGCTTCGGGCTGCTGGCCATGTCCTCCTCCCAGGACGTACGCTACTCGGCGGAGAAGATCCGCCAAGGTCAGCAGTTCGCGAACAAGATGTGGAATGCGTCGCGCCTCGTGCTGATGAACGCCAGTGGGGCGCGGCCGGCCGCGCGCGCCGAGACGGTCGAGGACCGTTGGATCCTCTCGCGGCTCCAACGAGCGATCGCGGACGTCACCGCCCGCACCGCGGAGTACGACTTCTCGCACGCTGCGCAAACGCTCTATTCGTTCTTCTGGAGCGAGCTGTGCGACTGGTACTTGGAGATGGTGAAGCCACGTCTGTACTCGGACGATCAGGCCGAGCGCGAGGCGGTCGCTTCGAATCTGCTGTTCGTGCTCGAGCGCACGCTCGCGCTCGCGCATCCGTTCGTGCCCTTCGTGACCGAGGAGATCTGGTCGTTCCTCCCCGATCGCGACAGCGATCTCGCCGTGAGCGAGTTTCCGCAAGCGGATGAAGCGCTGCTCGACGAATCTGCCGAGCGCGAGATCGAGCTGGTGATCGAGGTGACGAGGCGCCTGCGCAACTACCGTGACTCGGTCGGCGCGCAGGCCGCGTCAGTGCTTCGGGCCAGAGTTGTCGCCGACAGTGCTGCGCGCTCAGCCTACGAACGCTCGCTCGAGACGATTGGGCGTCTGGCCCGCTTCGATCTCGAGTTGACGGCCGCGGCCGGGGGCGAGGACCAGATAACCGTGGCGGTTCCGGCGGCGCTGATCGAGGTGCTCGGGGGTGAGGTTGACCCCGCGGAGGCGCGCCGCAACCTCGAGGCGCGTAGAACCGAGCTGAACGCCGAGATCGGGCGCGCCGAGGGCAAGCTCGCCAACGAGGGCTTCGTCGCCAAGGCGCCGCCGGAGCTGGTGCAGACCGAGCGCGACAAGCTGGAGCGCCTGCGAAAGGAGATCGACGAGCTTGAAGGCTGAGCGCTACCTGCTCTCGCTGGAGCTGTTCGGCGTGCGCTTCGGGCTTAGCCGCATGCAGCGGCTGATGACGGCGCTCGGGTCGCCGCAGTCGCGCTTCGAGTCGATCCACGTGCTGGGCACCAACGGCAAGTCGTCAACGGCGCGGATGATCGCGGCGATCCTGCGCGAGCACGGGGTGCGCACGGGCGCATATCTGTCGCCCCACATCACGTCGTTCGCGGAGCGGATCGAGATCGACGGCGAATCCGTGTCGCAGCAGCGATTTGGCGCCGCGATCGATCGGACGGCCCGTGCAGCAGGGGTCGTCGAGCGGACTCTCGATCCCGAAGATCGCGTGACCCAATTCGAGGCCCTGACGGCCGCCGCGTACTTCGAGCTGGCGCGCTCGCAGGTCACGGTGGGCGTGATCGAGGCCGGTCTGGGCGGGCGCTACGACGCCACCAGCGTGATCTGCTCGAGAGTGCAGGTGCTGACCAACGTCGGGCTCGAGCACACGCGCTGGCTCGGTCCGACCGAGACGCACATCGCGCAGGAAAAGCTGGCGGTCGTGCCGCCGCAGGGAACGATCGTGGCGGGACCGCTCGAGGGAGAGGCGCTCGACGTGGCAGAGCACGTGGCCGGCGAGCGGGGAGCGTCGCTTCTGCTCGCCGGGCGCGACTTCCACCTACGCGACCGGGGCTCGCGGATGCGTGTCGAGACGCCGCTGGCCGAATACGACGAGATCAGCCTGCGCCCGCTGGGGGCGTTCCAGCGTGAGAACTTCGCGCTCGCCGTCGCCGCGGCGGAGTGTCTTCACGGAGCGCTGGATCGGAAGGCCGTGCGTGAGGCGGCAGCGACGCTGGAGCTTGCGGGCAGGTTGGAGCAGGTCGGCAGCGAGCCGGTCCTGTTGCTCGACGGCGCGCACAATCCGAGCGGAATGCGCGCTTTGGCCGGCTCGCTTCGGTCAGCGGCCGGCGACCGCAAGCCGGTGGCGGTTGTCTCGATCCTCGACGACAAGGATGCCGCGGCGATGCTGGCCGCCTTGCAGCCGCACTGCACTTCGGTCGTCTTCACTCGCTCGTCGCACGAGCGCGCTCTCTCGCCGGCAACGCTCGAAAGCCTGTGGCGCCAGGTGGGCGGCTCTCAGGCGACGATCGAGCCGGATCCGACCAGCGCCCTGCGCGCGGCCACCGAGCTCGCCGGGGCCGAGGGGGCCGTGATCGTCACAGGCTCCATCTACCTGCTGTCGGACTTGGCCCCCTCGGCGCATGAGCCCGTGATGCGGATTGCGGAGAAACACTAGTGGGCCAGCACCTGCGCATGCTCGGCTTGGTCGCCCTGCTCGTCGCCGTCGTGATCCTGATCTTCTTCGCAGTCGGTTACGTGATGGGACGGATTCTGCTGTAGCGAGCTTGCGCCCGGCATTGGACGCGGATAGCCAAGAATGCGTCGTTGCCCATTGCAGCAGGAAAAAGATGAACCCGGAGCGGAAGGCGGTGCAGGCGTTCATTCCGGCTCGTCGAATCGCTCTCGGGTACACTCGCGCGACCGATTTTTTCCTGGGGTGGCGCACGATGCGCCGCCCGATGGCCACGATGACGCCCGCCATATTCGGAATAACGAACGGCACGATCAATGCGATCGTGAGTCTGCTGGTGCTCTCGATGCTGGCGATGTGGATGGCGTTGATCTACTGGAGCTTCAAGGACGCCGAGCGCCGGATCGAGGACCCGGTGCTGATGAGGGCCTTCCCTTTGTGGTCGGTGTTTCCGTTCGTCGGCACCGTCATCTACTCGATCATCCGGCCGCCGGAGTATCTGGAGGACGTGCGCGAACGCGAGGTCGAGACGAAGTCGGCCGAGGCGCGCCTGGCGATGCTCCAGAACCGCACCTGCCGCAACTGCGGCTACGAGGTCGAACCGTCGTACCTGCGCTGCCCGAGCTGTCTGCGCAAGCTCCGGGAGCCGTGCGAGACCTGCAACAAGCCGCTCGACCCGCGCTGGCGGATCTGCCCTTTCTGCGAGAGCGAAGTGAAGCGCGCAGCGCCCGCGCCGGCGAGACGCCGCCGCCCTGTACGCGCGGCCGAACCCGCCAGGCCCACAGAACGCGCTGCCAGCAAGCGCACCGCGCCCACTCGCCCTGCGGCAGCCGCTCCTGATCGGGCCGCCTCCAGTGCGGCGGAGCGCCAGCAGCGGTCGCTCGCGAGCGTGAAAGGCGACGGTCCGAGCTCGCGCAACTCCGATTCGGACGCCGCTCCGGAAGTCTCCGAGCCGGCAAAGGCCGCGAAGCCGGATCGCGAGGCAAAGCAGCGAGAGGCCAAGCGCGAGGCCGAGCCCGCCGCGACTTCATCCGGAAGGCTCTCGGCGGCTGCTGCGATCGGGCCGCCCAGCCCGGGCTCCGGCCCCGAAGCGCCCGATCCAAAGCTGCCCGAGGCCGACCAAGCGGGCTCCGGCTCCTCGAAGGCGTCCGGCTCGGCCGCCAAGCGGCGTTCGGCGAAGCGGGCGGCATCGGGCGCGAAGAAGCCGTCCTCCGGGCGCACGTCGCGCAACAAGTGACCGCGAGCCTGCCAACGCCCGTGAACCGCCACTCCTAAAGGACCGCCCCGTGGAGAGAACTCTGATCCTGGTCAAACCCGACGCGTTCGCCCGCAATCTGACCGGGGAGATCATCGCGCGTTTCGAGCACAAAGGGCTCGCGATCGTCGCACTGAAGACGATGCAGGTCGAGGTCGAGCTGGCCGAGCGCCACTACACCGAGCATTCGGAGAAGCCGTTCTTCGGCGAGTTGGTCGAGTTCATCACCGGGGGAGCGTTGGTGGCGATGGTGCTCGAGGGCGCCAACGCGATCGCAGCCGCACGCCAGGTGATCGGTGCGACCGACCCGATCGATGCGGCGCCCGGTTCGATCCGCGGCGACCTCGCGCTTGAGCTGACGTTCAACATGGTGCACGGCTCCGACTCACCCGAGTCCGCGCAGCGCGAGATCGGGCTGTGGTTTCCTGAGCTCGCTTCATAGAAATGCGAACGCCGCTCGTTCTCGCATCGCGGTCGCCGCAACGTCGCGCGATCCTCGAGCAGCTCGACATCGAGTTCGAGGTCGTGCCCTCCGGCGAGACCGAGTCGCGTGATGGCGATCCGCGCGAGCTGGTCGTCGCGAACGCGTTGCGCAAGGCTCGCGCGGTCGCGGCAACCGTCGGCGACGAACGCCTGGTCCTCGGAGTGGACACGGAGGTATGTCTCGACCGCCGCGTCTTTGGCAAACCGCCTGATGAGACAGAGGCGAAACAATGCCTGAGTGCGCTTTCCGGCCGGACGCACGAGGTCTTCAGCGGGATAGCGTTGATCGAGGACGGGCACGAACGCACCGGCAGTTCGCGCACGGCCGTCGAGTTTCGCGACCTCAGCGACGATCTGATCGAGTGGTATCTGGACACCGACGAGTGGCGGGAGCGCGCGGGCGGTTATGCGATCCAAGGCCTCGGCTCCGCGCTGGTCGAGCGTATCGACGGCGACTTCTGGAACGTGGTCGGACTGCCCGTGCCCCTCTTGCTGGACCTCGAGCCTCGGCTGTTGATGGGCCGGGAAGCGAATTCGCCGGCGGGCGCGGCAGATTCGCCATCTGCGACCGGCGCATGAGTCCTTAGTTCACAACCGCCAGCATTTCGTTGACCGCGATCCCGGTATTTCTACCGCCAG
>JBBDJG010000022.1:0-20742 GCA_040880005.1 Solirubrobacterales bacterium
GGGGTGCCGGCCTCTTTAATTCATGAAGCGGACACGCCCGCTCCATAGGGTCTAGCCCCGGAGGTAGACTGATGTCACCTGTGGAAGCGATCAAGCGGAGAGAGCGAGAGCAAGTCGAGCGGGCGATTGCGGAAGATCGCCGCGCCATAGATGTTGCTCGCGCAAAAAATGCGCAGCAGCGAATGGCAGCTCGACGAGCCGGCCTTGCGTTGCGAAAAGCCAGGCACGCCCTGCGACGGGCAGCAGGCGGCTAAGGCAAACGCGGCGGAAACGTACGTCTGCTGTGCGTTCGTGGAGCTTGACCGTAGCCCGGACGATCTTCTATAGCGACCTCAGGCGAACGTGAGCGCAAGGCCGTAAGCAAAGCAACAGCATCCGAACACCGCTCCGCAACGACTAACATCACGACTCCAGGGCGCATAGCTCAGTTGGGAGAGCGCCAGCTCGACAAGTGAGAGCACGTGGTTGCGGTGATCCCGCTCGTGGCGCGCAGGAAGCGACGTTACGTCGTGTCGGTGCGGACGTGGATACGCGCGGATGTCCGTCGATGCGCGCGGATTCGGGCGGAAATCGCGGTTTCTGCCCAATGGTGGGCTGGTGCTGGCTCTCGCCCTTTAAGGAACACCCTGACCAGACCCGGGCAGAGGCGCGGTGGTCAGGGATGGCGCCTCCTCGGTGCAGCTTCGGATCTTGCGACGCCAGCGGAAGAGCGGAAATCGCAGGCCGCTTACGCGACACTTGTAGGTGTGGCCACGCTCCAGGTCGAGCCGAACGCGGCTGCTCAGGAGTGCGCCCGTAACCTCGAAGGTTTCCTCTTCGCTTTCTACCAGGTACTTGCCCTCATCGACGCCGGAGAAGACTTGGTGCTTGTCCTGGATGGGTGTGATAGTTACATCGCGCGCGGTCCCGAAGTAGAGGTACGCTGCACCGGCAGCCACGAGCAGCGCCACCCCGATGCCCAGAATGCCTGTTGCCCTGATGTTACGGCTGATCGTGAACATGCCTCAGGCCTCTATCGGCACCCCCGCTTAAGGTCTGAATGCCGCGCACCGGAACCTGGTAGTGAGGGCGGCGTCGGCCCGTCCGGGGATCTCGATGCCCTCGCCAGCGACTGCCGGCTGCGACGCGCCAGACGATCAAGATGAGTTCCGCAGTTAGGTAAAGCGGGAACCAGTGAGACTCGAAGTCCGACGTGAGTGGCGACCAGGCCGAGGGGATTGGCGACGCAACCGCAAGCATTCGCACGTCGAGCGCATCGGTGCGCTTGTGCGCGGCGACGATTGGGCACCAGCGGGCACCAGCGACGACGTCGACGACTTGAGCGCGGACGCGGACGCGGTAGATTCCGCACTAGAATCAACGCAGGGCGCATAGCTCAGTTGGGAGAGCGCCAGCTCGACAAGCTGGAGGTCACTGGTTCGAGCCCAGTTGCGCCCATGACTAGCTGCAAGGGTGTCGTCAATCACAGAGGGATCCCTGCTCGATGGCGTATCTTGGACCGTGATGGCGGTTCTGGCTTGCATCTCTTGCGGCACCGAGAACCCGGCCGAAGCGCGCTTCTGCATGTCGTGTGGCGGGGCGCTCGAGCGGCGCTGTCCGTCCTGCGGTGAGCCCGCACCGGCCGAAGCGCGTTTTTGCATGTCGTGCGGCGGCTCGCTCGAGGACGGCTCGCAGAAGCGAGCCCGGCAACGTGAGGCCGATCGCGAGCATCCCGAAGAGCGCCGCCAAGTCACAGTCGTGTTCGCCGACCTCTCCGGCTACACGGCGGTCGCCGAGCGCATGGACCCCGAGTCCGTCAAGGCACTGGTCGATCGCAGCCTCAAACGCCTCGGTGAGGAGGTCGAGCGCTTCGGCGGCACGGTCGACAAGTACATCGGCGACAACGTGATGGCGCTGTTCGGCGCGCCGATCGCGCACGAGGACGACGCGGAGCGCGCGGTGCGCGCCGGTCTCGGCATGCAGGACGCGATGTCGGAGATCAACGAGCAGTTTGGCGCGGCGCAGAACGTAAGCCTCGCATTGCGTGTGGGAGTCAACACCGGCGAGGTGGTCGCCGGAGCCGTCGGCGACGGCTACACGGTCATCGGCGACACCGTCAACGTGGCGGCGCGCCTGCAGTCGGCGGCGCGTCCCGGCAGCGTCACGGTCGGTGAGCGCACCTACCTCGCGACCGACCAAGCGATCGAATACGAGGCGCTCGAGCCGCTCACGCTGAAGGGCAAGACCGAGCCGGTCGCCGCTTGGGAAGCCGTCAAGCCGATCGCGACTCAGCCGACGCGCCGGGTCTCGCAGGGAGAGTCGCCGCTGATCGGGCGAACCGACAAGCTCGAATTGCTGGGGTCGCTGTACGAGCGCGTCGAACGTGACAGCTCAGCGCAGCTGGTGACGATGTTCGGGCAGGCGGGGGTCGGCAAGTCGCGATTGCGGCTCGAGTTCGCGCGGCAGCTCTCACGTCGCGAGCCGCAGCCCACATTTCGCGAGGGGCGCTGCCTGCCGTACGGCTCGGGCGTCGTCTATTGGGCGCTCGGCGAGATTCTGCGCGCAGAGGCCGGGATCGTCGATGACGACTCTGCCGAGGTTGCCTGGGAAAAGCTGTCCGGCTGCATGGCCGCGCTGACGGCTGAGTGCGGAGTCGAGGCCAGTGAGCCGAGCGAGCGCCGCGCGGCCGTGATCGCGCGACTGCTCGGTATCGACATCCCGTCAGACGTGCCGCAGGTCGAGGTCGAAGACCCTCAGCGGATGCGCGAGACCTTCTTCTCGGCGGTGCGGTCGTGCATCGAGGCGATCGCACGACGCAAACCGCTCGTGCTCGTCTTCGAAGACATCCACTGGGCCGATCATGGAATGCTCGACCTGATCGAGTACCTCGCCCAATGGGTCAGGGCGCCTTTGCTGATCCTCTGCCTGGCGCGCGACGACCTGCTCGAGCGCCGCGCGGGCTGGGGCGGGGGACGGCTCGACGCGACGTCGATCGTGCTGGAGCCGCTCAGTGATGACGAGACCCGCGAGCTGATCGCCTCGCTGCTCGGCGAAGGGAAGGGATCGGATGCGGTTGGCGCGGTGGCCGAGCGCGCCGGTGGCAACCCCTTCTTCGTCGAGGAGATGGTGCGCACGCTCGCCGAGCGCGAAGGCGACGGCGCGGTCGAGCTACCCGACACCGTCCAGGGCCTGCTTGCCGCTCGGCTCGACTCGCTCGAGCCGTTCGAGCGCCGGCTCGTCCAGCACGCCTCGGTCGTCGGTCGCACCTTCTGGGAGGGCTCGCTGTCCGAGGTCGCGAGCCAGGAGGGCGCCGACCTCGGTCGCGGGCTGACCGCCCTTCAGGAGAAGGACATAGTCGTGCCCGACGCCGGCTCGCGCCTCGCCGGCGAGCGCGAGTTCGCCTTCAAGCACGTGCTGATCCGCGACGTTGCCTACGGGATGCTTCCGCGCGCGGTGCGCTCCCACAAGCACTACGAGGTGGGGCGATTCATCGAGGAGCGCGTCGGTGATCGCAGCGACGAGGTCGTGAGCCTGCTCGCCGAGCACTACGGTCGCTCGGCGAAGCTCGGCTGCGAGGCAGGGCTGCCGGACGAGGAGATGGAGGACATCCACGCGAAGGCGCTGCGGTTCCTCGAGTCGGCGGGCGACGCGGCCGGCGCGCTGTTCTCCAACCCCGAGGCCTACGCCCACTACCAGGCCGCGCGCGATGTCCGCTGTCCGCACGATCCCGCGGCGATGGCGCGCATCATGGACAAGCAGGGCGACGTCGCCTTCAGGATGGGTCGCGTCGCGGCGGCGATCGAGGTCTGGGAGGAGTGCCTCGAGCACCATCGCCAGCAGGAGGATCTGACGCGCGTCGCCGACCTGCAACGCAAGATCGGCGCGGGCCTGTGGCATATGGGCGAGCGCAAGCAGGCGATCGAGCGCTACCAGAAGGGGATCAACCTGCTCAAGGACGGTCCGCCGTGCCTGGAGCTGGTTCGCCTATATGAAGAGGCGGCTTCGCTGTACATGCACGCCGGCGACAACATGCTCGCGATCTACGCGTCCGAGAAGGCACTGCGGCTAGCCGAGCGGCTCAACGAGACTCGCGTTGCGTCGCGTGCACACGGAATCTTCGGGCGCGTCTTCGGTCGTATCGGCGACACCGAGAAGGCGCGCGAGAACCTCGAGCGCTCGGTCGAGCTGGCACGCGACTCCGACGAGGGCGAGACGATCCGCGCGCTGCTCACGCTCGGACATCACCTCGAGGTCTCGGAAGCCGACTACAAGGGCGCCGGCGACGCCTACGTCGAGGGCCTGCGGCTTGCCGAGCAGATCGGCGACCTGCCGTCTCAGGTCGAGCTGCATTCGGCACTGGCGCAGCTCGCCTCCTACCGCGCCGACTGGGAGCAGGTGAAAATCTCGACCGATGCGAGCGTGAGCCTCGCGGAGCGCGAAGGATTGGTGGGCAAGCTCTGCTATCCGTACGTGCTGCGTGGCGTGCTCGCCTGGCGCGAGGGCAAGTGGGACGCGGCCGAACAGCACTGCCGCAGGGCGCACGAGCTGGCCGAGCAGGTCGGATGGTCGGAGGTTTCCTTCTCCGCGCTTTTCTGGCTTGGACGCACGCTGCGCGACAGCGGCGACCACGCGACCGCTGTGGTGGAGCTTGACCGCGCACTCGATGTCTGCGAGCGAGCGGGACTGATCGCGCAGTCGATCGAGGCGATGGTGGCGCGCGCGATCACGTTGGCGTTGGGAGACAAGCTCGAGCAGGGGCGCGAGGCGGCCGACGAGGCAAGCCGACTGTCCGGGCGCCTGCACTATCCAGTCGGTCATGCCGCGGCGCTGGAAGCGCTTGCCGCGACGGCCGCCGACCCCGAAGAGGGAAGGCAACGGATGGGCGAGGCGCGGGCGCTATGGGAGAAACTGGGCCGGCCGCTCGACGTGGCGATCTGCGATCTGCTGCTCGCGCACGTGCTGAAGGACTCCGACGGCCAGGCGGCGCACGAGGCGCTCGCGCTGGCAGGCACCGAGTTCGAAGCTCTCGGCGTCGCTCACCTTGCGCAGATCGCGCAGCAGTACGTCGATAGTGACGTCGCGGCCGAGTAGCCTTAACGCTCGGTCGGCAGGCGTCGGACGGACCCTGTGCAAGACTTTCCGTGATGCCTGAGATCGAGCGCCCCGATGGAATACGCATCCACTGGCAGGAGGTCGGCAGCGGCCCGACCGTCGTCATGTCGCTCCAATTCTTCGCCCTTCCGAAGGTCTTCCAGGGCCTGATCGATCATTTGAGCAGCGACTTTCGCATCGTGACATACGACCTCAGGGGCAGCGGCGGCTCTTCGCACGCAGGTCCGTACGAGATGGAGGTCGACGTGGGCGACCTGATCGCGGTGATCGAGGCTGCAGGCGCCCCTGCAGTCCTCGTCGGCGCCGGCGATGGCACCAACCGCGCGGTTTGGGTTGCATCGAAGCGACCCGATCTCGCCACCGCGGTCGTCAGCCCGGGTGGGAACCCGGTCGGGCGCGAGGCGGCGCGCGACACGGACGCCATGGTCGCCTCGCAGTCGGTGCTGGACGCCCTCCGAGGCATGATGGCCACCGACTACCGGGGCGCGCTGCGTTCGCTGCTGACGAGTGCCAACCCGCAAATGTCGGAGGAAGAGATACGTGACCGGGTTCAGGCGACCGCCGAGTACTGTCCGCCGGAGGCGGCCGATGCCCGCTTGCGAGGGTGGATGGCCGACCGGGCGGCCGACGCGGCGCAATCGCTCGGTGATCGTCTTTGGATTCTCGACAGCGGCAACAATGTCTGGTTCACGGCCGGCGTGATCGAGGGCACTCGCAAGCTGCTCCCGGATGCGCATGTCGAGCACGTCGAGGACGGGCCGCTCTCGCGCCCCGACATCGCGGCCGGGTACGTGAGGCGGGCTGCGCAGCTAGGCGCGCGACCCGCCCCGACGGACTCAGCTCGATCTTCGAGTAGATCCTAGCCGCAGACGGGCCAGGGCGAGCTACCGCTGCGCCGCAGCAGCAGAGCGGCTCTGTAGTCCTGCTCCCGCTCCGGGGCTTGGGCGGGGTCGCCCGTGCCGCCGACGCTGGCCCAGGTCGAGCGCATGAACTGGTACTTGCCCCGGAACGTGCCGCCGCCGCCGATCGCACGGGGGTTGCCGTGCGATTCGCAGATGGCGATCCGTTCGAGGTGTGCCTGGACCGCCGGTGTGATGCCCGCGCGCTGGAAGCGGATGTCCCAACGCACACGGTCGATCAACCGGCGCAACCTGCGGCTCTCCCGGCGCAGCGCAAGGTTCGACCAGTCGAGCTGGTCGGCGTCGCGTACGGGACGGACTTTGCGGTGATCGCGCTTCGCGATCAGCCGGTTGGCCCGCTTGCGCAGTTTCAGATACCTGTTCACTGGCTTGACGTGTGTTTCATCCATTCTGCTCTGTTGATCGAATCTCACCGGCCCAGGGGGCTGGCGAGGGTCGGTAACCGGGCTCTGCGCCTCCGCCTGCGGCGGCTGCGCGGAATCCGGGCTCGGCGTGCTTGCCGAAATCGCAACTGCTGGTGTTGCCGCTGCGACGCCGACGCCGATCAAGGCAATCAAGGGGGCCTTCATTGGTCCTCCTCATGTCGTTGGTCTTTGTCGGCCTCTCCTCACTTCGCAGCGTTCGCCAGACAGCCACCTCCTTCGCGCGGCGTGCCGATGGACAGCAGCCGGCCACCGCCAGCGCAGCCCGAAGGCGTTGCCGCTTCGCTTACTTGCACACCCGTCAGGCCAAAGGCCGAGGGTCTGGGGCACGCTGGACCTCGAAGGTCACACTGAGCGTTGGCCCCATCGATGAGCGGTCAGCGGTTCGTTGCCCGCTCGATCGACCATCAACGTAACAGCAGTGTCGGGCGCGGTCGCGACCTTCTTGGTGACCGTGATCACAGAGCGGGTCGGCGCCCTGCCGACGGCCGGCCGGTTCTTCCCATCGGACCGGGAATCGCAGCATATGCAGGCAATTCTGCATTTCGAGCCAATCCGCCGCGGTCACCGGGCAAGGCGCCACGCAGGTTCGCGTGTGGATGCGTCGTCTAGCATCCCGACGGCATGCGTATCGCGTCGCCTGAAGCATGAAGGTCCGGCTGCCGGACAACTCGGAGCGGGAGGTTGCCGACGGCTCGAGCGGGCGCGACCTCGCCGAGGCGATCGGGCCGGGGCTGGCCAAGGCGGCGCTTGCGATCAAGTCCGACGGTGAGCTGCGTGACCTGTCGGCGCCGCTGACGGATGGAGCGCAGGTCGAGGTCGTCACAGACCGAAGCCCCGAAGCCCTCGAGTTGATCCGCCACGACGCCGCCCATGTGATGGCCGAGGCGGTGCTCGACCTGTATCCGGGTACGAAGATCTCAATCGGGCCCCCGATCGACAGCGGCTTCTACTACGACTTCGAGTTTCCCGACGGCGTCAAGGTCACAGATGAGGATCTCGCGCGCATCGAAAAGCAAATGGGCGAGCACATAGCGGCCGACGAGGCCTTCGAGCGGGCCGATCTATCGACCGACGACGCGCTCGAGCGCTTTGAACGCGAGGGACAGGACTACAAGGTCGAGCTGATTCGCGACCTGATCTCGAACGAAGCCGTCGAGACCGTCTCGCTGTACAGCAATGGAGCGTTCACGGACCTGTGCCGTGGCCCGCACGCGCCATCGACGGGCCGCATCAAGACGTTCAAGCTGCTCTCGCTGGCCGGTGCCTACTGGCGCGGCGATGAGAGCAACACGATGTTGACGCGCATTTACGGAACGGCGTTTCTGTCGAAGAAAGACCTCGAGCAACACTTGGAACTGCTCGAGCAGGCACGCGCGCGTGACCACCGAAAGTTGGGTCCGCAGCTCGGGCTGTTCCTGTTTCGTTCCGAATCGCCAGGCATGCCCTTTTGGTTGCCAAACGGAATGGTCGTGATCAACGAGATCACCGGGCTCGTGCGCGAACACCTCGAACGCGACGGCTACGAGGAGATCAAGACCCCGCAGCTGCTCGACGAGCAGCTCTGGCACCGGTCGGGTCACTGGGACAACTACCGCGACAACATGTTCTTCACCGAGTCCGAGCACAAACGTTTTGCGGTCAAGCCGATGAACTGCCCGGGCGCGTGCCTGGTGTTCGGCTCGCAGCGACATTCCTACCGGGAGCTTCCGCTACGGCTCGCCGAGTTTGGGCTGGTCACGCGGGACGAGCGCGAGGGAGTGCTGCACGGCCTGCTCCGGGTGAGGGCGTTCACGCAGGACGACGCGCACATCTACTGCACCGAAGAGCAAATCGTTGACGAGGTTCGCAAGATCGTCGAGTCGATCGACGAGCTGTACGCGACCTTCGGCTTCGATCAGGTGCGCGTCGAGCTTTCGACCAAACCGGACAAGGCGATCGGCGCCGACCGGCAATGGGAGCTGGCCGAGACGGCGTTGAAGCAGGCACTGGCCGACATGGGCCGCGAGCATCAGCTCAATCCCGGCGACGGCGCGTTCTACGGGCCGAAGATCGACTTTCACGTGACCGACGCGCTCGGACGCTCGTGGCAGCTCGGCACGTGCCAGCTCGACTTCTTCATGCCCGAGCGCTTCGAGTTGCGTTACACGGACGCCGACGACACGTCGCGGACGCCGGTGATGATCCACCGGGCGTTGCTGGGGTCGATCGAGCGCTTCGTCGGGATCCTGACCGAGCATCATGCGGGCAACTTCCCGACGTGGCTCGCGCCGACCCAGGCGATTGTCCTGCCGATAGCCGACCGCCACGTCGATCAGGCGCGCAGCGCGCGGATGGACCTTCGGCGGGCGAGCGTCCGCTGCGGCATCGACGAGCGCGCCGAGTCGATCGGCAAGAAGATTCGGGACGCGGAGATCCGGAAGATCCCATACATGTTGGTGGTGGGGGACGCCGAACAGGAGTCGTCCCAGCTATCGGTCCGCCGGCACGGCGAGGGCGACATCGGCCTAATGGACACGGCCACCGTTGCCGATTTGATCAATGATGCTTGAAAAAGGCACCGCCGGCCCCGCTATACTCGCCAGCGATGAAGGGCACCCACCCGACGCGGCCGTCGCCGCACCGCTTCCGCTAGAACGTCCCGTGCCCTCAGACCCCGCCGCCCTCCTCTCCATCCCGATCTTGACCCACGACATAGTGGTCGCCTAGTGCCGATCCCGCGCAGGTTCGATCGGCGCCCGCCCGAGCGGGACAGGACCCGGATCAACGAGCGCATACGTGCGTCCGAAGTCCGCCTGATCGACGAGAACGGCGAGCAGGTCGGCGTGGTTCCGACCGAGAAGGCAATGGAGATGGCGCGCGAAAGCGATCTCGACTTGGTCGAGATCGCGGCCGAGGCCAAGCCTCCCGTATGTCGCGTGCTCGACTACTCGAAGTACAAGTACGAGCAGGAGCAGAAGCGCAAGGCCGCACGCAAGCACCAGCAGCAGGTCACGATCAGGGAGATGAAGCTGCGCCCGAAGATCGCCGAGCACGACTACAACACCAAGAAGGGCCACATCGAGCGCTTCCTCAAGGACCGCAGCAAGGTCAAGGTAACGATCATGTTCCGGGGGCGCGAGCAGGCACATCCCGAGCGCGGACAGGCCCTGCTGATGAAGCTCGCCGAGGAGCTGGAGGAATACGGCGTGGTGGAGCAGGAGCCCCAGCGCGAGGGACGCAACATGCACATGGTGATGGCTCCGCTCAAAGCAAACGCTCCGAGTCCCAACAGCCGGAAACCGACGAGCGACGAGCCGCCACCGGATGCGGCGAAGGCGGAAGAAGCCGCCGCTGCGACGGAGGCTGGCGAGGAGATCGCCCCGGCCTCCGACGAGCCCGCTGTCTGAGCGCAGGGCGACCTGCTTAAATTCTCAGTCCGATGCCGAAGATGAAGACCCATTCGGGCGCCAAGAAGCGCTTTCGCAAGACCGCAAGCGGCAAGCTGCGCGGCCGCCACGCCTTCACAAGCCACATCCTCGGCAAGAAGCCGGCCCATCGCAGGCGCCGTCTCGGCCGGCCGGTCGAGGTTGCGCCCGGCGATCAGCGTCAGGTCAAGAACCTGCTGGCGGGAAGCGGGAGGAAGAAATGACGCGGGTCAAGCGAACAGTGCACGCCCGCAAGAAACGCCGCTCGGTGCTCGAGCGGGCGAAGGGATACCGCGGCGAGAAACGCACCAGCTACAAGCGCGCGAAGGAGCAGCTGCTCAAGTCGGAGTCCTACGCGTATCGCGACCGTCGCAACCGCAAGCGTGATTTCCGCCGCCTTTGGATCGTGCGCATCAACGCCGCCGCGCGGCGTGAGGGCATGTCCTACAGCCAGTTCATGGCCGGTCTGCGCGAGGCCGGAATCGAGCTGAATCGCAAGATGCTCGCCGATGTCGCCGTTCGTGACCCGGAGACCTTCCGGCGATTTGCCGAGCGAGCCAAGCAAGCCCGGGAGGTGGCGGCCACCGGATCCTGAGCAGTAAGGATTACGGAGGCGAATCTCACGGGCGGGCCGGACGGCACCGCCCTTTTTTTATTCCGATGATCACCAGCAAGGACAATCCGAAGATCAAACAACTTCGTTCCGTCGCGGCGCGCAAACGTCGCGACCGCAGTGGGCTGTTCGCAGGGGAGGGCGAGGATCTGCTCGCCGAGGCGCTGCGCCGAGGCATGCAGCCGCAGGCCGTCTTCTACGACGAGCGCGAGCAGAAGGCGCTCGCTGCGCTGCTCGACGGCATAGACAAGCACGTCGAGCTTCACGCGGTGGACACTCTAGTGCTGGCGAGTGCCAGTGCACTGGGCTCGGGATCGCGCGTCATCTGCCTGTGGGACCAGCGCTGGTCGGAGCTGGGTGCGCTCTCGAGCCGCCAGGCCGGTGTGTACCTGCACGAAGTCTCCGACCCGGGAAATGTCGGCACCGTGATTCGTGCGGCGATGGCATTCGACGCCGCCGTGGCGCTCGGACCGCTAACGGCCGATCCGTTCGGCCCCAAGGCGGTAAGGGCGAGCATGGGTGCTGTGTTCGGGGTTCCGATCGTGCGCTGCGAGTTCGAGCAGGCGGCGGCCGTGGCCGGTTTGCGCAAGGTCGCGCTGGTCCCGCGCGGTGGCCGCCCCCTGCGCGAGGCCTCGGCGGGCGCGGTCCTGTTCGTGCTTGGGTCCGAGCGCGAGGGGCTGCCGGACAGGATCGCCTCGAGTTGCGACGAAATCGCCCACGTACCCATGATTTCCGCAGGGGCCGATTCGCTCAACGTGGCGATGACGGCCACGCTATGCCTGTACGAAAACCTCGCACATAGACTCCCGACACCTCCGACACCATCACCGACGACATGAACGAGATCGAAGGCGACAGCCCCGAGCAGATCCTCGAGCAGCTAAGCGCCGTCGCGGAGCAGGCCGAGCGCGCGGTTCTCGAGGCCTCCAGCGCCGAGGACGTCGAAGAGCTGCGGGTGCGCTACCTGGGCCGCAAGGCCGTGCTGACGCAGGTGCTGCGCTCGGTCGCGAAGCTTCCCGTCGAGCAGAGAGCGGAGATCGGCAAACGTGGCAACGAGGCGCGCCACGCGCTCGAGGCGTTGATCGCAGAGCGCGCCGCGACGCTCGAGGGCGACGAGCTGGATCACCGGCTTGCCGGCGAGCGCGTCGATGTGACCCTGCCGGGGGATCCGCCGATATCCGTCGGCCATCTGCACCTGATCACGTCAACACGACGGGAGATCGAGGACGTGTTCATCGGACTCGGCTACAAGGTGCTCGAGGGGCCGGAAGTCGAGACGGACTACTACAACTTCACCGCGCTCAACCACCCGCCGGGACATCCGGCGCGGATGCTCCAGGACACCTTCTACTTCTCCGACGAAGTCTTGCTGCGCACCCACACGTCGCCGATGCAGGTGCGCGTGATGGAGTCCCAACCACCGCCGGTCTACGGGATCTTTCCCGGGCGGGTGTACCGTCGCGACTCCGACGCCACTCACACTCCGATGTTCAACCAGATCGAGGGCCTCGCCGTGGACGAGGGGCTGACGCTGGCCGACCTTCAGGGCACGTTGCTCGAGTTCGCTCGTGCGATCTTCGGAGCCGTACGTGAAGTGAGGTTGAGGCCGCACTTCTTCCCGTTCACCGAGCCGAGCGTGGAGGTGGACGTGTCCTGCTTTGCGTGCGACGCGAGCGGCCGGCTCGCCGACGGCTTATGCGATCCCCTCTGCAAGGGAAGCGGGTGGATCGAGATCGCCGGCGCCGGCATGGTCGATCCGAACGTGTTCGAGTTCGTGCGCGAGCAGGGCTATGACCCGGAGCTGGTCCAGGGATTTGCGTTCGGCCTCGGCATCGATCGCATCGCGATGCTCAAGCACGCCGTGCCCGACCTTCGCCTGCTGTTCGAGAACGATCTGCGCTTTCTGGAGCAGTTTTAGTGGCCCCCCCGCAAACATTTCACACGAAACGGGAGAACCACTGATGAAGGTTCCCGTGAGTTGGCTCAGCGAGTACTGCGACCCCGGTCTGTCAAGCGCGCAGCTCCGGGACGTGCTCGCGATGAGTGGGACCGAGGTCGAGCGCGTCTCGCGCTTTGGCATCCCCGCCGAGAACGGCAACTCGGGCATGTTCAAGGTCGGGAGAGTGTTGAGCGTCGAGAAGCACCCCGACGCAGATCGTCTCAGCGTCTGCCGCGTGTGGCTTTCCGAGTCGGATGAGCGCACGATCGTCTGCGGCGCGCCGAACGTCGCGGTCGAACAGACGGTGATGGTCGCGCTGCCGGGCGCGGTGCTGCCGGACGGGACCAAGCTTGGTCGGGCGACCCTGCGCGGGGTGGCCTCCGACGGAATGATCCTCTCCGAGACGGAGATCGCGTTGGGCGATGACGCCGGCGGGATCATCGAGCTGCCCGGTGCGCTCGAGCCCGGTTCGGAGGCGGCGAGTCATGTTCCCTTGGGGGACGACGTGCTCGAATTCGAGATCACGCCCAATCGCCCGGACTGCCTCGCCGTCTACGGCGTTGCGCGTGAGCTGCACGCGGCGACCGGGTCTCCTCTCGCTGCGGAGCCCGGCGACGCCGACGCAGTGGCCGCCGGAAAGGGCAAGGCGGACGATCTCCTGACCGTGACCGTCGCCGATCATTCGCTGTGCCCGCGCTTCTCCACGCGGGTTTTCACTGACGTCGAGGTCGGTCCTTCGCCGCTGTGGCTGCGCCAGAGGCTGCTGGCCGCCGGGCAGCGTCCGATATCGAACGTGGTCGACATCACCAACTACGTGATGTTGCTGATCGGGCAGCCGATGCACGCCTTCGACCTGGACCGCGTTGCCGAGGCCACCCTGCACGTGCGTGCTGCCAAGGAAGGCGAGCGACTCGTGACGCTCGACGGCGAGACGCGCCTCTTCGACTCCGACGCCGTGCTGGTGTGCGACGGCGACGGACCGGCCGGCATTGGCGGGATCATGGGCGGCGCGACGAGTGAGGTGTCCGAGCGGACCGTGCGCGTTGCGATGGAGGCCGCAACCTGGAACGGCACCAACATCTTGCAGACGTCGAAGAAACTTGCGTTGCGCAGCGAGGCGAGCAATCGATTCGAAAAGCAGCTTCATCCCGAGCTGGCGTTGCAAGCCCAGCGCGTTGCCGCACGTTTGATGGTGGAGGTTTGCGGCGCGAAGATGGTGCCTGGCACGATCGACGTCGCTGGTGAGATTGCGCCGGTGCCGCGCATCACCCTGCGCAGCCAGCGCGTCGATGGACTGCTCGGGGAGCGCATTGAGCCAGAGCAGTCGCGCGAGATTCTCGAGCGACTCGGGTTCTCGGTCGAGTCGACCGGGGCGGACCTGGTTGTGGTGGTGCCGTATTTCCGCGCCGTCGATGTGACTCGCGAGGCCGATCTGATCGAGGAGGTCGCTCGCATCCACGGCCTCGACAAGCTGCCGGCCACTCTGCCATCGCGACGCTACGCGATCGGCGGCCTCTCGAGCCAACAGAGACTGCGCCGCGGTGCCGAGGATCTGCTGCGCGGACAGGGATTGTGCGAGGTCGTCAGCTTCAGCTTCATCGCGCCCGACGCGGTGGACGGGCTCCGCCTCGCTCGCGACGACCAGCGTCGCCGGGTATTGCACCTCGCCAATCCGCTCAGCGAGGATCAGTCGGCGATGCGCACGACGCTGCTCCCGGGCCTGCTCGAGGTGGCGCGTCGCAATCTCGCACGCGACATCACCTCGCTGAGACTGTTCGAGTCGGGGCGTGTCTTTCTGTCGAACGGCCCCGACAAGCTTCCCGACGAGCGGGTCGCGCTCGGCGCGCTGCTCGCCGGCGACTACCTGCCGCGTACCTGGCGTTCTCCTGCGCGCCAGCCGGATCTCTACTCGGCCAAGGCATTGCTGGGGGCGCTGCTGGAGCAGCTTGGAGTCGAGTGGATGTTGGCGGACGGCGGACCGGCTTTCCTTCACCCGGGACGAGCGGCCCAGATCCTGGCCGCTGGACACGAGTGCGGGTACGTCGGCGAGCTGCACCCCCTGGTTGGCCGCGCGTTCGGGCTCGCGGAGCTGGAGCGGCCGCCGGCCGTGTTCGAGCTTGACCTGACCGAGATTCTCGAGACCGCGGTCGAGGCCACGCGCTATAAAGATCTGATCACGCTGCCGGCCGTTTATCAGGACATCGCCGTAGTCGTCGAGGAGGCCGTCGAGGCGCAGACGGTGATCGAGTGCGTGCGCTCGGGCGGCGGACCGGAGCTGCGCTCGGTGGAGGTGTTCGATCTCTACCGGGGCGAACAGCTCGAGCCCGGCAAGAAGTCGGTCGCGTTGCGGCTCGAGTTTCGCTCGGCCGAACGCACGTTGACGGATGAAGACGCGGCCGCCCTGCGCGAACGGATAAAGAAAGAGCTTGCCGATGAGCTGGGAGCGGCACTACGTGAAGGGCCGCGTGGGTAGGCCGGCCCCCGCAAGGATCGAGCAGCCCTTGGACGGGTCGCCCGCCGCAAGGGCATGCGTAGTTGGTGCGTCGGGATTCGCGGGCGCGCTCGCGGCACAGCTTCTGTGGAACCACCCGAAGGTGGCGCTGGAGGCGATCACCGCGCGCAGTGAGGTCGGCCGCAGCCTCGACGACGTCTATCCGCGCTACAGGGTGCCGCTCACGCTCGAGGACTTTGACATCGCGCGCCTTTCCGGCCTCGATGTCGCGTTCGTTTCCTACCCGCACGCGGCTGCTGCGGAGACTGTCGCCCAACTACGGGCGCAGGGAACGCGCGTCGTCGATCTGTCGGCTGACTTCCGGTTGCGCGACCTCGCGACCTACGAACGCTGGTACGGGCCGCACGCGGCGCCCGAGCTGCTTGCGGATGCGGTCTTCGGGCTGACCGAGCTGCGGCGCCAGGCGATCGCGTCTTGCGACTTGATCGCGAACCCCGGTTGCTACTCGACGGCGGCCATTCTCGCGCTCGCCCCGCTCGCGCGGGCCGGCCTGATCGCGACGGTCAGCATCGACGGCAAAAGCGGCGCCTCGGGAGCCGGGCGCCAGACGAGCGAGGACACGCACTTCGTGTCGGTGACGGAGAACGTCTCGCCCTACGCGGTCACCGGCCATCGGCACGGACCCGAGATCGACCAGGAGCTGGCCGCGCTCGGGTACTCGGGCGCAGCGACATTCGTTCCGCATCTCCTGCCTATCGACCAGGGGTTGCTCACGAGCTGCTACGTGACGCCGACGCGCGACCTCGGCAGCGACGAGCTGCGCGAGCTGTACGCGGACATGTACGAGTCGGAGCAGTTCGTCGAGCTGGCCGGCAGGCCACCGGGTGTGCGTGAGGTGCGCGAGACGAACATCTGCCGCGTGCACGTGGACGTGACGACCGACGGTCGCGTCGTCGCGTTCGGAGCGCTCGACAACCTCTGGAAGGGAGCGTCCGGGCAGGCGATCCAGAACATGAACGTGATGCTCGGGCTCGAAGAGGGGACCGGACTGTAGTGGTGCCCCCGACGCCCACCGAGTTGGAGAGTTTCTTTCGCTCACGCTGGGTCGAGCGGCCACAGCACGCCACCGAGCTGGACCCGGCGGAGCTGCCGCGCGGGTTCAGGGCGGCGGGTCTCGCCTGCGGCCTGAAGCCGTCCGGCGGTCCGGATGTCGGGCTGATCGTCTGTGACACACCGGTCTCGACATCTGCGGCGCGCTTCACGCGCAACGCTGTGACCGCCGCGCCGGTGGTCGTTTCGCGCCGCAAGGCGTTGAAAGAGCTGAGGGCGGTGGTCGTCAACGCAGGCAACGCCAACGTCAGCGACGGCACGCGCGGCATCGAAACCGCCGATGCGATGGTCGAGGCGGCCGCTCGCTCGCTCGATTTGGATCCAAGGTTGGTTGGCGTCGCCTCGACCGGCGTGATCGGCCAACAGCTCGATCGCGAGAAGGTGGTTGCCGGGATCGAACGCGCGGCGGGCCAGCTCTCCGAAAGCGGGGCGGATGCGTTCGCGGACGCGATCGTGACGACCGATCGCTGGCCCAAGCGCGCGAGCCTCGAGCTTCGGCTGTCGGGCGGCGTCGTGCGGCTGTGCGCGCAGGCAAAGGGCGGCGGCATGATCCGCCCGGACTTCGCGACTCTGCTCTGCTTCGTTGAGACCGACGCCGCCCTCGACCCGATCACTACCGACCGATTGCTGGCCGATGCCCTCGTGCGATCCTTCGAACGGATTTCGGTGGACGGCCAGATGTCAACCAATGACTCGGTGTTCTTCATCGCGAACGGCGCCTCCGGTATTCCGGTCGTACCCGGCAGCGACGACGAGCGCCTGTTCGCCTCGGCGCTCGACGAGCTGCTGCTGGCGCACGCGCTCGAGATCGTCTCCGACGGCGAGGGCGCGACCCGCGTGGCCCGCGTGCTTGTGCGCGGCCCGGTCGAGTCGGTCGAGCCCGTGGCGCGCGCGGTCGCCACATCACCGCTGGTCCAGACGGCGCTCGCGGGTGCCGACCCCAACTGGGGACGCATCATCCAGGCTGCGGGCGCGGCGCTGCCCGACGCGGTCGGAACGCCGATCGACCTCTCGATCGAGGGCGTGGCGCTTGCTCAGGCCAGCGACGCGGTCGAGCTGAGCGACTCGCAGGTGGGGCAGGTGGAACTTGCGATGCGCAAGCCAGAAGTCGAGATCGCGATCGGTCTGTCCGATCCAGAGAACAGTGCCGTGATCTACTTCTGCGATCTCGGACATGACTACGTGACCCTCAACGCGGAGTACACGACATGAGCACACAGCCGGCTCCACAGGTAGCGACCCTACTCGAGGCACTTCCCTATATCCGCGAGTTTGCCGGCAAGACCGTGGTGATCAAGTACGGCGGGGCGGCGATGGCCGACGAGGCGCTGCGCGAGGCGTTTGCGACCGATGTCGTGCTACTCAAGTACGTGGGCCTCAATCCCGTGATCGTGCACGGTGGCGGTCCCGAGATCACGCGTTACATGGAACGGCTCGGGCTCGAGGTCGAGTTCGTCGAAGGTCTGCGCGTGTCCGACGAGCAGACGGTCGAGGTCGCGAAGATGGTTCTGGTCGGCAAGCTCAACAAGGACATCGTGCTGCGGATCAACCGCCACGGTCAGCCGGCGGTCGGGCTCTGTGGCGACGACGGCTCGCTGTTCGAGGTCGCAAAGCAAACGGTCGAGGTCGAGGGAAGGGAGACGAAGGACCTCGGATTCGTGGGCACGATCGAGCACGTCGACGTGGACGTTGTCAATCACATCGCCGAGGACTACATCCCGGTGATCGCGTCCGTCGGCGCCGACAAGGCCGGCAACTCCTACAACGTCAACGCCGACGAGGCCGCGGGCGCGGTGGCGAGTGCGCTGGGCGCCTACAAACTGATCTTCCTGACCGATGTCGAGGGCTGGCTGCGCGATCCCGACGACAGCGCGAGCCTGATCTCGGAAGCGAACGTCGCGCTGCTGCACGAGGCACTGCAGATCGGCCGCGTAAGCGGTGGCATGCTGCCGAAGCTGAAGGCGTGCGCCGACGCGGTGGAGTCGGGCGTCGCTTTCGGCCACATCGTGGACGGACGACTGCCGCACTCGCTGCTGCTGGAGCTGTTCACCGACGCCGGCATCGGCACCAAGGTGAGCCCGTGAGCGAGGTCGCCGCCGGCCTTCGCACGGGTTTGCTGGAGCTGGAACAGCGCTTCCTGATGCGCAACTACTCACGCCAGGCGGTCGAGTTCGTGCGCGGCGAGGGCGTGACGCTGTTCGACTCGGAGGGGAATGCGTACCTGGACTTCCTGGCGGGCATCGGCGTGTGCAACACCGGGCACTGCCATCCGCAGGTAGTCGAGGCGATCCGCGAGCAGGCGGGGCGCCTGATCCACACCTCCAACCTTTTTCACATCGAGCAACAGGCGCGCCTCGCCCAACGACTCGCGGACGGCTTCGAACCGGGCGCGCGCGCGTTCTTCTGCAATTCGGGCGCGGAAGCCAACGAGGCCGCGATCAAGCTGGCGCGAAAGCGCCGTCGCCGCGGCGAGATCGTCATGCTCGAGGGCGCCTTCCACGGTCGCACCCTGGGGGCGCTGTCGGCGACTCCGCAGGAATCCAAGCAGGAGGCGTTTGCGCCGATGGTTGAGGGTTTCGTGGCGGTGCCGCGCAGCGACGTCGCCGCGCTCGAGGCGGCCGTATCGGAGCGCACGGCGGCCGTGCTTCTGGAGCCGATCCAAGGCGAGACGGGCGTTTGGCCGATCAGTGAGCCGATGCTGGAGGCCGCACGCGGCCTTTGCGATCGAACCGGCGCGCTGTTGGTATTCGACGAGGTGCAGTGCGGCATGGGTCGCACCGGGGTGTTGTGGGCGTCGGCGCAGACCTCGACCGTGCGTCCGGATGTGATCACGGCCGCGAAGGCTCTCGCGAGCGGGCTGCCGATCGGCGCCGTGATCGCGGGCGGCGAGGCCGCCGACGTGTTCGAGCCCGGCGACCACGGCTCGACGTTCGGCGGCGGCCCGCTGGTCTGCGCCGCGGCGCTGGCGACCCTCGACGTGCTCGACGACGAGCAGTTGCTCTCACGCGTGCGCGTGCTGGGCGATCGGCTACGGGTCGGCCTCGAGGCGATGGCCGCCGCCGGCCGGTTGATCGACGTGCGTGGGCGTGGCCTGATAATCGGCGCCGATTTGCCCGACCCGCGTGCGGCCGAGGTCGTGACTGATGCGCTCGCGCAGGGGATCGTGCTCAACGCGACCGGCCCCGCAACGCTTCGATTCCTGCCGCCACTGGTGATCGACGAGGCCGACGTCGATCGCGTGCTCGACTTCCTCGGGACGGCGCTGTGAGCGAAGAAATGAGCAAGAACCCCGCGAGCCCGCCGACGGCCTCCTACGAAGCTGACCCGAGCCAGGTCGGACGGGTGCTGCTGCTGTACTCGGGCGGCCTCGACACGTCCGTGATGCTGAAATGGATTCAGGACGCCTACGAGGCCGAGGTCGTTGCGCTGACCGTCAACCTGGGCCAGCCCGGCGAGGACTTCGACGTCGTGCGCGAGAAGGCGCTGCAGCTTGGGGCGCTCGATTGCGTGGTGGTCGACGCGCGCGAGCAGTTCGCGTACGACTACGTGCTGCCGGCGATCAAGGCGAACGCCCTCTACGGCGGCGGCTATCCGCTGTTCACCGCACTCGGCCGGCCGCTGATCGCGAAGCTCGCCGTCGCGCAGGCGCGCGAGTCGGGTTGCGACACGATCGCCCACGGCTGCACCGGAAAGGGCAACGACCAGGTGCGGATCGAAGCGACGGTCGCTGCGCTCGATCCGGACATGAAGATCATCGCGCCGGTGCGTAGCTGGCAGATGGGACGCGAAGAAGAAGTCGCCTACGCGCGCGAGCACGGCATCCCGATCAAGGGCGGAACCGAGGTGCCGCCCTATTCCGTTGACGACAACATCTGGGGCCGCTCTTCGGAGGGCGGGCCGATCGAGGACCTCGCCGAGGCGCCGCGCGACGATGTCTTCGAGATCGTCACGCCGCCGCAGAAGGCGCCCGACGAGTCGCAGGACCTCGTTGTCGCCTTCGAGCGCGGAGTCCCCGTGGCGCTCGACGGCGATCGCCTGGGCCTCGTCGCGCTGATCGAGCGCGTAGCCGAGATCGCCGGTCGTCACGGCGTCGGGATCGTGGACCACATCGAGGACCGCATCGTCGGCCTGAAGGTGCGCGACATCTACGAGGTGCCGGCCGCCACGGTCATCCTGAGCGCCCACCGCGAGCTGGAGAAGCTCGTCTGCACGATCCACCAGAACAACTTCAAGCCGCAGCTCGACCGGCAGTGGGCCTATCTGGCATACGCGGGCCTCTGGCAGGAGCCGCTGATCGGCGACCTCAACGCGTTCATGGAGTCGGTCAACGAGTACGTGACCGGCGAGGTGACGATGCGCCTGTACAAGGGCAACTGCACGCCCGTTGCGCGTCAGTCCGCGAACGCGCTCTACGACCAGGCGCTTGCCGGCTTCAGCGAATCGGGCGGCCTCGAGGCGGGGCTGTTCAGCCAGCAGGCGAGCCCGGGCTTCATCGAGCTGTGGTCGTTGCAGAGCCGCATGGCGCACAGAATCCGTTCGAAGGACGACGGTTAAGGGAGGCTGGAATCGATGTTCTACAGGACGATCGGCTACATCACCTGGAACGGGACCAAGTGGTACGTGAAGCGGCGCTTCTCCGGATATCTGAAGGTCGGCGCCGGACTCGCGCTGGTGACGGTCGTGGCGACGGCCTACCTGGCGACGCGCAGTAACGGCGAGCCTTCCTAGCGCGCTAGGGTTCGTCAGTGTCACCCTGGTCCCACGGGCTGGTGGTGTCCGACCCGCTCG